>JBBRMT010000044.1:0-23146 GCA_038230695.1 Chloroflexia bacterium
CGCTTCCGCTTCGAGCCGGGCATCCTCAGCTACGCGCACGGCAACATCCAATATATTGACGAGATTAACCTGCTGCCTGGCGATGTGCTAAACGCCATCCTCGATGCGGCGGCGATGGGATACACTATCGTGCGGCGGGGGATGGTGGTGAGCAGCTACCCCAGCCGCTTCGTGCTGGTCGGTTCGATGAACCCGGAGGAGGGCGACCTGCGTCCCCAGTTGCTGGACCGCATGGGCTTGCGTATCTACGTCAACCCGGTGGGCAGCGTGGAAGAGCGCATCGAGGTGTACCGCCGCTACAGCCAGTTTAGCCGCGAACCGGAGAGCCTGATCGCGCAGTATACTGATGAGACTGCGGTGGCACAGGCAGCAATCAGCGCCGCCCGCGACCGAGTGGATAGCGTGATTATCGCCGAGGATGCCGCCCGTGCCGCCATCCGCATCATCCAACAGTTGGGCATAGACTCACACCGTACCGAGATCGTGATGTTCGAGACTGCCCGCGCCCTGGCTGCGTTCGAGGGCCGCGATGAGGTAACGGTGGCTGACATTCTCAATATCGCGCCGATGGCGCTACGCCTGCGCCGCTCCGTCCAACTGCACACCCTACTGCAAACCCAGCAGACCGAGGCCGAGGAGATCAACGCGGCTATCGCCAAACTGACCCCAGCGCGGCATCGCAGAAAGGCTAGTCAACGGGTTCGCTTCAACGGAGAAGCGGAGAAAGAGGTGTGACAATGGCAGTCAACCTTGACGAACTACTACGCAGCAGTCAGATGCGTCATCGCGAACTTGAGACGCAGGGTGTCTACTTCCTGGGCGAGATCACCGATGAGGCGGCAGAGAGCTTTGGCCGCGCCATTCTGCTGATGGCCGAGCAACGGGCCGCCGCCAACGCGACCGATACTGACATCACCATCTACATCAATAGCGGCGGCGGGTCGGTGGGCGCAGGGCTGGCGATCATCGAGATGATCTACCGCGTGCGCCACCTGTTCGGGGTGCGGGTCAACACGGTAGTCACTGGTTACGCCTACTCCATGGGCGCGGTAATCATGCAGGCGGGCGACAAGCGCAGCATGGGTACATTCAGCACCATAATGCTGCACAGCCCGCAGTGGACGCTCTCCGGCAACGATGAGCGCATCTTCAGCGACTATGCTGGGCTTGCCAACCATTATAAGCGCATCATCTCCGACCTGTTCGCGCAGCGCACCTGCAATCAAGATGCAGCCTGGTGGGAGGACTACATCTACTCTGGCCGCGACCACTACCTGACCGCTGACGAGTGCCTGGCGCTTTGTCTGGTGGACGATATCTATGACCTGGAAATTGCCCCCGGACACCACCCCACTGCCGCGCCGCTCACCCCACCGCAGCAGCAGCAGCAGGGGATCATGCCGCCGGGGAAGGATGCTTCGGCCTCTGCTGAAGCGGAGAAGACCGCCAACGGATTGTAAAACAGTATCAGAATAACTTAAGCTTAGGAGCGAAAGTAGGAGCGACCAGCCAGCGGATTTGGCAAGCGGATGAAGCGGATTTAGGCCTAACTAATATCCCATCATTAACCTTGGCTTGAACCTTACCGACTGCGGGCGGGCGAGTTGCCCGCCCTCTTATCAATCTGGTGGAGCAGGTAGATGCAGTGGATTTCTCTGCGAAGATGATTGAAGTGGGCAAAGGCTTGCCCGGTGGAGACGACCCCAACCTGCGCTGGATGGAGGGTTTCCACAAGTCAGGGGGATGACTTAGAAGTGAGCGTTGAGAGCAACCGTCCCAGCAATCTTCCAGCCACTGGCTGTTTTAACCAGGAAGGCACGTAGCAGAGCTGTGCCGCTATCGTAGG
Source organism: Chloroflexia bacterium (assembly GCA_038230695.1). Taxonomy (GTDB): domain Bacteria; phylum Chloroflexota; class Chloroflexia; order QHBQ01; family QHBQ01; genus QHBQ01. The sequence continues at coordinate 1,847 of JBBRMT010000044.1, forward strand.
TTACGTCAGCATAGTTGCCATCAACCTTGATTTCCTTGAATTGGAAAGGCGGCTCTACGTAAGCTGGCTTGGTTGCTTGTGGGTCGGTATATCCCCCGGCCCCACCGACTACCCCTTCATTTATGGAACGCTGCTCCTCTGGAGTCAGATTGTTCGGGCCGCGCCCGTCTGCTTTAGCCTTCGCTAGAGTCAACGCCCAGTTTTCGTCTGCCTTCCTCACGTTCAGCTGCTGTGCAGTCATCAGGGTTAGATAGCCACTACCTTGCAGCAACGCCTTTACCTGATCCCCCTGCATCTTTATCACATCTTGAACGAACTTCTGTTGCCGCCCTAGCAAAGGAGCAGCGGGATCGTCGGCGTAGACAGTAGAAAGCTGGGTGTAATCGAAATTGTTCCAATCAGCCTCCCATTGTACTCGGTATGAATGTTGGATAGCTGCTTTGACCACCTCAACTTGTGTCTGGTCCGATGGATTACCTCCAGCCAGCACTGGCCAGTTTGGCTGTTCTGCTAGGCCAGGGGTGGGATTAGCGATATTGGATGCTCCAAGCGTGGAAGCTGACTGTACCGCCGCCTGGTTTGACGAGGACGAGTCGGCGCAGCCAACTATTAGCAGCATGATGGCAATCAGTACGGACGTAGTAACTAGTTTATTTCTCATGATCATTGCTCCTTTGTTCGTTGGTATTTAGTTTAGTATACAATGCGCCAATAGCGTATAAATTGGTCACGTATATCCTGGGTTAGGTAGTTCCAGGCTACATGGTAGCGGGTAGTAGTGTGCTGATCCACCAACATACCGCGATCGAGCGAACCACTATCAGACGGTGGTGTGCCATACCCAACCAAAAAGCGGCTATGGTTGAACGGCAGAGATGGATCTTGCTCGAGCTGGAGTTGCACTATGTCTCCCGGATTTAGTGAACCTATACCTGTCATTATTTGGAACCGTTCAGGATGCAGCCCCGCGTGTTGACGCAGAGAATCTACCAGCGACCACGTAAAGGAAGCATCGTGGCCGTAACCGCTATAGTACCAGTTTTGTGGGTCGGTAATGTCGCCGTTGGCGTAATACCAGGTCATACCCCCAGCAAACATATCTTGGGAGACAAAGTTGGTGCAGTCACCGCCCTGACCTTGACTACCATAGTAGGCGTAAGCAGTGTTATGATACTGCTCGTTGTGGTTTGTTGACCAGGTATCAGCATACGCAATTGCTAGTCTAGAACCATATACGCCATGCGTGGGTGGGGTAGTTACGGCACGGTAGGTATCAATGGTGAGGTCACCACGGATTGCTGGGCTGTTCAAATCACTCCGCGCTCCGCACCCGACCGAAATCCACATCGTGCTGGCCGACGCTGATGCTTCCATAGCCCACGTCAACTGGCAGGGCGGCGGCGGCCTGGCTGGTGATCGTCTTGGCGCTGGCCTGGATGGCATAGTGGCCGATCGGCGCGGCCCGCCCACCCAGCCCGCGTCCGTCCCAGACCACGTTATGTTCACCACCATCGCGGCGCACGTTGCGTAGGATTGTGGCGATCACATAGCCTTCATCATCCACCACCCGCAGGGTAACGTTGGCCGCCCGCGATAGGGCGTAGCTGATTAGGAGGCGGTCATTTGCGCCGCTCATGCCGGGGCGGTCTGCCCACAATTTGAGGCTGACGCTGCCCAGCCAGCCGCCAAACAACACCCACAGCAGTAGGATACCGCCAGCGACTAGCGCGGCAATCGGCACGCTGGCGGGCAAGAGCGGTGTGCCGCTGCCTGCCTCGAAGCTGACGTGCCGCTCCAGGGTGGAGACATTGCCCGCCAGATCCTCGGCCCGCACGGTCAAGGTGTTCTGCCCCGCTGCCAGCGTGACCGGCGCGACGAACGTGCCGGTGGTGTCCACATTGACCGGCTGTTCGTTGACCGCAAGCTTTACCCCCGGTTCGGTCTTGCCATACAACTCCACCTGCGGGTCGTGAACTACCGTGCCTTCGTCCAGGCTGTCAATATTGACCACCGGCGGATGGGTCTTGACCTGCACCGTCTCGTCGGCCACGCCCACGTTGCCGACCGCATCGGTTGCCTCCACCCGCACGCTGTTTTTGCCCTCGTTCAGCACCACCTGGGCGGCGAAGTTGCCCTGCGCGTCGGGGATGGCATCGTTGCCGTTGACCTTTACCTTGCTACTGGTATCCACCTGCCCCTTGACCGTGACCAGACTATCCTTCGTCCAGGTGCCAGCGGGCGGGTCGGTGATCTTCACCGCTGGCGGTCGATCCAGCAGGCTGACGGTGCGCTGGGCAACCGCCACATTGCCTGCTTTGTCCATCGCACTAACCTTGAAGCTGTTGTCGCCGTGCTGCAATTCGCGGGTAAGATGGAAGCCACCATTGGCATCGGCGGTAATCTGGTCGGTCTGATTGTCATCCATCCACACCGTCGCCCCCGGCGCGGTCACGCCATCAACCGTTAGTTCGCTGGTTTTCACTGGCTTGGGCTGGTCGGCGGGCAGGTTGGCAAGGTCGAGCGGTGGCGGTACTGTATCCACCAATACGGCAACCGAGCCAGCCGCCTTGTTGGCGGTGCCATTAGCAACTACCTGCACGTTGTACGCGCCGTCCGGCACCAGCGCCCCGCTATTGTCCAGCCCATCCCAGACTAGCCAGTGCGCCCCATCGTTCTGCTTGGTGGGGCTGACGCTGATGCTACGTACCACCTGGTTCTGCCCGTTCAGCACGCTGGCAGCAACATCGCCTGGTTCGGATAGCTCATAGGTAACGATTACGCAATGCGGCGCACAGTTGGTCGAATTCGCCACCGTGGCCGAGGGCGCAAATACTGTGCGGTTGGCCTTGACCGTGATGGTGGGGGTGCGAAACCACTGCAAGGGGAATAGATAGAAAAGCAGGCCGATTACCCCCGCGATCAGCAGGCGGGTCGCCAGCGTGTTGCCATTCAGGGCGCTGAGGAAGCCGCCCCGATTGCTCGTCTGGTTGACGCGCTGGCGGCTATTGTTACTCATATCGCGGCGAAAGTTCATTCGTCAATCAATCTCGATCATGATTACTCGCTCACCCTCATCGGGGCGGATGCGGGCGGGCGGCTCCACCGGCGCTGCCACACGCGGTGCGAGGGTCGCCGATGCGACGCTGGTTCTGGTTGCGCCAGGAAGTGCGGGATGCTCTGCCTGCGTCACTCGCGCTACCGGATGCGTAATATCATCCTTCCCCTCCCGCCGGGAGGGGTTGGGGGTGGGTGCGCTAAACGGCTGGCGCAAACGCCAGAGCGCCAGCCAGAGGGTCAGCGCCAGCAACCCGCCCAGTAGCACGGCGCTGCCATAGTTTAGCAGATCCGCGCCAACATTGTTCAGCGGGCGACTAAGCAACGCGGGTATGAGGCTCAAGCCCAAAGTTAGGATTGCGCCACCAAGCGCCAGCGGCAACAATGCGTGCCAGGCGATCTGGGCGACGATGAAGCCACTATCATGATTGTCGAACAGTCGCAGCCTGGCGCGACGCTCGGCCCGCTCCGCGCCGAAGTCGGCAGCCACCGCGACGGCGTAGCCAGCGGCGGCCCAGATTGCGGTGTGCAGGAGGTTGTCGAGCAGCACGGTGGAGTTGGGATTGAGCGGGCCAAGCACGCCGCCAATCGTCTCGAACGAGTTGGCACCCCCGAAGCGGCCCTGCAATGCGTCGAGCGGCCCCGCCGCATGACTGGTGTCGGGCGGATAGGTCAACGCGCCGACCAGCCAGAGCGAAAAGTAGCTACCGCCGCCCACGATCAGCCCTTCGCGGCGCGACATCAGTAGCCCAGCGGCCAGCGGCGCGACCAGGCCGAGGCCCACGCCGCCCAGGAATGGTGCGGCGGCGATGAACAACACCGCCCAGATGTTGTGCAGCGCGTACCACATCGGGATGATGGCGACGGCGAGGAACAGGGCGGCAAAGTAAATCGAAAGCGTAGCAAGCGGGTAGCCAATTGCTGCGACGGTCAGCAGATATGCCGAAGGCAACGAAGCGCAGCCCACGATGAAGATGGCAATCGGCACCACCAGCCGCCACTCGGTTGGATACAATGTGAGCAGCCCGCTGACGTAGACCAGCAGAGCCAGACCGGCAGCTCCGCCGACGCGCTCGACTGCCTGTTCGTGTTTTTGGTAAGTTGCGATCATAAGTTGAAGGTTGAAAGTTGTTAGTTAACGTTGTGACGATAGGCATTCTGGCTTGGCGAGATTTCTCCCCCAAACCCCCGCTGGGGGCTTTTTGCCATAGAGTGGTTCGAGATTTCTCCCCCAAACCCCCGCTGGGGGCTTTTTGCCATAGAGTGGTTCGAGATTTCTCCCCCAACCCCCGTTGGGGGCTTTTTGCACTCAGCACCCAGCACTCAGCACTCAGCACTCAGCACTCAGGCTGAAGCGGAGCGGGCGCGGGCGTGCGCCCAGTTTCGCAGGTTGGTAATCTCCTCACGCATACTGACGGAGAGCGGCACGGTCGCCCGCATCGCCTTCACGATGTCCTCATCGCTAAGGTCGTGACCGGCCTCGAAGGCATCGTAGAGCGCAGCGATGATGGCCTGCTCGATCTCCGCGCCGCTGAAGCCGTGCGCCGCATCGGCCAGCCGCGCCAGACTGTAGTTTTCGGGGTTGCGCCGCCGCTTGCGTAGGTGGATATTGAAGATGGCCTCGCGCTCCGCGATATTGGGCAGGTCAATGAAGAAGATTTCGTCGAACCGGCCTTTGCGTACCGCTTCAGGTGGTAGGCTGGTAACGTTGTTGGCGGTGGCGATGACGAACACGGGCGAGGTTTTCTCCTGCATCCAGGTGAGGAAGGTGCCGAACACCCGCGAGGTGGTGCCGCCATCGCTGCGCCCGCTGCTGCTGATACCTGCCAGCCCCTTGTCCAGTTCGTCGAGCCAGAGGATGCAGGGCGCAACGCTCTCAGCGGTACGCAACGCAGCTCGCATATTCTCCTCGCTGCTACCCACCAGTTCGCTGAACACCTTGCCCAGGTCGAGCTTGAGCAGCGGCAGCTTCCACAGGCTGGCAACCGCCTTGGCTACCAGGCTCTTACCGCCGCCCTGCACCCCCAGCAGCAGGATGCCACGCGGCTCCGGCAGCCCGAAGCGACGGGCCTCGTCGCTGAAGGCCAGACCGCGCTTCCGCAGCCAAACCTTCAATTGGGCCAGGCCACCCACATTGTCCAACCCCTCCAGCGTGCTGTAATATTCAAGGATGTGGCTGCGGCGGATGATCTGCTCCTTCTCGCCCGCGATTATCGCGGCATCGAGGCGGCGCACCAGCACCAGCGAACGGGCAAAGGCGTTCTCTGCCTCGCCAGTAGTAAGACCCTGCGCCGCACGTAGCACCCCCTGGCGTTGCTCGACACTCAGTTCCAGTTTTATGCTGCGCCGCACCGAGCTAATCACCCGCTCCAACGCCACGTCCAGCTCGTCCACCCCCGGCAGGGCGTAGTCGCAGACGGTGATTTCCTTCTCCAACTCCGGTGGAAAGCGCAGCACTGGCGCGAGGATTACCACCGTCTTGGGCTGCTCTTTCAGTTGCGCCGCGATGTCGCGCAGCTTGCGGATTACGGTAGTGTTGTTGCTGCCGGGGCGGGCATCGTCAATGTAGGGATGGAAGTCCTTGAGGATGAAGATAGCGGCCTCGCGGGTCTGGGCAATGTAATCCAGCGCCTGCATGGGGTCGCGGGCGGCGGGGTCAACCGCGCTGGGGCTTGGCCCATCCAGACTATATACCCCCTCGGTCACGCTCCAGGCGTAGAGATGTTTGCTACGACGGATGCAGATGCGCCGTAGCAATGCCTCGACCCGCTGCTCCTCCCACGAAACGATGTAGAGCAGCGGATAACGCGCCCGCACCAGCACATCTAGCTCATCTTCGCGGCTGAGTGGCGCAGCGGCGTTCAGCCTCCCCAGTTCGGGGGAAGCCGCACCCTGTTCGCCTACCTCATCCACTTGTGTCTGTTCCATCATCGTACCGCCATCCCTTGTGTCTGATGCCGTTCGTGTGTCTATTGTAGCATACCCGGCGCGTTATGTCAATCAAATTGCGTATTTTGTTGCCCTGCCCCACTTGCATTTTTTGCGCGATTGTGGTAAAATAGCCAATGCAACGGGGGCGTAGCTCAGCGGGAGAGCATCACACTGGCAGTGTGGGGGTCAAGGGTTCAAATCCCTTCGTCTCCACCCGTATACAATAACAAGCACAAACACGCCAGCAGCAAGCGGCGTGTTTGCCTATCCAGCATAATAATCAAGGCATTGAACAGGAGTAGTAAGCCATCTTCCCAGCCCAGAGAGTTGCCGGTCGGTGCGAGGCAGCAGCGGGAAGTCCGCCATTAGGCGCAGAAGGCCGAACTCGCCTGGGAGCTGCAGCGGTGAAATCAAGTAACCGCGCCGGGGTTGCGCCCGTTATCGCGCACTTGAGCGGATGGTCGTCGCTCTGCAAGGGCAGAGGGCGGACGACATCAACCAGGGTGGTACCGACGGAAGGAACAACCTTTCGCCCCTGACTATGTATAGTCGGGCGGGCGAAGGGTTTTTATTTTGCCCTTTAGCAGCAACCTTCGGCCCTTGACTGCGTACCATAATATAGCAGCAGTTAATCTCAGCTGCAGGTATGTGACAAGCGAAAGGAGCAAAACTATGAATCAGCAACTGGATTGGCAGCCTCAGCAGCCGAAGGCAGCGACCTGCCCCAAGTGCGGTAACGCCACGATTGAGGCGCGGGTGCCCGGCTATGGTGATGCGTCGGCACACCTGGTGTCGGCGAATAATAACGGTCTTTTCTCTGGCCTGCGTTGGTCGGTCCTGTCGGCGCTGGTCTGCCGCAACTGTGGCTTCGTAGAGTTCTATGCCCAGAAGCCGGAAGAGCTGGCGGGATAGCAATGAGCGATCAAGCAAAGGATGACCCACAAACAATTGAGGAGGGCAAGCTGGACCCCAGTATCAAGCTCTGCCCCAAGTGCGGTGGGGTGATGTTCGCTTGTCGTATCAATGGCTTTGGCGCTGCTCTTTCAGTTGAGCCTATGGATAAGCGGTTGCTTGAAGATCGCAACTCTGCCGTGCGGGGCATCGGTTGTGGTGTGTGCGGCTACCTTGAGCTATTCGCCCGCTTCCCCGCCGCACTACGGCCAAAGAGTAGCCGCTAGAAATGGGAAGGAAGGTTCGCTATGAGCGACCAACCGAAGGATGAGCCGAAGCACGAATCGAAGGCCGTCTCCTGCCCCAAGTGCAGCGGCTATATGCTTGAGTGTAGGACGATCACCAACAAAGAGGTTTCTCTAATCCCTGCTAACTATGTCAGCATCTATACTTCCAAGAAATCAGCTATAAAAGCGATGATGTGCGAGGCTTGTGGATATACGGAGTTCTACGCTCTCAATCCAGAGAAGCTGCAAACACAAGTTCGACCACCGCAGCTTTGATTTGGACCGATAAGCAACCAGAAAGGAGGGCCATTCGCCATGCAAGAGCAACCAAAGGATGAGCCGAACGCTCAGGCTCAAACCTGCCCCAAGTGCGGCGGCAATATGCTTGAGAGGGGCATGATAGGTCCCTCTTTTACTCGCTACCTAGGGGATGTTCCCTTTGGTAATCGCCATACAAGCAATATGGGCGCATATGTATGCGACAACTGCGGCTACGCCGAGATCTACGCCACCAACCCGGAGAAACTTCGGGGTTAAGATAACAATGTATGGGCGGGTTGCACTCGCCCATACTCCCCCACCCAGCCTCCCCCTTTGGGGGAGGGGTACTAGCTTAAGGAGACATCTATCATGCAAGGAAGATACAACCCCCAGGAGATTGAACCCCGCTGGCAGCAGTGGTGGCAGGCGCAGGAGATTTACTTTGCGCCCGACCCCACCGCAGCGGAGATGGCCGACCCCAGCAGCGGCCCGCGCAAGTTCTACACCATGTCCATGTTCCCTTACCCTAGCGGCGACCTGCACATGGGCCATATGCGTAACTACACCATCGGCGACGTGCTGGTGCGCTACCACAAGATGCGCGGCGAACGGGTGCTGTCGCCGATGGGCTGGGATGCCTTCGGTCTGCCCGCCGAGAATGCCGCGATTAAGGATGGTATCCACCCCGCGATCCGCACCCCGCAGAACGTTGCCGAGATGAAGCGCCAGTTCGAGAAGATGGGTGCGATGTTCGACTGGCGGCGCGAGGTCAACTCCTCCACGCCCGATTATTACAAGTGGACCCAATGGCTGTTCCTCAAGCTGTACGAGCGCGGGCTGGCCTACAAACGCAAGGCTCCAGTCAACTGGTGTCCCAAAGATGAGACTGTGCTGGCGAATGAGCAGGTGGTCAACGGCCACTGCGAACGCTGCGGCACCCAGGTGATCAAGCGCGACCTGTCGCAATGGTTCTTCAAGATTACCGCCTACGCTGACCGCCTGCTGAACGACCTGGACAAGCTACCCGACTGGCCGGAGCGGGTTGCCACCATGCAGCGCAACTGGATTGGCCGTAGCGAGGGAGCCGAGGTGGACTTCCCCATCGTCGGCAGCGACGCGCAGGTGCGGGTATTCACCACCCGCCCCGACACGCTGTGGGGCGCAACCTTCATGGTGCTGGCCCCTGAGCATCCGCTAGTGGATGCGATTACCAGCTCAGGGCAGCGTGAAGCGGTGCAAGCCTACAAACAGGAGGCCAGCAAGCAGACTGAGATCGAGCGAATGTCCACGGTCAAGGAGAAGACTGGCGTGCCGACGGGCGGCTATGCCATCAATCCAGTCAACGGTCAGCAGATCCCCATATGGATCGCCGACTACGTGCTGATGGGATACGGCACTGGTGCGATCATGGCTGTACCCGCCCACGACCAGCGCGACTACGAGTTCGCCAACAAGTTCAGCCTGCCCATCATCGAGGTGGTCAGCAGTCCCGAAGCGAAGCTGGAAATAGAAGCCTGGGCGGGCGAAGGCAAGATGGTCAATTCCGGCCCGCTGAATGGTATACCCGCTGGTAAGGGCGAGGGCCAGAGCGTCAAGGCGGCGATAAAATGGCTTGAAGAACAAGGGACAGGTCGCGGCACGGTCATCTTTCGGCTGCGCGACTGGCTGATCTCGCGCCAGCGCTACTGGGGTGCGCCTATCCCCATCATCTACTGCGACGCTTGCGGGATGCAGCCGGTGCCAGAGGCCGATCTGCCGGTGCTGCTGCCGCTGGATGTCGCGTTCAAGCCTGGCGGTGAGTCGCCGCTGGCCCGCGACCCTAACTTCGTCAACACCACCTGCCCGCAGTGCGGCGGCGCGGCCAGGCGCGAGACCGATACGATGGATACGTTTGTGGATAGCAGTTGGTACTTCCTGCGCTACACCGACGCAAAAAACGACGGCACACCCTTCCGCCGCGACTACGCCGATTACTGGATGGCGGTGGATCAATACATCGGCGGCATCGAACACGCCATCCTGCACCTGATGTACGCTCGCTTCTTCACCAAGGCGCTACACGACATGGGCATGGTCAGCATCGAAGAGCCATTCCAGCGGCTGTTCACCCAGGGCATGGTCTACAAAGACGGCGCGAAGATGAGCAAGAGCAAGGGTAATGTGGTGCCGATTGACAACTTCGTTGACACTCTGGGCGCGGATGCGGGCCGCCTGTACGTGCTGTTTATGGGACCACCAGCCGACGATGTGGAGTGGAGCGATCAGGGGGCGCAAGGCGCATCGCGCTTCCTGTATCGCCTGTGGGCCACACTGGAGCAAGGGGTTGACCTGAAGGCCAGGCCGAGTAGCGAAGGAGCTACCAATCTGGACAATGATAGCAAGGCGCTGCTGCGCGTCGCCCATCGCGCTATCGCCAAGGTCAGCGACAACATCGAGCGCTACCACTACAACACCATCGTCAGCACCTGCATGGAGATGCTGAACAGCATGGTCGAGTACAAGGGCAAGCACGGCATCACCCCCGCCTTCAGCGAAGCGGCCACCATCCTGCTGCTGCTGCTCGCTCCAGTCACGCCGCACATCACCGAGGAGATCTGGCACCAACTGGGCGGTGAGGGCAGCATCCACGTTCGGCCCTGGCCTGCTGCCAACCCCGAATTCATCGCTGCGCCAGAACTGACCATTGTGGTGCAGGTCAACGGCAAGGTGCGCGACCGCATCACCGTCCCCGCCGAAGCCGATGAGGATACGGTCAAGGCTGCCGCCCTGTCCAACGCCAAGGTGCAGCCCTACCTGAACAGCAACCCGCCCACCAGCGTCGTCTACGTCGCAGGCAAGCTGGTCAACATCGTGATCAAATAAGTGGCTTAGATCGTCTGGTAAGGCCGGGATGCGCTTCGGTGCGTCCCGGCTTTCTGTGTTTGATGATCGGCACTATCCCTCTCGTGACAAACTGGCTATTGACTCCCCTTCTAGGCGATGTACAATTTTCATGCCGCACCTCCGCCCTGTGCGCAAGCTGTGGCATGGTCTGGCGATCGCTAAACTTAGCGCTTGCCTTTCAAGTGATAGCCACCTTGAGTCGAGGCAACCTTATTCGCCGCGACTCAACGTGAGCAATAGTGATGAGGGGGCATGACCCCTTCAGAAAGGTTTTAGTCATGATGTACAGTCGTATCATCTCGCTGGTAGTAGTGGGGCTGGGCCTGCTGGTGGCGCTGAGTCAGATTGGCGCTGGCGCACAGGCTGCGCCAGGCGGAGGGCTTGCGCCATCAGCCCGGCCAAACGATCAGGCTCCCTACCATATCGCTATCCAGGGTCGCATCCAGCCGCCTGCCACCCTGTCGTTCAGCACCGCAGTTAATGTCACCTTCCGGCTCTACGATGCGCCGGTTGGCGGCAACCTGCTGTTCACCGAAAGCGCGGTCATCCAGCCTGCCGCAGACGGTCAGTTTACCTACGAGCTAGGCACCAACGCCAGCATCGGCCAGAATGTCATTACGGCGCTTGCCAGTCCTGTCTACCTCGGCATCACGGTGCAGGGCAATCCTGAGCAGCCGCGCCATGTGCTGCCCGCCGCACCATACGCGATGAGCCTCGCTCCTGGCGCACAAATCGTGACCAATCAGGATACGTATGCCTTCAGTATCGCTGATACCTCACAGCATGGTTGGGCTTTCGTAAGCCAGGGCTACACTGCCATCGCTGGCGCGGGCAATATCCAACCTTATAGCGTGGGGGTGGGCGGCCTGAGCGATAGTCCAAATGGGATTGGCACTGGCGGCATCGGTGATGGGCATAACGGTGTTGGTGTGCTAGGTGATGCTTGCTGGAATAATCCGTGCGATGGTAGTTCGCTCGGCGGATACTTCAAGAACTACGATCATAGCGCCAGCGCCGTAGCAATTCAGCTTATCGGCGTAGGGCAAGCTACCGGCGGGTTCGTCACTGGCGGCGGCTACTCGTTGATGGTGCGCTACCACGGCAGCGGGCCATTGCACGCTGGTGATGTGCTTGCCCTCGATGGCAACAACGGGACCTTCAATGGCGGCCCTATCCTCGGCACGGTCAAGGCCGATGCCAGCAACGCGGATGGCGCAATCGGCGTGGCCCAGCACCGCTACATCGCCTACCCTGCCACAGCACCTCAACCAAATGCCCCTGCCAGCCTTGCGACCAGCATCGCTGGTGAACCGCGCACCCAGGTGGACGGCAAGTCTACTACCTTTCAGCCCGGAGATCTGGTAGAGGTGGTGGTTGTGGGGCAAGTGCAGATGAAGATAAGTGGCAGCGTGAAGGTAGGTGCGCGGGTTGGGCTGGATGACGCGGGCAGCGTTGTGGTTGCGCCAAAGGGCAGCAGCAATAGCATCGGTAAGGTTGCCAGCAAGCCCGACGCGCAGGGCATAGTCACGGTGTTCGTCAACTTCAAGTAAAGAGGAAGGCATCAACGCCGTCAGATGAATACATGAGCTATCCCGATGTTTGTCATTGGGATGCCTCACGTATTTATTTGTAACCCAAATTGGCACAGGCGCGTATTATAAGTTATAAAGGGTATCAGGGTAGCTATTCGAAGCATTTGGAGGGAGGGTTATAATATGAGCGTCAACGAACATCATAACCAGCACGAGCAACCGCCCGAACCTACTTCCGTACTGATCGAAGATTATCGTGGGCCGGGTGCCGACCAAGCCAAGCCCTATCCATCTGAACACCATATCATTCCCGCCATAACCACACCAGCCCAGCAGGAGCCAGAGCCACCGTGGATAACGAACAACCGCGATCTTGCACGCATGAATTGGCTGCGGCGCTGGTTGATGCGGCGGGTCGGTGATGATGACCCAGTGCTTTATCAGGCGGTTAGAAATGTTGCTTCTGCTGCGGTGGTTACGCTGTTGCTAATTATCACCGCCCTGTCTGGCATTCCAGGCTATAGCGCGCCTCTCAGCGTCCCCCTGGGACACACAATTCTTGACCAGGATTCTCGCTGGCGGGACACCTTGCGGGGATTGGCGGTATTTTCGTTGTACATCGCTGCTACTGCCTCAGTCAGCATTATTGTTAGCGGGTTTAAAGTGCGCTCGAATCTTTGGCGCTCCAGCCATCTGCAACTTGCCAATCGTCTTGCCTGGCTGGTCATTGTACTAGCGCCCTTGTTGCTTGTAGCAGCAGGGGTTGGCATATTCTTCATCCTCTCCTACTATGTGCAGCATGGAAGTTAGCACCTGTTGCTCCTCGACCCGCGCACCTGTATAATATCCCCATGTCTACCCCGAACCGCACGATTGCTCTGATAGCCGCGCTGCTGGCGGTGCCGCTGGCCTGCCTGGCGGCGATAATCAGCTTCCCGCTGCTCGACCTCTACGCCACGCAGCCGATCACTGGTCGTGCCACTGGCCTCGACATCGTGTTCAACTCCGATCATTTGTTGTTCGACGCGATTTTCCTGGTCTCGATCGTTGCCTACCTGGCTGCTATCTATCTCATGCCTCTGTTGCCCGATCCACACCTGCGCTGGCTGATTATCGCCACGCCGATCATCGCCGCGCTGCTGATGATATTCTTCTACCCGCTCACCTCCACCGACATCTACGACCTGACCTTCCGCGCCCATATCACTAATCGCGGCGGCAACCCGCTCACCGCTATCCCCTTCGACTTTCGCTACTACCCCGACGGCAGCAAGGATCACCTATACGGCTTCGTGGCCTGGTTCAACGATCCGTCGCCTTATGGTCCGGCCTGGGAGGCGCTGGCCGCATTCGCCAACCTGTTCGCAGGCGCGGATCTACTCGCCAGCCTGTTTGCCTTCAAGCTAATTGCGCTACTCAGCCTGATTGCCTGCACTGTGCTGGTGGTCGCCATTGCCCGCCAAATCGGCAGCCCGCCACTGCGAACCTATTATGTATTTGCGGCCAGCCCCCTCGTGCTGTTCGACGCGATCGGCAACGGCCACAACGACCTCACCCTGGTCGCCGCGATGCTGCTGGGCGTGTACTTGTTGCTGCGCGGCTGGCTGGGGTTGGCGTTGCCTACCTTCACCCTCGGCGTGCTGATTAAGTTCGTTCCCCTGCTGCTGCTGCCGCTGGTTCTTATCTACGTGCTGCGCCGTTGGGGTTGGGCTACCGCTGCCCGCCACTTTGCTATTGGCGCTGCCCTCAGCGTGGCCCTGCTGATCGCCTTCTATGCCCCGTTCTGGGATGGCTGGCAGACAATCGCCCCGTTGCAACGCACCGCATTGTTCACCAACTCGCTAGCCGCCGCATGGGTGAAGGCGATCAACCTGCTGGGGGTGGGTCTCAGTACCGCCCGTACCCTAGCGCTGGGCCTCGCCGCGCTGTTCACCGTTGCGCTAATCGGCTGGCAGCTGCGCCGCCTGTGGCATACCCCCACCGCGCAGCTTGACACCGCCTTCATCGAAAGCAGCGCCGCCGTGCTGCTCTACTTCGCTGCCTTCGCCCTCGCCTGGTGGCAGCCCTGGTACTTGCTCTGGGCATTGCCCTTCCTCGCGCTTCGTCCGGTTGGCGGGCGGCTGCTGGCGCTAAGGGCTATCTACGCGGTGGCGTTCCTGTATTATTTCTTCAATACGCTGGAAAAGGTGAAGGTCGGCCCTGGCGATCACGAGAACTGGCTGGGCTTGTTCATCTTCCTACCGCTTATCGCAGTCACGCTCTGGGTCTGGTGGCGGGGGCGGCAGCAGCGACAGCAGCCTGCTCCCTCTATGAGCTTATTTTTATAAGTCGCAAAGTGTAATGGTGCAAGACAACAGTCGGCTGCCGAGTTACCGGGGGTTGGGGGCGTAGCCCTTTGTTGCAGCTTTATCAATGCCTATCTTTGGCAGACGGGCTGCCCAGCATGGAGGTTGGGGAGCCGCCCCATGCCGGCACTAAGGGCCACGTTTATCTCGCGCCATCGCTAGGCGCACAACTGCCGTCAGATTGGAACATTGGCGCTGGCGATAAGCATTGATGCGCCGCGCCGATCGGAGCTACGCTCCCAGCCCTCGGTAACTCGGCGAGTGGCGCGTTATTCCCACTACTACTAGCCCTTCACCGCTATGATTAACGTTTTGCCCGCTGGGTCGCGGAGGGGTCAGAGGTTGTTCCTAGTCCGGCAGCAACTGATAAATCCAAACGTCTTCAGGCTGGGCGTGCCAGGCGAAATCCGGCCAGGAAGTCCATAGCCGTACATTGCCATCCCACAGCCTTCGCTCCTGAAAGTGGGTGATGTAGCGGAGGTGGGGGTTGACCGCCAACTGGTCGCGCATCTTCGGCCAACCTGTTCCCCACCAGTAGGTCGCCACCAACACGTATTTGATCCCCCACCCTTGCAGCAAGGGCCACACACGCTGATCGTTAGGGAAGCTGGCTAGCGGCTGCGCCACATCGGGTCGCTGGAATAGCGCGGGCAGGAAGCTCTCATAGCCGTATGTAATCGGCTTGCCGTGATAGACGCTCGACCACATCGCCGGGCCACTTAGCTGCGCGTAATCGGTGGGGAACATCGTCACCGGCGTATTGCCCACCTGTGCCGCCAGCCACACGTCTAGCGGCTGGCTCTCAACTCGGCTCATGCCGAAAGCGTAGGGGTTGGCGGCAAAGTCGCATAGCAGCACGATGGTCAAAGCCACGATGGTCAGCCGCCGATAAGGGGCGAAGCGTGGTCGGGCCAGCAGCATCGCCAGCCCCAACGCGGCCAGCACGATCACCGCCAGTGTCACGATCAGGCCGAAGCGGGCGTATGCGCGGATGGCGCTGAATAGCGGCACAAACTTGTAGAGCAACCAGCCAGGCAGCCATAGTGTTGCGTTGGGGTCGCTGCCGCCAACCTTCAGCTTGTCGAACAGGACACCTATATGGAAGCCGAGGCCGAACGATAGCACGAACGCCAATGCGCTGATTAGCAAGTATGGCATAAACGGGAAGTTCGCCAGTGGCGATGCTGCCTGTCTGCGTTCTCGCCGCCAGCCGGCTAGCGCGAACCCGAATAGGCCAAGCGGTACTACCCCCAGGTATAGGTTATCCTCCAGCGGGTTTTGCCAGCGGTGTAGCTGCATAAAGGTTTCACCCCACAGCGGGTGCAATTCGCTGGGCAAAAAGTAATCGGTTGGCACGGCAGAGTTCTGGTTCGCCAACTGTTCGCTGTACGCCAGGCTGCCCGTGTCACGCAATTGCAAATACGGCAATGCGAACGGCCCGACCATGATGGCTACGGCAACTATAAAGGCCAACAGAGTTTTGAGTTGGGGGTAGCGGATGTTTGTAGGGGCGTGATTTATCCCGCCCGTGCTGGGCGCAATTGATTGCGCCCCTATAGGTGGGTTGGGCGTAGGGGCGGGATTTATTCCAACCTGCTGACCGGCGCGGCGCAATTGCCACCAGCGTAGGGCTAGATAGAGCGGCACGAACAGACCGATGATTGCCGCATAGTACCAGGCTTCCCAGCAGCAGAGCGCGAAGAAGATGCCGCCAATCAGCCCATCCTGCCAGCGGCGACGGCGAACCATCTTTTCCAGAAACAGGAAGGTGAGCGGCAGCCACTCGGTGCCGAGCATCTGCAAGTGGCCGCCCATCTGGGTCATGCGATAGGGGCAGAAGGCGAAGGCCAGCCCGGCGAGTAGGGCAATGAGGGTCGAGTTTTGAGTTTTGAGTTTTGAGTTTTGAGTTGTGGATCCTATAAGGGCGGGATTTGTCCCGCCCTGCTGTCCTAGACTCCCTCCCCCATATCGAGGGGGGGTTGGGGTGAGGGGCGGGGCATCGAGTAGATACCTTACCAGCAGGTACATCCCCCAGCCGGAGACCACGAAAGAGAGTAGCACTAGCAGGTTATAACTGACAATCGGGCCGAAGATAGCGGTTGTCGGGATAGTGGCGAGGGTATTGGCGGGGGTTAGTTCGCCCTGGGCCAGATTGAAACCGGCTGGGTAGAAGACGTTGGGGTTATAGGTGAGCGAGGAGCCGGGTGGCGGATTGCCAAATAGCGCATTGCCCACCCACCAGATTTTGTACAGGAAGTTGAAGTTATCCATCGGCCAGCCAGGGACGCGGCGGGGCAGGTCGAGGATGTAGGGCCAGGTGAAAATGATGGTGGCGATTAGATAGAAGAGTGGCACGGCCACTGCGTGGACCAACCAGACGTGCCAGATGCGCCAGCCGCGCAACCAACCTGCCCCTCGCGCCAGCCACGTTTCGAGTGGGGCGCGTTGCACAAACGCCGACAACGGCAGCAGCAGCAACGTAATCGCGCCGCTGAGTGGCAACCCCTCTAGCGGCCCGCCGATCCAGATTAGCAATGCGAACAGTGGCAAAACCAGGTAAGCGGCGAACCGGACGCGAGGTGAGTAGGCCGCTGGCAACAGGCCGCCAACTGCGACGATCAGCAACAGCCAGAGCAAGGCCAGGCTGGGGGGTGGTAGCAGCAGGCCAAACGCGGCATTGCTCTCAGCGCGGGCGGCGTAGTAAATAACCCCCACCGCACGGTAGTCCTGGTCGGATAGGTAGAAGGTAGCAGTGGGCCGCAGGGTGATGGTCAGGCGGGGGTCGAGCGATAGATCGTGGTAGTCGAAGCTATAGTCGGCAATCTGATTGGTCAGGCTGATGGTGGTAACGTAGCTGCCGTCCACCCAGATTTCGCTGGCAGCGGGTGGCGCTGGGGTTGGTCGCGCCCCGCTCAGGGTCAGCGTGATATGCTCGGCATCGCTGATGCGAGCCAGAGTGATGTTCGACTCATACTTGCTCCAGCGGTAATCACGGCCATTGTCGTGCTGCGGGGCATAGAAGTTGCCCAACGCGGCCTCGTCGCCTTGCCCCGCGCCAACGCTGACGCTCGCCGACTGCTGATATAGCAACAGCAGCACACCAGCCATCGCTAGCGGATACAGCCAGGGCGCACTACGGCGCAGGGTGGTCGCGCTAATCACTGCCTCTGTCTGTAGGTATACGCTTGCTCCAATCGGTGCATAAGCAATAACCCTGATGAACTGATTCGGCCTTAATTCGGGAAGAGAGTTTGATGCTGGTTGCCGCTTGCTCCATGCTCCACCGAACTTGATTAGCGCCACTGCTAGCAGGAAGCCAAGCATCGCCAGCGGACCATAGGGTGGCTCATGGGTGGTACTGAAGAATATTGCCGCAATCGTCAGCAGGGCGGTAAGCAACGGCTGGCGGGTGGTTAGGGCCATGATTAGCACGATAGCAGCGATGCCAATCCACCACACCAGCGAACCGAACAGCCGATTGGTGCCGAAGCTACAGTAAACCAGCGTTCCCGCCCCTAGCACAGCAAATATCCAGCTTGGGACACGCAGATGGGCATATATTGCGGCGACCGTCAGCATCGTCACAACCCAGGCAAGTGCGCCTACTTCCGACACATAGAAGGCGATAGTATTATTGAAGAAATCTTCAGTTGCCTGCGCGAAAGCGGGGTTTGCACGGCAGGTGTATCCACCGCATACTGCATCAGTAGACCCGTACCCAGACCGCTGAGGGCATCGAATGCAGCGTAGAACACGGTGAATAGCGCAACTGCCACCTTGCCTATTGTCGCGGCCATTCCGGGCTGGTCAGCAAGCAGCAGGTATGCGGCCAGGCCAACCAGCCCGAACAGAGGGATTTGGATTATGTGTAGAGCAATCCGCCAGCCCAATTCCGGCGGAGCCACGTTGGTCATCACCATCTTGCCATTGACGAAGTGCAGAGGGTGAAACAGATCAATCAGGCCCACAATCAACGGCCCTACGAACAATCCTGCCACTCGTAGGCTGGCGGCTTTTTCATTGACCTGTCTGGAGTTGGCGACCACAGTCGAGACTTGCATCGGCTACCCTTCCTCAAATTAGTGAAATTATACACATAATTATAACAAAAGGAGGTGAGAAGTGGAAGTTAGGGAAATACATCTATGGTAGGGATTTTGCTGGTGTGTTGTCAGCCAGTTGCTCCTTGACCGTTCGCATAATCTGCGCGGCAATCTCGTAGCGGCCAAACGAGGGCATCAGGTAGATACCCTGGCCCCAGCCCCAACTGGTCTGCACGAACTCGCGGGCCATGTCAATGCCCTCAGCCATGCCGTGTTCGCCCGCCGCCTTCATCCGTTCGCGCACTGCTTCTGGCACCACCACGCCGGGGAGTTCGTTGTGGATGTACTCAGCCTGACGGTAACTCTGCAAGGGCATCACGCCCAGCAGGATGGGGATTTTGATTGGCCCCACCGCATCAAGGAAGTTACGCAGCACCGCCGGGTCGTAGACAGGCTGGGTCATGATAAACTGTGCGCCCGCCTCTAGCTTCTGGTGCAGCCGCTCGATTTCGCGGGAAAGATCCTCGGCGGTGGGGTTCGCGCCCACCCCGATGAAGAAGCGGGCCGCTTCGCCGATTGAGTTGCCCGCCCAGTCCTGCCCCTCGTTCATCTTCTTGAGGATGGCGACCACGCCAATGCTATCCACCTCCCAGATGCCCGCCGCGCCCGCGTAGCTGCCGTTGTGCAGCGGATCGCCGGTTATCGCCAGGATATTGCGAATCCCGTGCGCGTGTGCGCCCAGCAGGTCGGATTGCAAAGCCAGCAGGTTGCGGTCACGGGGGGTGAAGTGGACGATAACTTCGAGGCCGACCCGCTGCTGGATAAGCAACGCGGCGGAGATGCAGTTCATCCTCATGCGGGCGGCGGCGTTGTCGGGCATATTCAGCACATCCGCGCCCTCAGCACAGAGCATCTCCGCCCCTTGTAGCATCTTGGCAGGGTTGAGGCCACGCGGCGGGGTCATCTCCACGCTGACCACGAACTGGCCCGCCGCCAGCCTGGCTGCCAGGCCGGTAGGCGGCTCGTAGGGGGCAAGCTCTTGCTCCGGCGCGGGGCTGTCGAGGATGAGGATAGGGGTAGTGGCCGGATGGGTAGGCGCTTCGTCCAGGGTCGGCAATGCCGCCCGCATCGCGCTGATGTGCGCGGGGGTAGTGCCGCAGCAGCCACCCAACAGGGATACGCCCGCATTGACGAACGCAGGGGTCATGGTGGCAAAGTATTCGGGGGTAGCGATGTAGAAGGTGCGCCCATCGTAGTGGGTGGGCATCCCCGCGTTGGGCATCGCCGCTAGCAGACCGCTATCCGTGCCGCGCATCTCGGCCATTACGTTCAGCACGCCCTGTGGCCCTACACTGCAGTTCGCGCCCACCACGTCCGCGCCGACATCGCGCAGGGCGGCGGCCACAATCTCCGGCTTATGCCCATCCACGGTCAGACCATCCTCGCCGAAGGTCATCATCGCCACCACTGGCAGGTCGCAGGCAGCGCGGGCGGCCTGCACTGCTGCGCGGGCAAAGGCCAGGTCGGTCATCGTCTCAATCAGGATGAGGTCAACCCCACCTTCCAGCAGCGCGTCAATCTGTTCGCGAAAGGCGTAGCGCACCTCGGCCAGCTTGATCTTGCCGATGGGTGCAAGGTTCTGTCCCAGCGGTCCTACCGAGCCAGCGACGAACACCGGCTTGCCAGAAATCTCGCGGGCCTCGCGGGCAATCGAAGCGGCGCGGCGATTGAAACGGCGCACCTCGCCCTCCAGCCCATGCTGCCTCAGGCGGTAACGGTTGCCGCCAAAGGTGTTGGTCTCGATTAGCTCCGCGCCCGCCGCGATGTAGGCACGATGGATCTCCTGCACCACTTCTGGTTGGCTGACGTTAAGTTCCTCAAAGCAACGCTCGTAGGACACGCCCTTGCTGTAGAGCATCGTTCCCATCGCGCCATCGCCCAGCAGCGGGCCACGCGCCAGCCGCTGCAAAAATGTGTTGATCATCTATCCTATTTCCTAACCGTGTTTGCCGCTCGCGCCAGCAGATCGCAGGGCAGCGCAGTGCCAGGGGCGGCTAAGTGTAGGCAGTGTACCATGCAGTGGGAAAGGTGTCAAGGCAGGCGCAAGGCATGAGATATTGTTTATCCTCCTCCGCTGGCAAGATAGATAACATGGCACATCTCGTCGCGGCGGATGTTGCGGCTGGGCTGGAAGTGGGTGCCATCTACGCCGTGAATGTAGCCATGGGCGTAGCCGGTTTCGATGTAGATGTAAGCCCAGTAGGCGGCTGGAACATCCACGAAGGTTGGGCCGCCAGGGGGCGTAACCCGCATGGGGTTGCTAGCCCGTACCACCAGGCGGGTGAACTCGGCGCGAGTGATCCAGTGTTCCGGTTGGTAGCAAGGGAAGGCCACGCCAGCGGCGGCGCACTGCGCCTGGGTGTAGCCACCCAGAATGGTAGCGGCAAAGTCCGACTCGATGTAGATGTAGGCATAGTAGCTGGGCGGCACATCGGTGAAGCTCTGGCCGCCGGGTGTCACCAGCGGCACGCCAAAGCCGAGCGCGATAATCTTCGCCATCTGGCCGCGGGTGGCTGAAGCGGCGGGGCTGAAGTGGGTAGCATCGGTGCCGCTAACCACGCCGCGACAGTAGAGGGTGTGGATGGAGTGATAGAAGACGCTGCCGATGATGTCCACGAATGGGTTGGCGCAATCGGTGGGCGTGACGCTAACCTGCGGCGTATTGGTCGTAGTCATGGTTGCAGCGGGAGTGTCGGTAGGCGAGATCGTGCCGGTGAAGGTTGAGGTTGCAGCGGGAGTGATGGTTGGGCTAACCGAGCCGGTGAAGGTTGAGGTTGCGGCTGGGGTGTCGGTTGGCGAGGTTGTGCCAGTAAAGGTTGCAGTGGCGGCGGGGGTGTAGGTTGGGCTAACCGTGCCGGTAAATGTCGAGGTTGCGGCGGGGGTGTAGGTTGGCGAGGTCGTGCCGCTGAAGGTTGCAGTGGCGGCGGGGGTGTAGGTTGGCGAGGTCGTGCCGCTGAAGGTTGCAGTGGCGGCGGGGGTGTAGGTTGGGCTAACCGTGCCGGTAAATGTCGAG
>JBBRMT010000045.1:0-22987 GCA_038230695.1 Chloroflexia bacterium
GCATCGTCATATATGCAAGCCCCCAGCGGGGGTTTGGGGGAGAATGTCGCCCAATTATAAAGCTGGGTGGCACCGCCTAGTTTATAAACGATTACGCTAAACTTGGTCGCCACATCGAGATCTCTCCCCCAAACCCCCGCTGGGGGCTTTTTGCAATTCCAGAATTCGGCATCGCTCATGATCTTGCAGCCTCCAACGCGGCATCAGGCTTAACCGTTGCATCGCCATCAATGAAGGTGGCCGCCCAGAGCGCGATGTTGAGGGCCATCCACAGGGCGCGGCTGTGATCGGTATGACCGTGTTCGCGCAACAGGGTGGCGATGTAGGCAGGGTCGAGCAGGTCGCGAGCGGTGGGGCTTAGATCGGTCAGCGTTTCGTTCAGCCAGCCGCGCAACGGGCCAGCGAACCACTGGTCAATTGGGGTGGGGAAGCCCTTCTTGTCCTTGCGGGCGATGATTGCGGGCGGCAACAGGGGAGCGACAGCGCGGCGCATGATGCGCTTGCTCTCCAGATTACGCAGCTTGAGCGCAGCCGGGATACGCGCCGCCAGTTCGACGATGCGATAATCGAGCAGCGGCACGCGGCTCTCCAGCGATACGCTCATGCTGGTGCGATCTTCGACGTGCAGCAATGCGGGCAGATAGTTACGCAGATCCCAATATAGCGCCCGCTGCAAGGGGTTGCTGCCAGGGTTGGGGCCAGCATCGCGGGGTGGGAGCATGGCCTGCACTGCTGGATTGAGCAATCCACTTGCGCCTTCGCTTGCCAACCGCCGCCTGCCGGAGTTCAGAGCCACCTCGCGCAACGGTTGGCGCAAGCCCACGCGCATCAGATCGGCGAACAGGGTTGCCGCTGCGCCGGGGGCGGGGTGATGACGCAGGCTGGCAAGTTGGCCGCGCAGGTAGGGCGGCACATAGCGGAAGTAACCAGCGAATAGTTCGTCGCCACCTTGCCCGCCATTTACCACCTTGACGTGGTTAGCGGCGGTCAGCTTGCAAACGTGGTACTGGGGATACAGCCCCACGCCGACGCTGGGATAATCCATGTGCCAGATCAGCTTGGGCAGCAGGGTGGGGAAGTCCTCGGCTTTAGGGATAATCTCGTGATGGTCGGTGTGGTACATCTCGGCTACCGCATGGATGTAGGGACGCTCATCGTAGGCCGCGCCCGCGTTAAACGCGCCGCTGAAGGTGCGTAGCGGCGCGGCTTCCTCGCCAGCCAGCCAGCGGCTTGCCAACGCCACCACGCTGCTGCTGTCCAGTCCGCCGCTGAGATGCGCCCCCACCGGCACATCGCTGCGTAGATGCAAGCGCACCGCATCGGCCAGCAACTCGCGCAACTCAGCGACGTATTCATCCTCGCTGCGCTCGCCCGCCGCGTCCTCACCCTCTGGCAAGTCCCACCAACGCCGCACTTGCAGGCCGCCAGTGTCGGGGCCAAGCTCGGCGTAGTGGCCGGGCGGCAGTTGCTGGATGCCCGCGAACCAGGTCTGTTCGCCAGTGGCATACATATAGCGGCCATACTCAGCGATGGCGGTCAGGTTGGGTTGGCGCGGCACGCGGGCATCCTGGAGTAGAGCCTTGATTTCGCTGGCGAAGACTAGCGACTGCGTGGCCGGGTCGTACCAGTAGTACAACGGCTTGATGCCCATGCGGTCACGGGCAAGGAATAGGCGTTGCCTTCGCTCGTCCCAGATCGCCAGGGCAAACATCCCGTTGAAGCGGCGCAAGCAGTCCGGCCCCCATTCCAGATAGGCGTTCAGCGCCACCTCGGTATCGCTAGTGCCATTGAAACGGTAACCCAGCGCCTGCAACTCAGGTAGCAATTCCTTATAGTTGTAAACCTCGGCGTTGTAGATGATATATGCGCGACTTTCGGCATCGGCCATCGGCTGGTGGCCGGTGTCACTCAGGTCAATGATGCTCAGGCGACGGTGCAGCAGACCCAGCGCCGCAGTCGGGCTGAAGTAGTAGCCGTCATCATCCGGCCCGCGATGGCTGATCGAAGTCGCCATTTGGGTCAACAGTTCGCGCTCAAGCGTGCCGCCCAAATTGTATACACCGCCAATTCCGCACATGGTTTACATTCCTTGTCAGAGCGAGTACAACTTACTAAATAAGCCCCCAGCGGAGGTTTGGGGAATGGTGCAGCGGGGTTATGCCTGGCATAGTTACGCATTTTCCCTGCTTCCTGCCGCTAAGTGTACACAAGCGCAGATTTGCTGTCAAGCTAATTGACAAACTAGCGTAACTCTGTTATGATTGACATAACAAAGGCGGTTAGCAATCGTTATAATCGGTAGGCGAAGTTATTGGCTAAGTTAGTAAGGAGGCTGGCAGATGGCACACGGGGGTGGGGGCGGTGGAGGCAAGAAGAAGCCTAGTTTCCTACGCAGTTGCCTGACCAGCACTATTGTGCTGATTGTGGGTGTCTATGTTATTGTGCTGCTCGGCTCGGCGGCGATTACCACGCTGCTCAAGAATCGCGGCACTACTACGCTCAGCGTTTCCACGGCCTCGACCCAACCCACGGTTGCTCCACAGCCTCCAATTGTTCCCACCGCTGCTCCGGCGTTGATTGTCCCCCAGAATGGCAGCAACAGCGCAGGCGGTGTAGGCAACGGCAACGTGCAGAGCTTTGTACCTTCCAACCCCTCGATTGGGCCGATACAGGTTACGTCCGGCGCACCTTATTACATAGTGGAGCAGGGTGATCTGGCGCAGAACGGGCAGATCCTCTCATTCAATGCCAGCATGAGCCTGATTGCCGCCAAGCTGTTGACCACGGTTGATGCCCTCAAGCAGACCAATGCGGCGCTGAGTAGCGGCACGCTGACTGCCGGACAGGTGCTAATTGTGCCGTCTGCTGTAGTTACCGGTGGTGGGGGCGGCAATCTGCCACCCACCGGCGAATATGCCAGCCCATGATAATTGCAGATTGCAGATTGTAGATTGCAGATTGTATCGTGAAGCAAAAAGCCTCCAAGCGGGGGTTTGGGGGAGAACTCTTGAATTGTGTCAATGTTGCGCGTATATGAGGCATCTGCGGCGTAGCCTGGCGGCACTCGCTCTGCTCTGTCTGCCCGCGCTGCTGCTCGGCTGCACTGGCGGTGGGTTGGATGTTACCCCTACCTACGTCAACTTTGTGACCATCAACGCTGCGCCCACTCCCACTATAACGCCGGTTGCTGCACCAACCGTGGCCGCCACTACATACTCGGTGCAGGCGGGCGACACCCTGAGCGGTATCGCCGCCCGCTTTGGGGTCAACATAGACGACCTGGCCCGCGCCAACTCCATTGCCGACAATATGCGCGACAAGCTGCAGGTAGGCCAAGTGCTGGTTATCCCGCCGCGTCAGTCCAACCAGCCGGTGCCAACCGCCACGCCCATTGCTACCCCCATCTCTACCACGCTCTCCACCCCATTGCCATAATACCAATCCCTATGACGCGGGTGTAAAATTGCACATGGGAGTGCGCAGCCCTCCCTGGAGAAGGCAGGCACACTAATCTTTTTCTAATCTCAGATCACGCTTATCCGCCCAAAGTATGAGTAATTGGCTATTGACATAGCGAAGGAGATGGAGTATAATAAGCACTGTAACACCTCGCCGACACAACAATGAAAAATCAACTTCCAGCGCCGTACAGGATGAAGGAGGTGATGCCCATGGACAGTAGCTACGCAACATCGGGCATCGCGGAGGTAAGCAGCCTTTAGGTTGCTCCTGCGATGCCCTGAAGGCCCCCGATTAGTCGGGGGCTTTCTTCTTTTTGCCGCTTTTGAAGCAAAAAGCCCCCAGCGGGGGTTGGGGGAGAAATGTTGCCTTACAATCAGGCTCATCGTTTGAGTGTAAAAGGCTGCCAAGCCAGGGAGTTATGCAGCTTATCAATTCATCCAGCGGGGCGGTAGTGTCGAGGACAAGACGAGGGTCGCTTATCTGGTAGGCAGACTGGTCGGCAACGGCACGACGGTACTCCTGCAGTGCATCCCAATCGGTTTGATGGTGGGCGGGCAGTTGCAGCGCCTTGCGCGAGTTGATGCGCTCTCGCCACACCTGCTCATCGCTAATATGGCACTCTATGATCGCCAGGCGTGCGCCAGTATCCGCCGCGATAGTGCGGGCCTGTTGGTAGAGGCCGTTGAAGGTGAGTGGGCTATCGCAGATGACGCTCAGGCCTAGCCGCAACTGGCGCTGGGCGACGTTGAACATCGCATCATAGGCTAGCCTGCCCGCATCGCTGGCTTTGCCGTCTATAATGTCCTTGATGTCGTCCTTGTCAATCAATGGCCAACCCATTTCACGGCTCAACGCCTGCGCCAGTGTACTCTTGCCGCTCCCTGGCATCCCCTTGAAGACGATCAACCATTTACCATTTACCACTTACCATTCTCTTTACGGTGGCTATATTGGTCTGTATCTCCGCCACATCTGGCAAGGCGGTTGCAGCCTGTTCGAGATGGGGTAGGGCTTCGGCGGGGCGGCCTAGCTCGGCCAGGGTTGCGCCCAGTTCGGCATGGGTCTGGGCCTGCTGAGGGTCAATCTTCAGCACGCGCTCTAACTCGGCTACTGCACCGGCACGGCGGTCACGGCGGCGGAGCAAGTCGGCGGCGTAGAAGTGGGCTTGCCAGAAGTCGGCGCGGGCTGCCGCTGCCCTTGCATACCAGGCTAGCGCATCATCGGGCCGCTCGTCTATCTCGTAGATGCGAGCCACCAGGAAGGCGGAGTCGTGGTCGGTGGGGTTTAGTTCGCAGGCACGCAGTAGCAGCGGCAACGCTTGCGGACGCATCCCCAGCCTATAGCGCAGATCGCCGAGGTGGGCAAGGGCGGGAACATTGTCGGGGTCGGCTTGCAAGGCCAGGCCATAATATTCGAGCGCCGCCTTGTTGCCCCGCTGTTGATCAGCCTTCAACCCCAGGCTGAAGTAGGCGCTGGCGGTAATTGCGGCACAGGGCGTGCCGGTTGTCACATCGCGCATTCGGGCAAGACGCTGCATCGTTTCGGCTGTGGGCGTATCCTCTTCCGCGTTGAGGTCGAGTGCGGCTTCGGCATATAGCGCCGCCGCCCGCTGATAGCCAGGGTCATAGCCAAGCGCGACCAACGCGAGGTCATAGACTGCGCCATCTGAGGCTGCGCTGGGCAGGCCGTAGCGGGGAGATACATCCCGCGCTTGCCAGTAGGCGAGTAGCGCCGATACATCATCGGTGCCGAGGGTCTGGACCACCGCCTGCGCTATTTCGAGCGTGGCAATCTGCCGCGCCTGTGCCAGTATCAGGGTGACAATATCCGTCAGCGACTGCAACTTATACGGTTCGACGAAACGCTGCTGATGTCGCAGCTCGCCGCTAGCATCGTAGAGTAGCAGGTCGAGGAGCAACCCCCCATTATCGGCCAGCGTGCCGCACACCAGCCAGTCGGCTTGCAGCCGCGCCGCATAGTCGGCTGCCACCTCATGATTGGGCGGGGCGGTCAGCAGCAGATAACGCCGGTCAGGCGTGGTGAGCAGCGGGTAGCGTACCGTCAGCCCTGCCACCGCCAGACTCAGGCAGTCGGCAATTGCCTCGGCCATGCGCCGCAACAAATAGCCCGGTAGTTGGCTACCCGCTTGTGGGCTGGCGAACTGAATCACCCCGATTGTTGGCCGCTTGTCCAATCCTCTCATCACCTCTCCCGCAAATGTTCGTTGCCTTCTGCCCTGATTGTACAATATTGGCAGCAGCCAGGGCAAACCCGCCTCTATTCCTCGCTAGAACTTGTTTGTGGATTGACGTGGCGCTAAACGCCTGCTAAAATACACGCAAAAGCGAAAGGAGCAAGCAATGGCATATAGCATGGGGGCAAGCGCAGGGGCGCAAGGCGGGCCGGATGTGAGCCGCTTCCTTGAACCTGGGGAGCAGATAGTTTGGCAAGGACAGCCAGCACGTGGCGCTGGCAATCCACTTAGGTTGGGCGGTTTGATCGTGCTGGGCATCGGTGTGCTGATGGGCCTGATTTTTGAGACGGTGGGATTCGTTCTGAACAGCGGGGCGGGCGATGTTAACCGGCAAACGCTAAACTCGGTGGGAAGCGCTTTCCAGATTGGGGGTGCAATCATGTTCGGCACGATGGTGCTGGTGGGCGTAATCCTGCTGTTCGTCAGCAGCTTCATTTCGGGAAACATTGCCTATGTGCTGACCGAGCGGCGGGCGATCATCGCGCAAGGCCCATCCTACGGCACCACCCGCACCAGCTTGATCGATCTCGCCGATGTAGGTATCATCAAGGTGCTTGAGCGTAAAGATGGACTCGGCTCGATCATCTTCGGGCGCAGCAACAGCTACACCTCATCCGGTGGCAGCTATAACACTTCCACTTACTCTGACCGCGACTATAGCTTCAGCAACATCGCCGAGGTGATGAACGTCTACCACCTGATCCGCCAGGCGCAGGATGGGGCGCAGAAGGCGCAAGGGTAGGGCAGTGCTGAGTGCTGGGTGCTGAGTGGATGGCTGAAAAATCGGCATTGCCCAACGTAGGGGCGAACCGTTGTTCGCCCTTTGTAGACAATTCAAAATGCTGAGTTAGGGTGAGGTGAAGAGATGGCCGATACAACGAAGGCAGAGCTGGCAAAGGCAGGCGGACCGGACATTACCCGCCTGCTGCAGCCGGGTGAGCAGGTATTGTGGCAGGGACAGGGTAAGATGATGAATAGAGCTACCCGCCGTGTTGTCGCCATAATATTTATTCCGCTCTTCTACATAGCCATAACAACTGGACTACTCTTGTGGCTAACGTTCGATGTCTTCTTTATCGGCGACACCAGCGGCTTTCTACTCATCTTCATTTGTATGCTAGCAGGCATAATCGGTGTAGGTGTTTTGTTGCTGAGTGCCCAGCGAAAAAGAGCCATCATTAGCACATATTACTGGCTAACGAATCATCAAGCTATCATAATCAAGAAACCCGCATCTAGCAACGATTACACCACAACGGTGATTGACCTTGCCGCTACCGATGCGGTGAAGATGATCGAGCGGGGTGATGGCAGCGGCACGCTGGTGTTCGGGCGCAATGCGATCAGCGCCTACTCGCCAGCTACGCGCAGCTACGCCAGCAACGAGGCTGACTATAGTTTCAGCGACATCCCCCGTGTGGTCGAAGTTTATGGGATGGTGCAGGAAGCGCAGGCAGAGGCGCGGCGGGCGCGAGGGGTTTGAGCGATGCGGTGTCGGGATAAGTAGACAAGTCCTGATGCGGGCTACTTCACCTCTGGTGCGGTGATAGCTACAGGTTCGTTGACCTTACTGATTTCGATGGTTGTAGTCGTACTGCCCATTTCATGGTCTACACTATGAACAACGCGAATTGGGATGTTGTTGTCGGTTAGCCAGTAAACGCTCCTATAAAATGGCATGGACATATCTCTCGGTGTGTTGCTGTATGTGTAGATGTGGGTGGGCAGGATACCCATGGTGGTGTTTCCCGATGCTCTAAGCTCCTCGTCACTGCCTTGAGTAAGGATGCTATTGTTCAGATTGCTGATTATAGCTAGACCACCACCACTTTCGGTCCATTTGCCATCAGCATTGTCGTAAACACCGTTGCCGACGATTATTTCGTTGAACTCGCTGCTACCGTTAATCTTTAGCATTGCCTTGCCATCGGCGTTTTCGACATAGCCTTCGTATGTGATCGCCGATGTATCCATCTCTGGGACAGCATCCTGGCTACTTTGCTGAATAACAATGTAATAGCTCTTAGTGTTCTTCAATGCCCCAACAAAATCTGATATCTGATTGTGGCTTAGAATCACGAAGATAGCGAAGTACGCCGCCAAAGCGACAGCCGCAACTATTGCAGGGAGCAAGACTGCGGCGATGGGCCTGAGATTCCCGATAAGCTCCTTGAGCTGCTGCATGATCATCGCTTTAATCCTATGTTCAATCCCGAACAGTAAACACACCACCCTAGAATAACGATGCTACAGCTTAGACGTTCGAGCAGTGAAGATAGTTCCCTTTAGCCAACCATTTTCTTTGCCAATAGTGTTGCTCCCATCTCACCGCTATGATATACTGGCTTAGTCCTATTGTTCAATCGCTCATTCTTAGAAAGAGGCAACGATGCACACGACAGCCATGTACCAAACGCCCTGCGGTTCTTCATATTGCGGCGACGCACGCGAACTTCTGGATGAGCTAGAACCAGGCAGCGTCCAGCTTGTGGTGACATCACCGCCTTTTGCCCTGCTGCGCGAAAAATCGTATGGCAATCGGGCGCAGCACGAGTACATTGACTGGCTGCTGGAGTTTGGCCGCAAAGTGCAGCGGGTGCTTACCGATGATGGCAGCTTTGTGCTGGATCTGGGCGGCGCTTATCAGCGAGGCGTGCCTGTGCGTAGCCTGTACCAGTATAAGGTATTGATTCGCTTCTGCGAAGAACTCGGCTTCTTTCTGGCCGAGGAGTTCTACTGGCATAACCCTTCCAAATTGCCCTCGCCGATCGAATGGGTAAACAAGCGAAAGATCAGGGTGAAGGATACCGTCAACACCCTTTGGTGGTTCTCCAAAACCGAATGGCCTTATGCCAATGTTGAGGCGGTATTGACTGAATACTCACCACGCATGAAGAAGCTGCTGGCCGACAGCGCCAAATATTATCGGCCAAAGGAGCGACCATCGGGCCACAACATCAGCGGCAATTTTGACAAGGATAATGGTGGGGCAATCCCTTCCAACCTGCTACAGATCCCTAATTCGGAGAGCAATTCGCATTATCTTCGTTATTGTAATCTGGTTGGCGCGGAGGCACATCCCGCCCGCTTCCCTGCTGATCTGCCTGCTTTCTTCGTTCGCTTCCTTAGCCGCCCAGGCGACACCGTCCTTGACATCTTTGCTGGTTCGAACACCACTGGCGAAGTGGCGGAGAAGCTGGGACGGCGCTGGTTGGCCTTCGAGCAGCATCTGCCTTACGTCGCCAGCTCGGTGCTAAGATTTGCCAGTAATGAGCAGGATGCCTATAGCCTCTATGCAAGCGTATGTGGTGGTCAGCCAGTTGCAATTGAGCCAGAAGCAGAGCAGCTAGCCTTTCTGTAGTTCTTCCTCACTGTTTGTTACCTTGTCGGCCAGCGATTGCTCGGAGGGGGTTGCTGGATAGACCCTTGTCCCATGTTCGATGATATAGCGGAGTGGTATTTTGGGATTATTGATCGGTATCGCACCTGGTTTCTGCAGCCTGCCCTCCCACAAATCGAAAATTGGCTTAAGCTCCTCTGGGGTAATCCGATAAATCTCCTTTAGCACAATATTCTCATACAAGGACACATACCAGGCTTTGACCTTGCGGTACTTGCCAAGAATGCCCAAGTTAAGATGGTGGTGGGTGGTTACGCCTTTGCCAAGAGAGACGTTGAGGGTTTTAAGTTCGTACTCATTGCCTTCGCTATCCAACGCATCATTGCCCTCGCGTCCAGGTTTCGCGGTCAAGCCCAAGATGATGAGACTTTGCAGCACCTTGCCATCATTGTCCTGGAAGATGTCCTTAATGCCATACTTGACTGCCAGATCCTGCAGCGCTTGGCAGCCAGCAATAGCCTGTTCGAGTATCTGCAAGTCGGTGGGTTCTGTCATACTCCCTCCTAAATTGTCAAGCAACGCAAACCGCGCCGTAAAGTGCCGAAGTGCGGGCGGCGCCTGGGCGATGCGTAGGCCGCGCAACTGGTGGCGACGCGCAATCGTCTCGGCAGCGATGTCGGCAACGTAGTCGAGGTGGCTGTTGGTATATAGGCGGCGGGGGATGGTGAGGCGCACCAGTTCGAGGGCCGGGTAGGCGGTCTCGCCGGTCACGGGATCGTCTTTGGCGAACATCACGCTGCCAA
Organism: Chloroflexia bacterium; assembly: GCA_038230695.1. Taxonomy (GTDB): domain Bacteria; phylum Chloroflexota; class Chloroflexia; order QHBQ01; family QHBQ01; genus QHBQ01. The sequence continues at coordinate 9,860 of JBBRMT010000045.1, forward strand.
TCTCCACGCTACGCACGCCACCCAGCCGATACATTTCACAGGAGATAACCTGGGCTGGGAAGTGGGCCTGCGGCATATCCGGCAGGAAGCGGCGGGCATCAATATACACTGCGTGGCCGCCAACCGGCTCCAGGATGGGAACGCCCCGCTGCTTTAGCTGTTCGCCCAACCGCGTCACCTGGCCGATGCGCCAGGTTAGGTAGCCCTCATCGAGCGCCTCGCCCAGACCCTGAGCCAATGCCTCCATCGAATAACCGGCCATGCCGCCGTAGGTGGGAAAGCCTTCACGCAGAATCAGCAACTGGCACACCTGCTCGTAAAGCCCTTTATCGCGCATGGCGATGAAGCCACCGATGTTGACCAACCCATCCTTCTTGCTGCTCATCCAGCAACCGTCGGCCAGATCAAATATCTCGCGGGCAATCTCGCGTACCGAGCGATCAGCCTGGCCTGGCTCACGCTGTTTGATAAACCATGCGTTCTCGGCGTAACGGGCGCAGTCAATCAAGAAGGGGATACCTGCATCCTTCAACATTTGCGCCATCGCCCTGATATTGGCAAGAGAGACGGGCTGGCCGCCGCCGCTGTTGTTGGTGATGGTGATGCAGGCAAGGGGGATGCGTTCGCGGCCATAGGTGGCGATGTAGTCGCGCAGGCGGTCGAGGTCAATGTTGCCCTTGAAGGGATGCAGGTTCTGCGCGTCGGCAGCTTCAGCAATCACCAGGTTGTCGGCGTGCGCTCCCCGCGCCTCGATGTTCGCCTCGGTGGTGTCGAAGTGCTGATTACTGGGAATGTGGTCGCCCTCGTTCACCAGCAAAGCGAACAGGATATGCTCGGCAGCGCGGCCCTGATGCACCGGCACCATGTATGGCATCCCGGTAATCTGTTGCACGGTCTCTTGCAACCGGAAGAAGCTACGCGCTCCGGCATAGCTCTCGTCGCCCATCATCATCCCCGCCCACTGCGCGTTGCTCATCGCGCCGGTGCCGCTGTCGGTGAGCAAGTCAATCATCACCTGCTCGGCGCTCAGGCGAAACAGATTGTAGTCAGCCTCGGCCAGCCAGACCTCGCGCTCGGCCAGGCTGCTCAGGCGGATCGGTTCCACCATCTTGATGCGGAACGGCTCAAATGGGACGGCGTTGTTCATCGCTATCTCCTTAATCACTATTTTCCAGCAGCTCGATCAGCACCCCACCCGTGCTGTGCGGGTGGATGAAGGCTACCTTGTGGCCGCGTGCGCCGCTGCGGGCGTGTTCGTCTATCAGTTCCAACCCCTTCGCCTTCAGTTCGGCTAGCGTCGCTTCAATGTCGTCGGTCTCCAGGCAGATGTGATGCACGCCGGGGCCGCGCTTGGCAAGGAACTTGTGAACCGATCCCTCTTCATCCCCATGTGGCTGCAGCAACTCGAACTCGCAACCGTCGCTGCCGATGGGGATGAAGGTGGCGACAATCTTCTGCGCCGTCACAATCTCGCGGTGCTGCGGACCGTTCAATCCCAGCGCGTCTACGTAGAAATCGAGCGCGGCGGGCAGGTCGGCGACGGCTATACCGATGTGGTGAACTCGCTTAATCATAGGCGGAGTATAGCATAGCACAAAGATGCACGCAACAAAGATAGCTACCTTGAGTGTAACCAGTTTTATAGGATGTAGGGGCGCAGATTTATCGCACCCTGGTGAATGAGCCATGTCACACGCAACTATCTTGCGCGGCAACGATTTGGTACAATAGAAGGGCATTGGTTATACCAAACAGAAGGGAGTATCAGCATAAATGGTAGCATATAATCTAGACAGCCCTGCTGATGAGCAGGAATACATCGCCACCATTCGCGCCTACGCGGGCGAACAGTTCAACGCTTCGCTGGAGGCGGCCAGTATCGCGCTGCTGGAGTCCGGCAAGCAGCGGGCGGAGCGCGAGGCCAATCGCTGGATCGATCGCTTCAGCCGCTCACGCCGCTATCCGGTGCCAGCCACCGCGCCGCGACTCCGCGCCGCTCGCGATCTGTTCCTCGATGTTTTCGCTGAGGATTGGGATAATCGGCTAGACCAATTGCGCCATCCGGCCTGATACCATACCTGCAATTCCTTCGGCCCAACCCTACATCCACCGCATATATTCCAAAAATTACCCAACAAAAGGCTAGCATTTTGTAAATGCTCGTGCTATAATAGCTTCGCGGCGGCAACGAAGCCGCTGCGGAGCTTTTAGTTTAGGGAGAAGCAAATATGGCTGAGACCATCGTAGTCGCCCTGGGCGGCAACGCGATCAAGAGCGCAACCGAGGCGGGCAACTATGGGCAGCAGCTTGCCCGCGTGCAGGAGAGCATGGCGGCGGTCGCCCGCTTGATTGCGCTCGGCTACCATGTGGTGATTACCCACGGCAACGGGCCGCAGGTGGGCGACATCCTGTTGCAGCAAGAGGCGGCGAAGGAGCAAGTGCCACCCATGCCCATGGATGTATGCGGCGCGGAGAGCCAGGGGCAGATTGGCTATATGATCCAGCAAGCGCTGGGCAACGCTTTGAGCCGCCACCGCCTTACCCGCCCGGTATGCACCGTGTTGACGCAGGTGCTAGTCAACGCCGACGACCCCGCCTTCGCTAACCCTAGCAAGCCGGTCGGCCCCTTCTACAGCGCCAGCCAGGGCGAGGCGATGCGGGCGAAGGGTTACAACGTGGTCGAGGATGCCGGGCGCGGTTATCGTCGCGTCGTCCCCAGCCCCCAGCCGCGCGAGATCATCGAGATCAAGGTTATCCGCGCCCTGATCCAGCGCAGCGCCATTGTGGTGTGCAGCGGCGGTGGCGGAGTGCCAGTGCTGCGCGATGAGGATGGTCAATTGCGTGGCGTGGAAGCGGTGATTGACAAGGATCTGGCGGGCGCGTTGCTTGCCACTCAGCTTGAGGCCGACCGTCTGCTCATCCTCACTGATGTAGCGAACGCGGCGATCAACTTCCGCCAGCCCGACCAACAAGATCTAGGCCGCATTACCCCCGCCGAGGCCCGCCACTACATTGAGCAAGGCCAGTTCGCCAAAGGCAGTATGCTGCCCAAGGTTCTAGCCGCCGTGCGCTTTGCCGAGAGCGCCCCCGGCCGCAGCGCACACATTACCCGCATCGAAAACGCCCTGGCCGCGCTAAAGGGCGAGGTAGGCACCATGGTTGCCGTTGAGACGTAAGTTGAAAGTTGAAAGTTAATGCAGGTGTTGTAGGGGCGAACCGTTGTTCGCCCACGGTTAATGCAGGTATTGTAGGGGCGAACCGTTGTTCGCCCACGGTTAATGCAGGTGTTGTAGGGGCGAACCGTTGTTCGCCCTGATGAGATTGCAAATCGTTCCTCAAATCCCGGTCTTAATCTACATTCTACATTCTACAATTTCACAGGAGGGTTGCCGTGGCCCATAGCATGAAAGGGCGCAGCTTGATTAGCAGCGCCGACTTTACCGCCGAAGAGTATCAGATGATGTTTGAGATGACCGCCGACCTGAAGCGGCGGGTGAAGATGGGCGAGGGTCACACCCAGATCCTACGCGGGCGCACTCTGGCGATGATCTTTGAGAAGCCCAGCGCCCGCACCCGCGTCAGCTTCGAGGTGGGAATGGCCCAGCTTGGCGGCCACGCCCTTTACCTCAGCCCCAATGACATTGGCATGGGCAAGCGCGAAAGCACCGCCGACATCGCCCGCGTGTTTGGCCGAATGTGCGATGGCATCATGGCCCGCGTATTCGAGCATGAGAAGGTAGTCGAACTTGCCCAATATGCCGGTGTGCCTGTCATCAACGGCCTGAGCAATGACGAACATCCCTGCCAGGCGTTGGCCGACCTGTACACCATCCACGAGCAGCGTGGCGACCTGCGCGGGCTGCATCTGGTTTTCGTTGGCGATGGCAACAATGTGGCCGCCAGCCTGCTGCTCACCTGCGCCACGCTGGGCGTGAACATGACCGTGATTCACCCCGAAGGCTACGATGTGGAAATTAAGAAGGTGGAAGCGCAAGCGCGGCAACTGGCCGAGGGCAGCAAGGCAGCCCTGAACTTTACCACCGACCCCGATGGGGTGCGCGGCGCGGACGTGATCTATACCGACGTGTGGGCCAGCATGGGGCAGGAGGGTGAGGCGGAGGCGCGGGCCAGGTTGTTCGCACCATATCAGGTAAATAGCGAACTGGTAAGCAAGGCCGACCGAAATGTGCTGGTGATGCACTGCCTGCCCGCGCATCGCGGCAGTGAGATCACCGACGAGGTGCTTGACGGGTCGCACAGCGTGGTTTTCGCCGAGGCGGAGAACCGCCTGCACGCCCAGAAGGCGCTACTGGCGTTGTTCATCGCCAACGGGCAGTAGACATCATCACCTCAAATGCACTACCTCAACCCTGGTTGCGTTGAACTGGCTGTTGTTCACCACCAGGGTAACGTTGTAGTCGCCCGCTTTGGCGTAGACGTGTAGCGGGTTCTTGGCGTTGCTCTGCTGACCGTCGCCGAATTGCCAGGTTTGGGCGATGGCGTTGGCGCTCAGGTTGGTGAATTGCACACTGAGAAGGTCGGGCTTCATCTGCTCCCAGCGAAAGTCGGCAAGCGGGGCGCTGACCGGCGTGGCGGAAGGCTGGCTTACTACGCTATCATGCAACCCAGGCCAGACAAGTAGCCCCAGAGCCACGACTAGCAGCGCAGCGAACAGTGGCGCTGCCAGGCGTAGCCGACTGCTGGGGCGAACCGGAGCCTTGCTGTCAAGCGCAGAGTGCATCGCGGCCCGCGCCTGGGCCTGGGCAGCGGGGCGCATCGTGCCGCCCGCCTGGGCGCTGCGGCCCACCACCTTCAGCGCACTGTCAAGCTGGCGCAGGCGCTTGACCTCGCTGGCATAGGCGGGGTCGTTGACGATGCGTTGTTCTATCACGTTGCGCTGACCAGATGGCAAGCTACCGTCGAGGTAGGACTCTAGCAGATCGGCGCTGTGCAAGTCTAGATTGTTGCTGCTCATTATGCGTACCTCTACTTGTGGGTGGTTTTCCTCTTCCGCTTATTATTAGTCATGCGCCAACGCTTTGCTTCATTATTTGGCTGCAAAACCCAATCAAATCGGCAACTGGCCGATCTCACTGGAATCGGCGAACTTGCTCTTGCTCAACGCCTGCTGCAAGCGTTGACGGGCGGTGAACAGCCGTGAGTGGACCGTGCCTTCGCTGCAGCCCAACGTCTCGGCAATCTCCCCGCATGACATATCCATATAGTAACGCAGCACCACCACGGTACGTAGCTTATCGCTAAGGTGGTTGACCTCGCGCCAAAGCGTTTGCATAAAATCGTGCTGGATAGCAACGTTCTCCGGCAGACTGTTGGGGGATAGATCGGCAGGCTCAAACTCAAGGTCATCATCGTAATCATTGTGGCGGCCCAGCAACGACAGGGGGATGGATAGCAATTTGCTGCGCTGCTGGCGGCGGCGGCAGTGGTTGACCACCACCTGGTTGAGCCAGGGGTCGAATTGGCCGCGAGTAGGATCGTAGGTGCGGATCGAACGAGTCAGGCCCACGAATATATCCTGCACCACATCCTCGGCATCCTGAACATTACGCAATATTGCCAGGGCCAGGCGATAAACCTGCCCCTGATAGCGGGTAAATAGCAAGTCGAACGCGGCCTGTTCACCCTGCTGGCAGCGGGTGATTAGCTCTGCATTGGCTTGCTCTTTTCCCATAGCCCTATTTTAGCGCATCCTGGGGTTGGAGACAACCAGTAGGTGGCAGGCTTGTGTGATACAAGTTATGTGGTAAGCATAGGGGCGGGCGGTGGGCCGCCCTGGTTAGGCCTCTAGCCATCCAATAGCTAGTAACCCACCCGTGGCAGGCAGCATAGGTGGCGGCCAAAAGCAAAAGGCGAACCGCAGTTCGCCCCATACAATCTACCCTAACCCTCTACCTTCTACCTTCCACCTCCTACCTTCTATGTTCACTCCGGCTGGCTGTCTACCACATCGAAGGACAACTCGGCGAGTGGGCTTTGCTCCACCTGCCCATCGTGGCGCATAGCCAGCACGTAGCCCTGGTTGCGGTCGCTGGCAGTGTAATACTGGGGGATGACGGCGTTGAAGCGAGCTGCGGCCAGTTCACAGATACCCTCAGTGCGGGTCGTGGTGGTAATAACCACAAAGTTGTCACCACCAACATGACCGAGGAAGTCGTCGGGGTTGCCGCGCTCCTGCACCACCTCGCGCAGCAGATTGGCAGTGGCTTTGATTAGCTCATCGCCTTCAAGAAAGCTATAGTTCTCGTTATAGGTGGTAAAGCGTTCAATGTCTACGTAGATAATGTTCCAGGGCTTGCTGGTATCGCTAGTGTGTTGCGCCAACACATCCTCCACTGCCTGGCTGCCGGGCAAGCCGGTGATGTCGGATACATCCTCGTGGTATAGATGATGCAACTGCGCTCGCACCCGCACCAGCAACTCGTCGCTGTCGAACGGCTTGGTGACGTAATCATCCACCCCCCGTGAGTAACCCATCACCTTATCGGGGTTGGCGGCGCGGGCGGTCAGCATAATGATGGGAATGTGGTTGAGCTGGGGATCCGCTTGCATCTGGCGGCTAACCTCGTAGCCATCCATCCCCGGCATCATCACATCAAGCAACACCAGGTCGGGCTGATCGTGACGCATCAGTTCCAACGCCTCCTCGCCAGAGTAGGCGTGCGTGGTTTCATACCCTTCCAACGCCAGATTCTCTTCAACTAGCGCGACAATACTACCCTCATCATCTACAACCAGGATTTTGCTCATGATCTTCCTCCGCCGCTACCTACTCCTCCGAGTTCAACGTGACCATCGGCCAACACATCTGCTGTGCCATTGGCCCAGGGCAGGCTTACCACATAGCGCAATTGTGCGCCTTCGTCGGTTTGTCGTTCACTTACCCGCTCCAGGCTGAGATTGCCCCCCATTGCCTGGGTAAGATTTCTTACCACATACAGCGACATGGCCGGGTTCTGCCGATTGTTATTATCCACTGCCGCGTCCAGGCTGATGCTCTGCACTTCATCGTTTTGGCGCTCCGGCCAGTCGTCGGCGGCCAGGCCGAGCGCAACGCACAGGTGACCGTCTGCCCGGGCCGTGCTGATGCTAAGGCGCTGATCGTCCACCCTCAAGGTGTGGGCAATCAGCAGGGACAGCGCCTGCTTCAACACGGCGCGATCGCCGCTGCATGGGGGCAGGTTGGCGGCCAGGCGCTGAGATATCTGTGGCCCGCGCCCTGCATCGGCCACGGTTTGCTCGACCACCGTGTTGAGGGCGAAGGGCGCGTAGCGGATACCAATCATCGCCACCTCCATGTGCGACAACTCCATCAGATTGTTGACAATGACGGTAAGGCGGTTGCTCTCTTGCAGGATGGTGTTACTGTAGCGGCCGATCGCCTCCAGATTGCCCTTCTGCTGCTGCCGCCCCAGCAACTGGGCGAAGCCCTTGATCGAAGTGAGTGGGGTACGCAACTGGTGGGCGACCAGGTGGACGAACTCCTCCTTGTGCAACCCAAACTGGTGTATTTTGGCCGCGACTGCTTCTTTGGCGGCGTGAGCTTGCTCCTGCTGGATGAGCAACGCTGCCAGGTTCGCCAGGGTATCAAGTTCGCGTTGCTCCGCCACGCTAATTTGATGTTCGCCCTCCCAGAACAGGTCGAGCAGACCAATTAGCTGTGTGGCATGGCGCACTGGCAGGCGCAAGTGTGTGCCACTCCTGCTGCCCCCTACTCGGGGCTGAGACGGGTCAAGGTCAGGCGACAGCCTGATGGTGGCACGCAGCAGTGGCTTGGTGTTATGTTCCACCGCCAGCAGGTCGGCTTCGACTGCGCCCACTGCCTGGGCTGCTTCCCGCAGGATGGATTGGGCGATCACTGCAAAACCAACCTCGCCGTTAATCTGCCCAACAAGCTCGGCGATGCTAGCATTGTCCGCGATAGGCACGGCCTGTTGTTCATCATCCCTTGCTTCAGGGCTAATTGGCGGTTCCATTATTTTATCCTTTGCGCCCACAATGTCGGACGTTGCCAGGCAGCAGCTTGCATCTCGCACAATGGGAGAAGCCTGAACTAGAATGAGCGCAAAAAACGTGCCATAGCTTTTTTGAAGATAACTCTACTCGGCGCTAGGCGCTGAGGCCGTAGTCGCGCATACGGCTGTATAGCTGCTGACGATTGATGCCCAGGGTGACGGCAGCCTTGCTACGGTCGCCATTAGCCTGCTCCAGCGCCTCGATGATCGCTAGCTTCTCGGCTTCGCCCACGATTGCGCGTAGGGGAGCCTGTTCGCGCAACATCCTTGCCACATCTACAATCTTACTGCGTTCGCTGCGCCCGCTAAAGATTATATGATGGCTGGTGAGTACCCCTCCCTGGGCCATAACTACCGCCCGCTCCAGGGTGTTCTCCAATTCGCGCACGTTGCCGGGCCAATCGTATTCCTCTATCATCTGCAATGCCTCGCTTGAGATGCGGGCGGGTTTGTCACTATCGCTGTAGCGGTGCTTGTTGAGGAAGTGTTCAACCAGCAAGGGGATGTCTTCCTTACGTTCGCGCAGCGGTGGCAGCTGGATGGTAATGACGTTGAGGCGATAATATAGGTCCTGGCGGAAGCGGCTCTCGGCAACCTCGTCCTCCAGCCGTCGGTTGGTGGCGGCGATGACGCGGGTATCTACCCTAATCGCCACAGTGCCGCCTACCCGCTCAATCTCGCGTTCCTGTAGCACGCGCAGAAACTTGCGCTGGATGTTTAGGCTCATCTCGCCGATCTCGTCGAGGAAGATGCTGCCCTTGTGCGCTAGCTCGAAGCGCCCCCGCCGCATCTCGCTTGCGCCGGTGTAGCTGCCCTTCTCGTGTCCGAACAGTTCGTTTTCCAGCAGAGTTTCGGGCAGGGCCGCGCAGTTGACCTTGATTAGCGGCCCTGAGCGATAGGTGCTATTGCTGTGGATGGTCTGGGCCACCAGCTCCTTGCCAGTGCCAGTCTCGCCAGTGATCAACACGGTACTCTCGGTGCCAGCGACTCGGCCAATCATCTTGTAGACTTCTTGCATCGCCGCGCTGGTGCCGATGATGCGTTCGCTGGGGTCGCGCTTGTCCACCTGTTCACGCAGGCTACGCACCTCGCGGGTCAGCCGCTGGCGCTCGAACAGACGGTCAATGGTGAGCATCACTTCATCGAGGTCGAATGGCTTGGTGATATAGTCATATGCGCCTAGCTGAGTGGCCTGGATGGCGCTGTTGCTGCCGCCATAGGCGGTCATGACAATGAATGGCACCTCGCTGCCCTGGCTTTGGCGTAGCACTGCGATGCCGTCCAGTTCTGGCATTCTCATATCCATTAGCACCAGGTCGGGCGGCTCGGCCTTTAGCGCAGTCAGCACCTCCTGCCCGTTGCGGGCCTCAATCACACTTATGCCCTCGCTGATCAGGTATTCGCAGAGCAATGCGCGAATAGCCTTATCGTCATCGGCAACCAGCACCACTTTGCCCTCACGGTCCTGCTGCCTTGCTCCGTCATCCTTTGCTTGGTTATCCAATTCTTCTACCCCTTCTTCATATCATTGCGCTGCCTAAAACGGTACATCTACGCTGTATATTATATGTTATTGACCGATAGCAGTCAATATTCTGGACAAAGCTCATCAAAAATGAGGCGGGCAACGCTAACGTTGTCCGCCCCACTTTAGTTACTGAAGACCGCTTGATGCTTAGGCGTTGCGGCGGCGTAGCGCGAGTGCGCCCCCCGCGACGAGTATCAGGCCGAGCATCGCTACCAGCCAGAGGTCAACAGCCGGGCCGCTGCCCGTGGTCGGCAGAGTAGTAGTGCCGCCACCGCTGGTGGTGCCACCGCTAGTTGTGCCGCCGCTGGTGCTGCTGGCAGCGGTGAGGGTGATTTCCTGCATCACGATGTTGCCGTTGATGATAACCGGAGCATCGGGACCGGGGAACTCGTAGGTGCCGATTACGCCAGCGTCAATGTGCAGCATCGGCCACACCTTATCGCCAGCCGCTGGCATTGGGCTGAGGTAGACTTCCACGTTGTCGTTCTCGCCCGCCTTGACGGCGGTGTGACCAAGCTGTGCGCCGGGTTGATTGGCGGCAGTGTTGGCGTGAACCGTAATCCAGCCATTCTGCGCCGCAATAACCTTGGCGATGGTGATGCTGCTGCCGGTAGCCTGGTCATTGGCGGTTACGCTGGCGGTCATACCACTAGCTGCAGCGGTGGGGGTCATTGCCATCACTGCGGTGGGGGTCATTGCCATCGCGGCGGTGGCGGTTGGGCCAGCCATCGCAGTGGTGGCGGTTGGGCCAGCCATCGCGGCGGTAGCGGTTGGGCCAGCCATCGCAGTGGTGGGAGTAGCACTGCCGCCTGCAGCAGCAATCACGATTGAGGCCGCCATGCCTGCGCCGTTGGCCGAACCATGGATCTTGCAGTAGTAATTAACCGTGCCAGCCGCAGTGAATGTATGGCTGAAGCTCGCGCCAGGGGCGAGGTTGCCACTATCCCAACTGCCATCGCTGGCGCTTACCGTATGGGCCGTCGCGCCCGTGTTCGTCCACGTCACCGTATCGCCCACGTTAGCTGCGCCCACCTTGGGCGCAAACTGAAAATCCTGAACCGCAATCGCAACGGTTGCGCCCGTCGGCATAGCAATCGTGCTTGCCGATGCGTGACCGCCAGCGAACGATGCAATCATCAGCATCATCAGTGCAACGGTAGCAAATCCCCTTACCAGACTCTTCATGAAGTTCCTCCTTGTGTGCTAGAACTGTTGTTTTGATCAACTCGATGGCGTTGCCAACCGTGGCGTTTAATGCCATCGTATCGCAGGTGTAACCCTTTAACTCTACGAACCGACTGCTGTCTCTGGATCTATCCTGCTTACCACATTGTACCATAATGTTACAATTTGTCAACAGCGTTGATAACACATTGACAAACCTCGATGTATTGTGTTATAATCCCGGCATGAGAGAAAAAACCACCAACCGCAACCGCCCTAGCGTCTGCTGCACCGTCGCCGATGCTGGCAGCCTCGATGCTTCTACGCTGGCCCGTTATGCCGCGCTACTTAACGCACTGGCCGACCCTACGCGGCTCGGCATCATCAACCTGCTGGCGAACAACGATGAGCCGGTCTGCGTCTGCGACATTACCGCCCAGTTCGACAAGGGGCAACCGACTATCTCCCACCACCTCAGCATCCTGCGCGAAGCGGGGCTGGTGCATGGCACCCGCGAGGGCATCTGGTCATTCTTCACCCTCGACCGTGAGCGGCTGGCGGAGTTGCAAGCAATGCTGGCTGAGGTATACCACCCGCTGCGCGGTCAACCTCTACCCCTGATCAGCAGGTCAGCAAAGCTGGCGGCGATCCAAAGCGCGGACCGCCCGGCTTGAGGCATTGCCTCAGCACACAAACATCGAAAATCGTCAATCTAATGGGAGGATTAGCACATGGATACCCTGACGCAAGAAGAGATCAAGGCTATGGTTAGGAAGAACTACGGCGCGGCGGCTAACTCGGACACGGCCAATTCGTGCTGTGGCATAGATGATTGCTGCGGCGATGGGTCCGCTCCCCTCGAACTGGTATCACTACAGATGGGCTACAGCAAGGAGCAGATCGCCGCCGTTCCAGAGGGCGCGAACCTGGGCCTCGGTTGTGGCAACCCGGCGGCGATTGCCGCGCTCAAGCCTGGTGAGGTGATACTTGATCTCGGTAGCGGCGCGGGCTTTGACTGCTTCCTTGCCGCACCCCAGGTAGGCGAACAGGGACACGTCATCGGCGTAGATATGACCACGGAGATGGTCAGCAAGGCAAGGGCGAACGTGGCGAAGACGGGATACCGCAACGTCGAGTTTCGTCTGGGTGAGATTGAGCATCTGCCAGTGGCCGACAGCAGCGTAAATGTGATCATCTCCAATTGCGTGATCAATCTGGTGCCGGATAAGGAAGCGGTGTTCCGCGAGGCATATCGGGTGCTACAAGTTGGCGGACGGCTGGCAATCTCCGATGTCGTAGCCACCACTGAGCTACCAGCAGAGCTACGCGCCGATCCCGCCCTGGTATCTGGTTGTGTAGCGGGCGCGGCAATGATAGACGATATGGCAGCGATGCTCAAAGCCGCAGGTTTCGCCGACATTCGTATCGCCCCAAAGGATGAAAGCCGCAACTTCATTCGCGAGTGGGCGCCAGGGCGGCAGGTCGAGGATTATCTGGTCTCGGCCACCATCGAGGCGGTTAAGCCAGGCAAGTGAAAGGACCGGGACGATGAGCCACCAACCAATCCGCGTGCTGGTGCTTTGCACCGGCAACTCCGCCCGCAGCCAGATGGCCGAGGGACTATTCCGCGATTTGGGCAACGGTCGGGTTGTGGCACAGAGCGCAGGCACTGTGCCAGCCGCTCACGTCAACCCCTTTGCGCTGCAGGCGATGGCCGAGCGCGGCCTTGACATCAGCCAGCAGCACCCCAAGCACGTTGACAGCCTGCTAGACCAGACCTTCGACTACGTGATCACCGTCTGCGATAGCGCCCGTGATGCCTGCCCCATCTTCCCTGGCAACGTTGCGCGTATCCACTGGGACTTTGCCGATCCTGCTGCCGTAATGGGCAGCGATGCTGCCAGGCTAGCCGCCTTCCGTGCCACCCGCGACGGTTTGGAGCAGCATATCCGCGCCTTCCTCGCCCTTTGATCTTTGCGCCCGGTAGACAGGGCGCAGTTTTCGGTGCGAATACATCGAAGGCCATCAATGAAACATTGTGCCAGATATATCGAAGGTCATCAATGAAACATTGTGCCAGATACATCGAAACTAATCAATACTTTATCCTTGACAATCATCAGTGGCGGCATACGTAGGCTGCCATGATGTGCCAAATATATAGCTTTATAGAAAGGAGGTGAGTGAAATGCGCGTTTATGCGGATAACTGCTGCAGCGACAACTGCTGCGACGACAACTGCTGTGGCGACAAGCGCTGCTGCTAGTGCAAACTCAAGGTACATCGTTTGCATCGAGAGCTTCTAGTTCTTCACAGTTGTAATAGGCGCATACTCGCGCCTTCATCTCGGCAATCGTTAGTTTGCGCTGCGGCTCGCTCACCGCCCGCTTACCGTGCGCCCAC
>JBBRMT010000046.1:0-22870 GCA_038230695.1 Chloroflexia bacterium
ACCTGCTCCACCGAAACGGCGGATGTGTCGCCACCACCGTCCACGTAGCCAGCGGGGTACAGGCTATGCGCCACGGTTGGGGGTCCATATAGGCCATAGCGCAGCACGCTGGTAGGGCCGAAGATGGCGACGGTGCGACAGCCGCAGGCCACCGCCAGATGGCTCACACCCGTATCGTTGCCCAGGTGAAGCGAGGATCGCTGCAGCAGTGCGCCAGTTGCCGCCAGATCCAGTCTGCCCGCCAGATTGTGGATGCGGGCATCGCCCTGCTGCACAGTCGCGGCAAGCTGGCGGTCATCGTCGCCCGCGCCGCCTAGCACGATAATGTTGGCTTGCTCGACCAGCCGCGCCGCGATGGCTGCAAAGCGTGGCACCGGCCATCGCTTTCTGGGCATGGTTGCGCCGGGGTTGACTCCGCCGCCGGGGTGGATGGTGATGGTTGGCAGTGCGCGGTCGAGCGGCAGGGAGAGCAGTAGCGCGTCGGCAGCGGCCTGCGCTGCTGCGGTGGGGTGGTATTCCAGGTGGGGGTTGGGAGGGATGGGCAGCCCGGCGGCGCGGGCAACATCGAGATAGATTTCCACCTCATGCTTTGCCACCTTGCGGTCATCCACATCAGCAGCCGCGCTGAGGCCCAGGCCGCGATTACGACTGTTCAGCCCGGCGCGGTAGGGGATGCCCGATATGAGCGCCAGCAACGCCAGCGCGGGCGAGCGATCGGGGATGAAGGCAGCGGCGAAATGCTTGCGCCGTAGACGCAACGCCATGCCCACCATCGCGCCAAACGGATAGTGGCTGGCCCCCAGTTCGCCCGCGTCGAGCAACGCTTTGAGGCGTGGGTTGCCCAGCAACGCGGTCTGCGAGTGCTGCCCCACCAGCCAGCCGATGCGGGCCTGTGGCAACGTCTCGCTAATCGTCGCCAGCAGCGGGGTGGCGAACAGCACATCGCCGATGCAACAGGGCTTGATTATCAGCAAGCGGGCGGGGTTTGGCGGCAGCTTGCTGCGCCCCCGCCCGCGCAAAGCGAGATGCAGCGTTCCCGTCGCCGTGTCAACCAGCCGCTCTCGCCCGTCTTTTACTGTCCGGGAGGCGGACAATTAATCTCCTGCTGGATGTGATGAATCTGCGCCGAGGTGTCTGGTTGGGCGCAGATGATCCTCGCTCCTACTTCGCCAACCAGCAACGAGGCTACGAAAATCACACTTATGACGGTGAGCAGGGCCATCTCGGCGAAGCTGAATCTGCCCTTGGCGATACTGTTATCTACTGGCGCAACGTATGGAGGCTCGATCTCCTTGCTAGTCGCCCGCGTAAGTCGCCCAATGTAGTATAGCACTCCAATAAGTAGCGGGGTGGTCACGATTGCAAGGGGTACTAGCCAGCCCAAATCCTCGAAATTATCCGGTAGCGTTCCGAAATAATTTAGCACGATTATCGTTGCGGTTACCGCGTTGAACATGGAGTGGCAAACAATCGAGTTGTAGATGCTATTAGTCTTGAACACTACATAGGCCAGCACTCCACCCAGCATTGAGGTGAACAGCAGCGAATACAGACCGAGGTGGAAGATAGCAAAGAAGATGCCGATGTAAACGACCGTCGGCCACAAACCTTGCCGCTCAAAAGCCCGTTGCATCACCCCGCGATTTAGCAACTCCTCGCATATGCCTGGCACAATGGTCAGCACTACCAGATAGGATATTGCCTCCCAGCCACTGCTGGGGGTTGGCACCAGATTGGGTAGCGGTCCGATATTTCTCAACACCTTTTCGGTGACGTAGCCAAGCACCTCGGCCAGCGGCCAGGCCAGCAACGCCACCACCACGCTGAGGAGCAACATCTGCGGAGTGGTGGGATTGAGGTGCAAGGTGGCCCGCAGGTCGAACTTGCCGATCTGAATGAAGGCTAGCACTGGCACCAAGATGAACAGGACTTCACCCACTGTCACCGCGATGGGGAATGGCAGATTGAACAGGGAAACTACCGACTGCCCAATCACATTCAGCACCAGCACCGAGACAAACAGGAGGTACGCCTGGGCGCGGGTGGGATGGCGGGTGGGGCCGGTCTCGACGGCGGGCGCAGTGGGGATGTCGTAGGGTTTCATCTGGGTGGCATCGTACATAGTTATTTCTTCTCCTGGGCCGCCGCGCCTATCTTTATATCGGTAAGCGCAAACATCAAATCGGCGCGGGCGGCTAGCTGGCCGTCTACGGTTGCTTCGGCGCTGGCGGTGCCGAGCGGCATCCGCAGTTTGGTAATCTTGACCTCAAGGCGCAGCAGATCGCCGGGGCGCACCTGGCGCTTGAAGCGCACGTTGTCCAGCCCGGCAAACACCCCCAGCTTGCCCTGATACTCCGGCATCACCTGCACGCAGATGGCGGCAACCTGGGCCAGCGCCTCCAGGATCAACACGCCAGGCATCAGCGGGTAGTCGGGGAAGTGGCCCTGGAAGAACGGCTCGTTGCCGCTCACCGCCTTGAGGCCCACCGCCATCTGCCCCGGCTCGCACTCGATGATCCGATCCACCAGCAAAAAGGGGAAGCGGTGCGGGATAGTGCGCTTGATTGCATCAATGTCCAGTTCCATTAGCCTGCTCCTTCTCCCCCGCCGCCTGCTCGTCAATCAGTCGCGCCGCAACCACCGCCAGCGCGGCGAATAGCCAGAACAGCATCGCCATATGGGGGAACTCGATATTGAAAAAGTAGTGATCCAGCACGCCGACTACCAACGCACCCGCCACCGCCGCCATCAGGCCCAGCAGCGTAGTGCTGAGTGCTGAGTGCTGAGTGCTGAGTGCTGAGTTGCCCCCTCCCCGATCATATGGAAGGGTTGGGGAGGGGTGCGAATCGCGCCGCACCGGCCCACCCCCAGTCCATCCCGATGGGAGGTGAGACAATCTAGCCCCTCCCCCAATGGGGGAGGATGGGAGAGGGTGAGCGGCGGGAGTTTGCCGCACGCGGGGCAGTACGTAGGCGAAGAATGAGAACATCACGAAGCCGAAGCCCGCCAACCCGATAAGCCCCATCCGCTCGGCGATGGTCAGGTAGACGCTGCTCACGCCGGTGGTCAGGTCTAGCTCGAAGCCGCCCGCCGTACCGAAGCCGACCCCGAACCAGGGATACTTCTGGATGATGGCGAAGGCGTTGGCGTATTCGTTGAGCCGCATAAGGGTGGCCGGGTCTTGCAGGGCGAAACCGGCCAGCAGGCGGGATAGATAGCCGCTACCCAGCCCCAGCCCTAGCACCGTCACTGCGCCCGCCGCACCGTAGACAAACAGGCGACGATAGCGCAGCAGCGCTATGATGCCAGCTGCTGCCGCCGCGCCCAGCCAGGCGGAGCGCGATTGAGTAAGGATTAGGGCCGCGCCGCTGGCCGCCACCGTCCCCCAGCTGATCCAGCGCGGCAGGCCGACGCTCTCCTCGCGCTTCGCCAATGCCTGGGCCAGCGCAAGAACGAAAACCAGCACCAACATCCCGGCAAAGCTGTTGGGGTCAACCGAGGTGCCGGTTGCCCGCACCGCCAACGCCGGATTGGCTTCGAGGTGACGGATCACGTCGGTGGTGGGGTAGCCAACCACCGCCAGCTTGAGCAGGATGCTTTCAGCGCGGTCGCCCACCGCCCACAGGCCAATGCCGATTATTGCCGCCAATCCGCCCGCGACCACCAGCCAGCGCACCAGCCGTCGCAGCATCGGCCCATCTACCAGGGTGGTGACGGCATAGAACAGCACGAAGCCGAGCGCCATGCGGAAATAGTTGTGGGCAATGTCGGCGCTGAAGTCGCGGGCGATGCCCAGGATGAAGGCGAACAGGCTGAGACCGATGAACAGCAGCAGCGGCGCGTGTACCGGCGACACGTTCAGCGGCTTGCCCTTCAATAGTTGACCCAGCCAGACGGCAATCAACAGCAGCTCGCTCACTTCCAGGAATGCGGGGGTAATTACCAGCTTGACCGGCACGACCGCAAATGGCAGCAGCACAGCGATCAAAGCCGCCCCCACCACCAGCCGCTCCGCGCTACTTAGCAGCACAGCCAGGGTTAGCAGTCCGGTAATGGCGGCAAAGGGGATGAGCGGATTGCCCAGCGTAACCGCCAGCCCGCCCGCCAGGCCCAGCCCTACTGCTGCGCCCAGCGCGAGCAGCGGCAGCCAACTGCGCGAATTGGCGGGCGCAAGGCTGTCATATTCGGTTCGCTGCAAGGTTGCCATATCATAGTTATTATACCCGTTCAGTATTAAAGCTGGCAAGGGTGCGATTCCACCCAACATTGGCACTCAGACTAAAGATGTATGCACAACCCTTGACACTGCAACGAATATTTAATATAATGTGCCTTACAATCGTTGATACAGCAACGGTTGCTAAGACAAGGGTATAGCGCAGTGACGCGCCAGGACAAGAGGTGCAGGATATGATTACAGAAGCCAGAGAGCCACAGGAAGGCATCAAACGACTCAGCGAGGTGTTTAGCGTAGAAGATGACCCCAGCGGCGCGAGCGGACCGGGCGGCGATAACCTGATCAGCGAGATGGGTCGGATGATGCAGATCTTTCATCGCGCCTTTTACAGCCTGACCGGCATGAGCGGGGCGCAATGGCGGATGATTTCGCTGCTGGCCCGCGAGGAGACCATGACCGAGCAGGCCATCCATGAGCGCATCGTGCAGGAGACTCATAAGTTTGTGGCCGGGGTTAGCCAGCGCAAGATTCAGGCGCTGCTGGGCGTGGATGCGGCGGGCATCACCCGTGTTGCCAAGCAGCTAGAGCAGGATGGCTATATTAGGCGGGAAACCGCCCCTCAAGACAATCGCTTCACCCTCATCTACCTGACCGATGCGGGCCGCCAGTTGTACGACGAGGTGCAACACAAGGTGCTGGAACTTTGGCAGCAGGCGTTTGTTGGCATCAGTCACGAAGAGGTGCTGCAATTGCGGGCCAACCTGCGCCAACTGGCCGATAACCTTTCGGAAATAGTCGAAGCCGACACAGAGTAGTAATAACAAGGAGATACAATAAAATGGCAACCACCGAACAAGAAGTGAACAAGTTGGAGCAGGAGCAAGCGCAGCAGTCCGGTACTCAGGTGCAGGACTACGTTGGCACGGAGATGAATGCTGCCAGCCCGGAGCTACCGAAGGAAGCATTGCAGCAGAATGATGCGCCTAACGAGACGCGGCTGCAAGGGCGGGCGCTATACGCCGTAATCGGCGGCCTGATGCTTTCGATGCTGGTTTCCGCCCTCGACCAGACTATTGTCGGCACCGCGATGCCGCGAATCATCACCGAACTGAAGGGGTTTGACCTGGTTTCGTGGGTGACAACCGCCTACCTGCTTACCTCTACCGCCAGCATCCCTATCATGGGTAAGCTGTCCGACATCTTTGGCCGCAAGTATATCCTGATGAGCGGTATCGCCATCTTTACTATCGGCTCGGCTCTTTGCGGCACCTCGCAGGACATCAACCAGCTAATCTACTATCGCGCCCTGCAAGGTGTCGGCTCAGGTGCGCTTATGGCGGTTATCTTCACCGTTATCGGCGACATCTTTACCCCCCAGGAGCGGGCCAAATGGCAGGGTCTGTTCTTTGGGATGTTCGGTATCGCCAGCGTAGTTGGCCCCAGCGTGGGCGGCTGGATTACCGATAACCCCGGCTGGCGCTGGGTCTTCTACGTCAACATCCCGCTGGAGATACTCTCGTTCATCGGTATTTACTTCGTGATGCCTGCTGCTCTGGGCCGCACCCGCAAGGTTGGCGGCAGATTGCTCGACGAGTTTAAGCGGATTGACTTTGGCGGCTCGTTCTTCTCGCTAGTCTTCATCGTACCACTGCTGCTTGGCCTCGTCTGGGGTGGGCAAACCTACCCGTGGGGTTCCTGGCAGGTGCTGACTGCATTTGGCCTCGCGCTGGCGGGACTGGCGGCCTTCATATTCATCGAAACCCGCGCCGCCGAGCCGATTTTGCCGCTCAGTCTGTTCAAGAACGACATCTACACCGTCTCCTCAGTCCTCGGCCTGTTGGGTGGCGCGGCGATGTTCGGCCTGATCCTATACAGCCCCTGGTTTGTGCAGGGTGTGATTGGCGATAGCGCCACCGCCAGCGGCGCAATCCTCACTCCGCTGATGCTGGCCCTGGTGTTCGGCAGCATTGCCGTTGGGCAAATTGTCGCCCGCACCGGCAAGTACAAGATGTTCGTGGTTTCTGGTACCATCATCCTGATTATCGGCGCTTTCCTGCTAGCGGGAATGGGGGTTGGCACCGATGAAGGCACTGTTACCCGCAACATCATCGTCATCGGCCTGGGCATCGGCCTGTTCAGCCCCATCGTCAACCTGGCGGCGCAGAACTCGCTGCCGATGAACCGCCTCGCCACCGGCACAGCGGGGATAACCTTCCTCCGCAGCATCGGCCAGACCCTCGGCGCGGCCATCATCGGCACCCTGGTGACCAGCACCTTCACCAGCGGTTTGCATCAGGCTATTTCGCAAGATACCATCAACAAGGTGCAGCAAGGGGTAGCACCCATCGCCGCCCGCGTTGGTCAAACTCCGGCGCAACTAACCGATAGCATCTTCAGCGTGCGCTCGTTGACCGACCCGACCTTCCGCACGGTCAGTCATCAGGCGCTCACCAAAATCCTGGGTCAGGCTGGTGGTGATGCGGTGTTCGGCCAACTGGTCTCCGCGCTGCAAGTGGCAATCCAGTACGCCTATGATGCCAGCATTGTGATTGGCATTGGCCTGCTAATCGCTGCGCTGTTCCTGCGCGAAGCTCCGCTACGCCGCCGCACCCCTGATGTAAAGCAAGAGGCCATCGCGCCAGCCGCCGAGCCTGCGTTCTAGGTAAGGCAGAAGGTAGATAGTAGAATGTAGAATTAAGGACAGGTCGCCGTTGGCAGTACGCCAGCGGCGGCTTTTTCCGTGTTTTCCATGTCTTTTTCCGTGTCTTCCGTGATGCTAACCACTTCGCCTCCCTCACGGCTATCGTACCACACTCATCACCAGCGTGACCACCACTGCACCGACCGCCATGCCGCCAAGTACCTGACCGATGCTGTGCGCCCCCAGCTTGACCCGCGCCCAGCCCACCGCGGGGATGAGCGCCAGCAGCGGCAGGGCGAGCAAGCCTATCAGCCAGATGGTCGTTACCGCCATGCCGGTGATGCCCGCGCTGTGGAAGCTAACTTTCCATAGCAAGGTGAAGGCAGCCAGGGCCAGGCTAGTCAGCGCCCCGCTGTATACCACGGCGAGAAAGAGCGGAGATGCGCCCAGCAGCGCCAGCGTGACCACTCCAGCTACCGCGCTGATGAGGGAGACGGCGATGGGGCGGGTGCGTTCGCTGTGGCGCGGCAGGTGGAGGCCGCTGAGGGTGCCGCGCTTCACTCCCACAACAACATAAGTGGCGGGGATGACGCACAGACTGAGCAGCGCAATCGCCGTCCACAGCAGGCCTGCGCCGAAATCTCGGCTGCCGTAGCACCCCGCCAGCATGATAGTAGGGATGATAACGATAATCGGGTTGATGATGTTAGAGATATGGTGCGCCACGGTGCGGGCGTGATCCGGCGCGATGCGGCGCAGGGGCCGTGCCACCAGCGCCCTAAGCGGACGAACCGCCCTAACCTCGTTGCTGTTGACGCTCATGCTTCACCTCCTTGCCTTAACCCCCCTCCCACCGGGCGGGGCTGTGGGTAAGTCGTATTCACCCTGCGCTTTCGATTAGAACATCCAATATCAGTTCATTCACATCGTCCCACGAGCGTTGTGCGGTGAACTGGCGGGCGGCGGCGGACATGGTGGCGCGGCGTTCAGGGTCGCGCAACAAACTGGCAAGATGGGTGGTCATATCCTCGGCGGCGTGGGCGGGGTCGCATAGATAGCCGGTGAGCGCGGGCTGCACGATATTGGCGGGGCCGCCGCTGTTCATTGCCACCACCGGCAGGCCGGAAGCCATCGCCTCCTGCACTACCTGGCCGAAGGTTTCGTGTAGCGCAGGGAAGGCAAATATGTCCGCGCTGGCGTAGTGGGCAGCCAGATCCGCGCCAACCAGCGGGCCGGTGAAGCAGACGTTGGTCTGGGCGGCGAAGTGCGCTTTGACCCGCTCGACCATGCCATGATTGTCGTTGCCGCCCACAATCACGAGGCGGAAGGGCGCAAGTTCGCCACGCTGCTGCGCCGCCAGCAGCCGCCTGTTCACCTCGGCCAGTAGCGGCAGGTTCTTCTCGAAGGCCAGGCGACCAACGTACAAAATAATATCCTCACCATTTGGGGCAAGGATACGACGCAGGGTGTTGCTACGCTGGGTGGGGTTGAACAGGGTGGTATCCACCCCACGTTGGATGGGGCGGAGCTTGTCTTGGCGCACCCCGATGCGCTTAAGGTAGGCGAAGCTGGCGCGAGTGGCAAGCACCGCCCGCACTGCGCGATCGTTGAAGATAAAAGCGGTTAGCCGATCAATCAGCTTGCCAGTAACGTTACGCAGCGGGCGAGGCAGGGTGGCGCGGGCGAAATCGCCCAGTTCGGTTTGATAGTTGACCACAATGGGCAGATGGTGGCGGGCTTGCAGCCAGATTAGCAGGCCGAGGCTGGCAGGGCTGGCAAGATAGACTACGCTGGGCGCAGGGTTAAAGGCTAGCTGCTGCCGCAGCAGGAACGGCGTGACCACCCGCAAGTCGGGGCTGGTGGGGAAAGGGAAGCCACGCAGCCGCAGCAGCGGGTAGTCAGCGTCGCTCGCCAGCAGGTTGCGGCCTTGCGGCGCGAGGATGCGGAAGTTGGCCTCCCGCTGCTTCAGGTAGGAGCAGAACGCCAGGGTTGCCCGCGACACGCCGTTCAGTTGCCCAAACGACTCGGTTGCCACCAGCAGATTAAGTTCGTTCAGTTGCTTGCCCATGCTACGATTGTACCAGGTGCGGGTTAACAGCGGTTTAACATAACGTCAAGGCCAGGTTAGCGTTTTGTTAATGCTGGGCGGCAAGGCAAATCTAATAGCGCTCTAACGCAATCTTCCACGTATATTTGGTATAATGCGCTATAGCGACACATCATTGTCGCAGCACGCATTGCTTTAACAAACCACAAGGCAGTTGCGCCCAAAAAGGACAACACAATGGCGATTGAAGACGAAAAGGTAATCTATATTACCCCCGACATAGATATATTGGATGATGGTGAGATCAGCATCGAGAGCGAGGAACACGCCCCCGAAGTGCTGCCGGTGCTGCCACTGAAGGATACCGTGATTTACCCCTTCACTGGCTCACCGCTGGCGGTCGGCCAGGAGCGCAGCCTGCGCCTGATTGACGATGTGGTAGTGGGCAACAAGATGGTGGTGATGGTGGCGCAGAAGGATGCCAGCATTGATGGCGCTGGCCCCGATGATGCCTTCCGCATCGGCACGATCACCCGCATCGAACGGATGATGAAGATGCCCGATGGCACTATGCGCCTGCTGGTGCAGGGTTTGCAGCGGGTCAAAATCCTGGAGTATACCCAGCACAAGCCTTACCTCAAGGCCCGCATCGAGCTTTTCCCCGATGAGGAAGAAGAAGGGCTGGAGATTGATGCCCGCATCCGCAACTTGCAGACTCAGGTGCAACGCATCGTCGAACTTAGCGCCAACCTGCCCGATGAGATTGCCACTGCGGTAGTGAACATCAGCGCCCCTCTGCAACTCGCTTACTTTGTGATGAACAGCCTGCCGCTCCGCGCCAATGTGGATGAACGTCAGGACTTGCTGGAGACCAGCAGCCTGCGGGCCAAGCTGGACAAGCTGA
Source organism: Chloroflexia bacterium (assembly GCA_038230695.1). Lineage (GTDB taxonomy): Bacteria > Chloroflexota > Chloroflexia > QHBQ01 > QHBQ01 > QHBQ01. Next base: position 9,770 of record JBBRMT010000046.1, read on the forward strand.
ACGCGCTGCTTAGCAAGGAACTGGAAGTGCTGGAACTGGGCCGCCGCATCCAGGGCAAGGTGCAGGATGAGATGAGCAAGACGCAGCGCGAATATATGCTGCGTGAGCAAATCAAGGTTTTGCAGCACGAACTGGGTGAGGACGACGATGCCACTTCCGAGGTTAACCATCTGCGCGAGGAAATCGAAGCGGCACATATGCACCCCGAAGCGGAGAAGGAAGCCAAGCGCGAACTCGACCGCCTTGCCAAGCTGCCCCAGCAAGCCCCGGAGTACAGCGTGATCCGTGGCTACCTTGAGTGGCTGGTGGCGATGCCCTGGGCCAAGAGTACCGAGGGTGAGATTGACATCATCAAGGCCCGCGAAGTGCTAGACGAAGACCATTACGACCTTGAGAAGATCAAGGAGCGCATCATCGAGTATCTGGCGGTACGCAAGCTGCGCGAGGAGCGGGCTGCCCTGCTGAAGCCACTGCACGAGATCGAGGTGGTGGATATGGATGTGCCGCCCACCGCTACGCCTTCGCCGCATACGCCTCAAAACCGCGAACCGATTCTCTGCTTTATTGGCCCGCCGGGGGTGGGCAAGACTAGCCTGGGGCAGAGTATCGCCCGCGCCCTGGGCCGCAAGTTCGTGCGAATGTCGCTGGGCGGTGTGCGCGACGAGGCCGAGATTCGCGGCCACCGCCGCACCTACATCGGCGCGATGCCCGGTCGCGTGGCGCAGGCCATCCGCCGCGCCGAGTCTAATGACCCGGTGTTCATGCTCGACGAAGTGGACAAGCTGGGCATGGATTATCGCGGCGACCCTTCCAGTGCGTTGCTGGAGGTGCTGGATCCGGAGCAGAACAAGGACTTCCGCGACCATTATCTAGACGTTCCGTTCGATCTCAGCAAGGTGATGTTCATCGCCACCGCTAATGGGCTGGACAACATCCCGCCCGCGCTGCGTGACCGCATGGAGATCCTGCCGCTCAGTGGCTACACCGAGGAGGAGAAGCTGCATATCGCCCGTCGCTATCTGGTGCCGAAGCAGACTGCCGCCCACGCCCTGACCAGCGAAGATATCAGCTTCAGCGACGATGCGATCCTAACCATCGCCCGCGATTACACCCGTGAGGCGGGCGTGCGTAACCTGGAACGCGAAATCGCCAACGTCTGTCGCAAGGTGGTGAAGGAAGTGGCCCAGGCCATGGCCCAGCCGCCCAAGCCTGTAATCAAGGCAAGCAAGCAGAAGCCGGGCAAAGAGAAGGCGGGCGCTGAGAAGATCGTGGTGGCCGCTAGCGCCTTCCCCGTGGAAGTTACCCCGGCGCGGGTACGCGAGTACCTGGGCAAGCCGCGCTTCGAGAGTGACGTGGCCGAGATGGTAAATATGCCCGGTGTAGCAACCGGCCTGGCCTGGACCGAGGTGGGCGGCGAGATCCTGTTCATCGAGGCGACGCGGATGAAGGGCAGCAAGCAACTGACCATCACCGGCCAGCTAGGCGACGTGATGCGCGAGTCGGCGCAGGCTGCGCTTAGTTATGTGCGGGCGCACGCTACCGAACTTGGCATTGACGAGGACATCTTCGCCACCAGCGACATCCACCTGCACATCCCAGCGGGGGCTACCCCCAAGGATGGGCCGAGCGCAGGCATCACCCTGACCACTGCGCTAGCCAGCCTGCTGACAGGTCGCAAGGTGAAGGATAGCCTGGCAATGACTGGCGAAATTACCCTGCGCGGCAAGGTGCTGCCCATCGGTGGGCTGAAAGAGAAGGCCCTGGCGGCCAAGCGGGCGGGCATCACCACCATCATCGCGCCTAAGCGCAACGCCCGCGACGTAGAGGAGTTCAGCGAGGAGCTACGCAAGGCCATAACCTTCATTTACGTGGATACCATGGACGAGGTGCTGAACCTGGCCCTGGAGCCAATCACCCCACCGAAGCGCAGTCGCAGCAAGAGCCGCCCCGCTGCTGAAACAGTAGAGCAGCAGCAGCCGATGGTGCCAGTAGCGTAACCCCAACCACTGCTCTCCCTCTGGGAGAGGCTGGGTGAGGGTTCAAGGGAAGTTGAAAGTAAAAGGCGCACCTATGGGTGCGCCTTTGCTATGTGTAGGGGCGCAGATTTATCGCGCCCTGATTACCTGACGATTTCGCTTGCCACAACTACAAACATTGGTGTAGGGGCGCATGGCTTACGCCCAGATGCAGCAGATCACCGCCCATTGAAACTACATACCACGGCGTGTGCTAATCGCATATAACCAGGTCAACGTCGGCGGAAACCGTCTAGCAGCCCCTTGCGCGGGGTGGGCAGCGGGGTGGCTACGCCATCCGCCCCCTGCTGCCAGTTGCGCGGCGGGGAAAGCGGCGCAGCAGGGGCTGGCACACTGGTGAGCGGGCCACGCCGAGTGCCTTGCGCCTGCCCCCGCTCCTGTTCCCGATCGGCCTCGCGCTCCTCGGCGATGCGCCGCATCAGGTTGACTAGCTGGTGCGTCTCGCCCTGATTGATGGTCGCGCTCTGCATCCGTGTCAGTTCACCGCGCAGGCTAACCAGGAAGTCGCCTCCGCCCAGCAGCCGCTCGGTGCCACCACCTCGCACCTGGGTTAGCGTTTCGCCCTCGGCGGCGGTCATTCGCCCCACGATACGGGCGGGAAAGTTCGTCTCGGTCAGCAGTTCGCCCAGTGCCGCGCTCTGGCTGCTGCCCACCACGAAGTAGATGGCCGCCTGCCTGCCGCGTTGAAGCAGGCGACGCAGCAGCCGAGCGCGGTTCTCCTCCACCCCGGCCAGCAACTCGCCAATCTCATCAATGAACACCACGATCGCGGGTGTAACTATCTGTTCATCGGCCCGCCGCTCCATCTCTCGCGATAGCCAGGCGAGGCGGTTGGCGGCATCGAGCGGGTCGGTAACTGGTGGGGCGATCAGGTGCGGCAGGCCGGTCCAGTCGGCCCACACGCCGCCGCCCTTGCCCCGCTGACGGCCCACATCTATGAGCAAGAGTTGCACTTCGTCGGGCGCGTTTGCCAAAGCCAGGCTGCCAATCATGCTCGCCATCATCGTAGTCTTGCCGCTGCCCACCTCACCCGCGATCAGCAGGTTTGCCACTTCGGGGCTGGCAAGGCGGAGCAGCAGCGGCGTGCCTTCATAGTCGAGGCCCAGCAGGCCAGTAACCGAAGGGATGGCGTTGCCCTCACCCTCACTCTCGCGATTTAGCTGCTGATAGAGTGGCAGCAGGCGCACCCTGGTCGGGTCGCTGCGCGGTATCTCCACTGCAATCGCCTCGCCGTGCTTCGCCAGACGGCAGGAGCCAACCTTCAGGAACTCTGCCAGCCTATCGGTCAGTGCGGCCACCCGCCCCGGCCGTACCGTAGCAGGGAGCGTCAGGTTGAAGCTAATCAGGCGCGGCGACAACGCCCCACCTTCCACCCTTGCCGCTACGCCGTGGCGGGTGAGGAAGTCTTCAATCGCGTTCGCTTGCTGTTCTAGTAGTTCGTTCATTTGCTTTAGCGCCGAGGTTCGGGGTTTTGGAGTTTGCGTGATTGGCTTTATGTCTATTATACAACAAACTTGCGCTTGCGTAAACCTGATACGCCCGCAGATCTTGCCGAGTGGCATCCATCCAACCTGGCCGGTCTCATTAGGCTAATCGTTGCCGACAAATAAAGAATCGCAAAGTGCAATGGTGCAAGACAGCGGGCGGCTTGCCGGGTTGGGGTCATAGCCCTTTGTTGCAGTGTCCACCATGCTTATACCAATTAGCTAAGGAGATAGTGTATAATATCCGTACGGGCGCAGATTTATCGCGCCCATCCGTTTTACACCAGCTCCAAATATAATTGGTATTATCTTCAGCAAGCGTGCTGCCCGGCGCTGAAGGTGTCAGCCGTACATCTGCTACCAGCTTTGGCGCATTTTGCAATCTGCAATCCAAAATAGAGCGCCCCCACCGTCATTGCGGCGGGGGCGTTATCAAGTTGGTTCATCTGTCGTGTTGACGGCGCGATATCTGCTCCCCTCCCACCGCGAGGGGCTGGGGGTGGGTCTACACCTGCTGCTGAGGTTTGATGATGGCGACAACTACACCCTGCACCTGGACGCGATCCTGGCCGCGCTCTGGGTAGATGCGGATGGGGTTGGTCTCGGCGGTGGCCGACTTGAGGAAGATGTGGTCACGCTTGCGGTGGAACTCCTTGAGCGTAACGTAGCCTTCGGGGTCGAGCGAGTCGGTGAGGGTTGCCACCACAAAATCGCCATCAATCGCGCTATCCTGCGGTTGGACTACCACAATGTCGCCGCTCTCGATGCCGACGTGGGTCATCGAGCTACCGCTGACGCGCAGGGCAAATACGCCGCGCTTCGCCAGATAGCTGTCAATCACCACCCCATCGCCAGTCTGCTCGTGCATAGCGATAGTCACATCGTACTGACCAGCGGCGATGCTGCCGAGCAGTGGGGCAACCGCCTGGTCGGGCCGCAGCGCGTGACGCAAACGTTGGACCGCCCCTACCAGCGCCTGCTCTACCACCGAAACGCTGCTGTTATGCTCGTTGCGGCGGGGGGCGGCTTTGCTACGCGGCGCAGCCCCCAGAGTGCGGGCGCTGGCGGGGCGTTGCCGAATGTTGATACCCGCATCGGCGCTGCGGCTCCACACCGATGCCTCGTGGTTCATCCAACCAACCATCTTACTCCCCCTCTCGTGGAGCTAAAGCGGATTGGATTTTAGATTTTAGATTTTGGAAATTGGAACACGTAGCACCTCAATCCAAAATCCAAAATCGGCAATCCAAAATCAGAATACCTGGCGGATAACTGCGACCACGCGGCCCTGGATACGCAGATTATCCTCGTTGGTGTAGATCGGCTGCATGGTGGCGTTGGCGGGTTGCAGGCGGATACGCCCACTATCCTCGCGGTAGTAACGCTTCAGGGTGGTGGACTTCTCATCCTCCAGCCAGGCAGCGATAGTCTCGCCATCCTCGGCAGTGTCCTGACTGTGCATCACCACCAGGTCGCCATCGTTGATCAGGTCTTCAATCATGGATTGGCCCTTGACCCGCAGCACGAACAGGCCATCCTGCTTGCCTGCGTAGCGGCCCACCATGTCGGGGGTGATCTCAATGGTCTCGGCGCTATCATCCAACTGCCCGGCACGGAGTTCGTCGAACACCGGGATAGGCGAACCAGCGGCAATGCTACCGGCGAGGGGCAGCATCAGCACGCTGGGGTAAGGCATTCGGCCACGCGGCTGCTCCTGCTCTACCAGTTCGATAGTGCGCGACACGTTCTTGGCGCGGCGAATCAGGCCGCGCTTCTCTAGTTCCTTCAGGTTATAATCCACCACTGAGGTTGAGGAAATAACCAGCCGGGTCTGGATGTCGCGGATGCTCGGCGAGTAGTTGAACTCCTCTTTGAAGTCGCGGATGAATTGTAGGATCTTTTCCTGCCGCAGCGAAAGCTGCTCCAACTTACGCATTTATGTGCCTCCTTCTTGTTAACCTCATTATAGCTTAGAACGCCTGTGCTTGTCAATAGGTAAAACGGTCATTTGTTCTGATTATTACGAAATTGCCCCACTTCTTTTGATGTAGCAGGGGCTATTGCGTGATCGGCGAAAAGAAGATACAATGTTGTTAACATAAACAGACAACTTTGGCGGTGATGAGGGGGAGAATTATGCTAACTGTCCTCGATGTAATACTGATAGCGGCGATCCTCGGTTTCATGCTGCTGGGCTTTACCCAGGGCGTGGTCAAGGTGCTGTTCGTCCTCGTTGCCACCTATCTGGGACTGCTGCTGGCTTCGACTATCTACCAGCCAGCCGCCGATTGGATGGCCCCGTTCTTTCTGGGCAAAGGCAAGCCGGTCACTAATGGCTATGCTTTGCTCGTATTTTTCCTCATCATGCTAATCATCGCCCTGTTGCTCACTCTGTTCCTGTTTACCTCGTTCCGCTATGCCGGGCTGCCGAATAACCTGATTGCGGTAGACAAGGTGGGCGGCATGGTGTTGGGGCTGATGCTGGGGGTGCTGGTATTGAGCCTTGTTGTACTCTTTCTGAAGACAGCTGGTAATGTCGCTGGCGGCACTGATGCCTCCAGCATCCCGGTGATAGGTTTTGCGGTCAACGACGTTAGCAAATCGCAGGTGGCGAACGTGCTGCTCAATACCCGCGAAGTGATCAGGGCGCTGATCAGCCCGCTGATCAATACCAACAACAACCCGCTGTTCGTCACTGGCCTCGGCGGATAAGCCTGGAAACATAGGACAAACCCAAATTGAACCCCAAAGCCATTAACACGCTTGAATATCCCAAGGTAATGCAGAAGCTGGCGGCGCATACCTCGTTCTCCGCCGGGCGCGAACTGGCCGAGGCGTTGCAACCCAGTAGCGATATTGACGAGGTACGCGCCCGTATGGCTGTTACCAGCGAGGCGGTGCGCCTGCTGCAACTCAAGCCCGACATCACCCTGGGCGGGGCGCACGACATCCGCGAACTGGTGCGCCAGGCGGAAATGGGCGGCGCAATTCCGGCGTTGGCCTTCCTCGACATCGAAAGCACGCTGGTCAGCAGCCGCACCCTACGTGCGGCGATTGTTCGCCTGGCCGAAAGCCGCGTGGGTGAGTTGCCCACCATCAGCGATACCGCCCATAAGCTGGCAAACCTGCCCATGCTGGAGCAGGCGATTAACCGCACCATCGCCCCCAATGGTGAGGTGCTGGATACTGCCAGCGCCACGCTTGCCAACATCCGTGCCAGTATCAAGACTGCCTACAATCGGCTGATGGACAAGCTAAACGCGCTGCTCTCCAGTCAGGCTTATGCAACCGCCTTGCAGGATCCGATTATAACTATCCGCAATGGGCGCTATGTGGTGCCGATCAAGGCCGATTTCAAGCGCCAGGTGCGCGGCATCATCCACGATCAGTCGGGCAGCGGCGCGACCGTATTCATGGAGCCGATGGAGACGGTCGAGCTAAATAACAGCTGGCGACAGTTGCAGCTCGACGAGCAGGAGGAGATTGAAAAGATCCTCCGCGCCCTCAGCGCGCAGATTGCCAACTATAACATCGAGTTGCGCCAAACCGTCACCGCGCTGGCTGAACTGGATTTGGCGCTGGCGAAGGCGAAATACAGCCTGGATACCGATGCCCATCCCCCCCGCCTGCTGCCCGCCAGCGAAGCCGCCGCCTTCAACGCCAAATCGGCCCGCGACGGTGAGCGCGGCCTGCTGTTCAAAGCCGCCCGTCACCCGCTGCTGACCGGCAAGGTCGTTCCCATCACCATCGAGCTTGGCGACAGCTTCCGTGTGCTGGTTATCACCGGCCCCAACACCGGCGGCAAGACTGTGGCGCTGAAGACCACCGGCCTGCTTAGTTTGATGGCGCAGGCGGGTTTGCACATCCCCGCCGACGAGGGCAGCGTGGCGCTTGTTTTCCCCCAGATCTTCGCCGACATCGGTGACGAGCAGAGCATCGAGCAGAGCCTGTCCACCTTCTCTTCGCACCTGAGCAACATTGTCAACATCTTGCGCGAGGCCCAGCCGGGCGCGTTGCTGCTGTTCGACGAACTGGGCGCAGGCACCGACCCCACCGAGGGTGCAGCCCTGGCCCGCAGCATCATCGCCGACTTGCTCAAGCGCGGCGTGCTGGCAGTGGGAACCACCCACTATTCGGAACTGAAGAGCTTTGCCTACAATACCGAGGGGGTGGAGAACGCCAGCGTAGAGTTCAATGTGGAGACGTTGTCGCCCACCTACCGGCTAACCATTGGCCTGCCGGGGCGCAGCAACGCGCTGGCGATTGCCCGCCGTCTGGGATTGCCGCAGGAGATCATCGAAGCCGCCCAGGAATTGGTTAGCCCCGCCGCCGCCGAGGTGGAGAGCCTGCTTGCCGGTATCCGCCTGGAGCGCGAACAGGCTTCCTCTGCCCGCCTCGACGCGCAGCAGAAGGCCCGCGAGGTGGCCCAGTTGCAGCGCGATTTGCGCCGCCAGTTGCGCGAGATTGAGCAGTTGAAGCAGCACGCAGTAGACGAGGCGCGAGCCAACGCCGAGACTGAGCTTGACGCGCTCCGCACCCGCTTGCGGCAGGCGGGCAGCAGTATTGATACGGCGGCCTCGCGCCAGGCGCTCACCGACGCGCAGCGCCAGCTTGACGATGCGGGCCGCCAGCTACGCACCACCGCTAACCAGCCCTCGCGCAACGGCAAGTCCACCAGCGCGGCAACCGCGTTGGCCGAGGCCCAAACCGGCGTTGATTTGCCGCCCGAACCAATCAGCCGCCGCAGCCAGTCGGCGGTGGCTCAAGCTACCGCTGCCGCGCCAACGGCGACACCACAGATTGCCCGTCCGCTGGCGGCTGGCGATAGGGTGTATATCGAATCGCTGGAGAGTGAGGGTGAGGCGCTGGGCGCAGCCGATGCCGACGGCGAGGTGGAGGTGTCGCTGGGCGCGTTCAAGATGCGTATCCCGGAGCGGGAGTTGCGGCGCATCGGCGGCAAGGTCGAGCCAGCGGGCGGCAGCGTGACCTATGACATGGCGGCGACAAGCCGCGGCAATCCCGCGCCCAGCATCGAGATTGATATGCGCGGCTGGCGGGCGGAGGAGGTTGCTCCCAAGCTGGAGCGTTACCTAAACGATGCGTCGGTCGCCGCGCTGCCGTTTGTGCGAATCATCCATGGCAAAGGCACCGGCGTGCTGCGCCAGGTGGTACGCGAGATCCTTGCCAACAGTCCGCTAGTTACCAGCTACGCTTCCGCCGACATCCGCGAAGGTGGCGATGGGGTGACGGTGGCACGACTGAGCTAAAGGCAGCCCAGTTTCAGTTTCAACTAGATACATAAATACACGCTTGGGTTATTGCCACGAACTGAGTCAGAGTTTAAAGCCTCAATAGCAAAAACGAAACCGGAGCAAAATTGGTTCGTTAAACTATTGCAATAAGCAGATGGGTGTGTTATACTACCCAAGTAGTATGATAGTGGTTGTACCTTACGGCGGTAGTGAAAACGGTTATCTATAAATGAGAGAGCAATGAAGACAAGGATTGTAGCAACTTTGCTAGTCGCAGTAGTAGGGGGGCTGTCTGTTTCAGCCCGCTTAGCCTGGCTGCTCCTGTGAGTACCCAGTCTCAGAGCTACTATAACTCACCTATTTCATCTCATCCTCAGCCCTTTCAGCTTCTGAATAACATTTCATCTTCGGTACAACCCTTTACCTCTAGCCCTCAATACACCTGCTCTGGAAACCAGAGCGTCAGCTTCACAGATGTGCCTCAAGGCATCTACTATTACCCTCATCTCTGGTATTTGTCCTGCATCAAGGCATTCCTCGGTGGTTACGATCAAGCAACTTGCCAAGCCAAAGGACAGACTTACCCTTGCTACCTACCTTATAACAACCTTACCTGCGCTCAGCTTACCAAGTATCTTGCAACGACGTTGTTGTGGAAGCTGGACGACCCTATCCCTCCGAACTGCAACTTTCCTGATGTTCCACCTGGCTACTATGCCTACGCTTATATAAGAGTTGCTTGCAAGAGAGGTGTCGTACACGGCTACCCTGGCGGCAGCTTTGGTCCTGAGATTCCTGTTACGAGGAATCAAGTTGCTGTATTCATTGTTAATGCTGCGGGTTACGATATTTATACTCCCCCAACCATACCTACACATTCCCTGACGTTCCTACAACTTACTGGGCTTTTGGTGCCATCGAAACAGCTCATCATGAAGGTGTCGTCAATGGGGAGCAGGATGGTAACTACCATCCCCTTGCCGATGTAACCCGTGCGGACAACACTATTATCGTTTACCGAGGCGCGAACTGGGCAATGGGCGGACCTTTCGACCATCCAGTTGGATCCTCTCAGTACCCCGGATCAAACAATATGTACTATCAGTGGGATGGTCAAGGCGGCGTGTGGAATCCAACGACCCCGGTGGTAGGTTCTTTAGTGTCTATACCCAAACATACCAACTCGGTGCCGACGCTAAAGAGATAGTCTGGAGTCCAGATGCTATAACCTGGCTTCAGGCCATCCCAGGTGATTACGTGCCTGCCATAGTATTTCACGCCAGGCAGTATCAGAACCCACCACCACCGACACCTACCTGCACAGGTGTAGGACACTGGGCTATAAACAACAGCGGATTCGGCGACCCCCCAGAGGACTGGCCCTCCACAACCTTCCCAGGTAATGCACAGCCGTTCACTTCTTATGATAGAGGAACTAACTGCGGCAACTCACCGACTGAGCTTCGGGTATTTCCCGCAAGTACAGGCAGTCTCCAGTCTGTAGACAATGGCGGAAAGTATCAGGTTCGAGGGGTGTGGTATGCTACGGGTAGCAGCTACCATGACTACATTGATGTCAGCAACTACCACATGAGCATCTCGACCCAAATCACTGATTATAAGGACCCCATGACGAAATTCTGCTACGACAAATCAGGGGTTAACTTCACCTATGTGGGCAGGTGCGAACATCGCCAGGCACCTTTGCCGTTATAGACCCCACACCGCATCTACATTACCATACGAAGGCAAGTTATGACTCTTGAAAGGAGATCACAGTGAAGACCAGCTTCCCACGAAGTATCGCTATGCTAGTTGTTATTATCTTGACAGCAGCCGCAGTGCTGGCGATTGTAAGCTCACTCTCAGCACAGCCACCAGCGCTACAGCCTGCCGCACAAGCAATCAAAGCACAGCAGCAGATACCAACCCCGATTGCTACGCATCAAAGGTTGCCAAATCCTGTTAGTACATACTCACCTGGAGCAGCGACCCCATCGGTTATGGTAACTTCATCGCCACCTACACCTCGTGCTACAACTGTCTCGCGCGGTACGCCGGAGCCAACCCCGGAACTGATAGGAAAGGCTGACTTTGGCTCTTGGAACTACGTGGCATACAAAGATGATCTAGGTCATAGCTTTGCAACAATTCGCTACGACTTCCAGACCATCGGGGGAATACAGGCATACGTAGACGACAATAAGAAGTTGGCTAGTCAGCTAGTCAGCAACAAAGGGCAGGTTGAAGTGTATGTAACCTTCCGCAACTACGTCTCGCCAGAGCAATTCAGAGCATGGGTCAAATCCACAGGTCTAGCTAACGGCCCAAACACTCAAGTATATGGCATCGTCCGCATGATGCAGCAGGACGGTACACGCATAACAGCCTATACTGGGCCAGACGCGCAAACCGACAAGGTTCAAGCACGCTGGGCCGATACCGGCGCTACCGTCAAGGGTATATATGCGGCACATGGATGGGTATCCACCGATAATCTAGCGGCACTCCAAACAGACCCGATGGTGTTCCTAGTAGATGTCACGCCAAACGTTATCCGCAAAGATCTAGCTACTCACGGGGTGGCGGATGTAATGAAGGTGGACGTTCGGATGCAAACCGAGACACCATTCTGGACAATGGAAGACGCTGGACTCGACAAGTTCCGCCAGTAGCACTTTTCGAATGCAAGCGCCCAGGCAAAATCACTTGCCTGGGCGTTTGTATCCTTCCTGGATGTGCTATCTTTACCGTCTTTTCTCCTGCTCCTCACCCCGCCCCAGCATATTATTGACCCCACGCTTGACGTGGCTGGCGGGCAGCAGCAGCCAGCTACGCACCAGGTTGGCGGCGGCAATGTCGGTGTGCTGGCGCACGTTCCAGAACTCGCCCATCGCCGCAGTGGTGCCGTCGCGCATCGCCTGCTCTAGATCGGCGGCGTTACTTCCGGCAAAGGCGGTGTAGCTGCTGCCCACCAGATGGGCGGCGTGGCTGTCACTGTTGCCCACCTCCGGCAGGTGCCAGAGGTCGCGGTTCATCTGTCGCACCTTCTTGTTCGACACCCGCGCCGCGATGCTGGGGTTCATCGTTTCGATCGCGCTGAGGGGCAGCTTCAGTTCGAGCAGTTTGTTGATGCTGCCCTCGCCCAGGCTGAGGGTCAGCCAACTGAGCGCGTGCGGCGCGACGCACATCCCCCCCGCATCCAGCACGTCATGCACCACTTCCTCCACCGGCTTGTACATCTTATAATTGCCGCGATAATGTTGGTCGTCGAAGAAGTAGCAGAGCAGATGCCCCTGCCGCGTGGTGATCTCTGCGCCCAGCACCACCTCGAAGCGGTAGTTGCGTCGCGCCGCGATCTCCCGCGCCAGCAGCCCACCCTTAAAGTTGTCGTGGTCAGTCACCGCGATTACGTCGAGGTCGGTCTCGTTTTGCACATATTCCAGCACCTTCTCCACCGTGTGGATGCCGTCGCTGAGGGTGGTGTGCATATGCAAGTCGGCCTTGCCGATGTGTGGTATTGCGCTCTGCTCGTGCTGCTCTTCCGTCAAGCGGGTTCTCCCTTCGCCTCCCCTCCCAGCGGGAGGGGTTGGGGTGGGTGCGTACCAACGCTGATATATAAATATATGCTTGAATTATAACCGTAAGCCGGGAAGGAGTCAAATCAGGAGCCATGGCGGGGTGTAATTCACGATCATGCAGAGCAAGCGATTCGGTAGGGGCGAACCGTGGTTCGCCCTGAGCCAATCTATGGCGGCAACTCAAAGGTTGTTCTAACACGCCGACTCGTGCTAGTTCTAGCTAATCGGGGCAATTTTTGTTATAATAACACAAGGCTGCCATGTTAGGCGGCGCACCACTATTTTATGCGACGGGAGATTAAAAAGCGTGAAGGTAACTACTGAGCGATTGGAAGGCAGCCGCGTTGGCTTCGATATGGTGTTCGAGCAGGCCGAGGTGGACAAGGCGATGGACAAGGTCTATCGCCGCATGGTCAACAAGGTCAACGTCCCCGGCTTCCGCCCCGGCAAAGCGCCGCGCTATATGGTCGAGCGGGTGCTGGGCCGCGAAGCGATGATGGAGGATGCCCTAAATGATATCCTGCCTGATGCGCTCAAGCAGGCGCTGACCGAAAACGACGACCTCGAACTGCTGGGCGACCCCGAACCCGATGTGGTCAGCCTCGACCCGCTCACGGTGCGGCTGGTAATGGCGGTGATGCCCACTGCCGAGTTGCCCGCCGACTATCGCAGCATCCGCGTCGCCGCTGAGCCGGTCAGCGTCAGCGATGAGGAGCTTACCCGCAACCTCGCCATGCTCCAGGGCCAG
>JBBRMT010000047.1:0-22456 GCA_038230695.1 Chloroflexia bacterium
CTGCGGCTGCCGCCCGTGCCGCCCACAAGAAGGGCGCACGTAGCCTCGCCTTCCTGATGCCTACTCTAGCAGGGGCAAGTGTCAGTGCGGTAGCCCAGGCCATAACCGAAGGCGCAATGATCGGCCTGATCAACCCCGATATATATAAGACCCGCGAAGGTGATGAGCAGAGCGACGTAGAGCAGATCATCATAGTTGGCGATGGCAGCACGGAGATGAACGAAGGTGTACGCCGCGGCAAGATCATGGCTGAGGCAGCCAACTTTACCCGAAGCCTGGCCGAGGAGCCAGCTAACATCATGACTCCGGTGCGTCTGGCCGAGGAGGCCCGCAAGATGGTGGGTCAGCACAATAATCTGGAAATTACGGTGCTGGGCCGGGCCGAGATGGAAGCGAAGGGCATGGGCAGCATCCTGGGAGTGGCCGCCGGTAGCCACACCGAGCCGCAGCTGATTGTAATCAGCTACAATGGCGGCAAAGGCGACGACAAGCGCAAAATTGCGCTGGTGGGCAAGGGCATCACCTTCGACAGCGGCGGCACTTCGATTAAACCCGCGCAGGATATGCACTACATGAAATACGATATGTGCGGCGCGGCAGCGGTTATCGGGGCGATGCAGGCAATTGCCGAGTTCGGCCCGGCCATTAACGTGATCGGCATTGGTTGCGCGGTGGAGAATATGCCCGGCGGGGGAGCGCAACGCCCAGGCGATGTAAGGCGGGCGATGAACGGCAAAACCATCGAGGTGCTGAACACTGATGCTGAGGGCCGCCTGGTGCTGGCCGACGGCGTACTCTACGCCCAGGAGCAGGGCGCAACCCATGTGGTGGACATCTGCACCCTGACCGGCGCAGCGGTTATAAGTCTGGGCCATGCCGCCGCCGCTTTGCTAGGCCAGCCGCAAAGCTGGCTGGATCAGGTCAAGGTTGCTGCTGAGGAGTCGGGCGAGCGGGTCTGGCAGTTGCCGCTTTACAGCGAGTACCGTGAACAACTCAAGAGCAACATCGCTGACATTGCCAATGTCGGCGGGCGTGCTGCTGGCACGGCGATCGGGGCAATCTTCATCAAGGAGTTCATCGAAGAAAGCACCGAGTGGGCGCACCTCGACATCGCCGCAGTTGCCTACACCGAACACGACCTTCCCTACCTGCCCCACGGCTCGTCCGGCTACGGGGTTCGTACTATGACCAATCTGGTGTTGGATGTGGCGGATAGCGGGCAGAAGTAAGCGCAGCCATCAGCTGATATTGCAGAGAAGCGCAACCCCCAGACGATAGGGCTGCGCTTCTTTGTAATCTGAATCCTTCATCTCTTGCCTCAGTCGGTGTAATAAACCAGCCCCACCACCCCCGGCCCAGTGTGCGTACTTAGCACTGGACCGATGCCCACGATCTGGAACTCGACCGGCTTGACCTGCTCTTTCACCATCGCTTCCATCTCGCTCACCTCCTGGGGGTTGTCCACCCCACCCAGCACTACGTGCGCGGGCTTGCCTGCAACATCGTGGGCCATAATCTCGACCAGGCGTTGATCCGCCTTCTTCTTGCTACGTACCCGCTCCAATGCCTCGACCTGCCCATCCTTGATCTGCAGCAGCGGCTTGATGTTGAGCAGGCCACCGATGAACGCCGCCCCGCCGCCGATGCGGCCACCGCGCCGCAAGTATTCCAGCGTGTCCAGCGCGAGGATAATGTGCATCTTTGGCACCATCGCTTCGACCATCGCCACGATTTCGTCGTGGCTCTTGCCCTCTGCCACCGCCTCCGCCGCCCGCTGCACCAAGAAGCCCAGGCCCATATAGGTGGAGAGGGTGTCAACTATGGAAATCTTGCACTGGGGGAAATCCTCGGCGGCTCTGAGGGCGCTTGAATAAGTGCCGCTGAACTTGCTGCCCAGCAGAATGGCGATGATGCTATCGCAGTTAGGCACAATCTCCTCGAACAGGGTGACAAAATCACCGATCGCAGGTTGCGAACTGGTGGGCAACTGTTTGGCTACCTTGAGGCGGCGGAGGAACTCCTCGCTGTTAATGTCCACCCCATCACGGAAGGTCTCATTGCCAAAGCTGAGGCTCAACGGCACCACCCTGATGCCATATTTCGCCACCACCTCGGCGGGCAGCGATGCGGTGCTATCGGTAACGATGCAGATGCCAGACATATTTTCCTCCAGGGGCAGAAGGTAGAAGGTAGAAGGTAGAAGGTAGAATGAGTTAGAGGCTGCGTCCTTTGGGGCGGGCGGCGCTCACCCCAGCCGGTTACAGCACGGTAATCAGCAACCAGGCAAGCAACACTGCGCCCGCCAGCAACCAGAGCGCCTGCACCAGCTTCGTCTCGCGCTGCACATTGCGTACCAGCCGCCCATGCTGCTCATGGCCGCGTTCACCGGCGGCGGTGCGGCGGTCAGCAAGGTTGGCATCGCCCGTTTCGCCAACCACTTGATCGAGCCACCAGGCGCGGGAGCAGAACATATACTGGCCCAGTTCGCTGGCGCGGATGGTGCGTCGCTTACTCATGGTTCGCTTGCCGCAACGCGGCCTCAAGCTCCTGCTGGCGGGTAATCAGGGTTAGGTCGCCACGAGTGCGCTCCAGCACGCCCCGTGCCAGGTCGGTGTTGCGGCGCAGGCCATTGGTGATTGCATCGGGGTAGTCCACCGTCACCAGCAGGCTGTAGACATCCTCCATCAGCGCCAGCAACTCCTCGCAGCGGGCCAGGTTGCCGCCCTGCCGCACAATGTCGAGGATGTAGCGGCGCAATTCGCCGCTCATCTCCCCCAGTCCGTTTAGATATGGCGCGGGTTCGACCCCCACCGCGATATAGTCGGGCAATTCGTCGCCATAGACCGCCGCATAGGTAAGACGTGCCTCAGCGTACTCCTTCTGCGCGTCCTGCACGTAGCCCGCCCAATAGAGGTCGGGATAGTGGCTGATCAGCTGCTCACGGGTCGTGCCAATAATCGTCCCGGCCTGGGCCAGCAATTGCTCGGCCAGCGTGAAGTCGCCGCGATGCACTGCGCGGATGGCGTTGGCGCAGTGGCGGATACCCGCCCGCGAGTCGGACAGCGCCCGCTCCCGCGCCGCGTTCTTCTGCTCGAAGGTCGCGGTAATCGCATCGCCTATCTGCTGTACGCGGCTGCCCGGCATGGTTGCTCCAATGTAGAAGGTAGAATGTAGAAGGTAGAATGTGGCGGCTTGCGGTTGGACGAGGCGATGAGGATCAGCCATTCCCTCGGCATCGTGCCATTACCACAGCTGGGGGCTGAACCCCCCGACCCCCAGTGTAACTTCACCGTTTTCCTTATTTTGGCGCTTATGGGGGGATTTATCCCCTGGCTTACAGTTCGTGCTGATAATACTACTTCGGGTTGCCGCCCGCAGCCTCGTCCTGCTGTTCCTTGAGGATGTCTTGCTTCAGCTTGGCCTTATCAGCGGGGCTGATCTTCCGGCTCTGCTCATCCTTCTGCTCCTGGGCAACATCGCGCTTCACTTCTTCGCCATAGTAGTCTACGCCCGCCGCTTTCGCCTTGCGCCGCCCCTGGATCTGGCTATAGACGAAGTAGGCAATTGCCAGCAGGATGAGCGCAAGGATAGGGTAATCGAGCCACTTCCAGTCCTTGCGGAACTGCACCCAGTTTGCGCCCAGGCCATAGCCCACTGCCGCCAAAGCCGCCGACCAGATGAACGAGCCGAGCAGGGTAAAGATGGCGAATCGGGGCAGGTTCATTCTGGCGATGCCGGCGGGCAGCGAGATGAAGGTACGCACCACCGGCAGCAGCCTTGAGAAGAAGGCGGTAGCTTCACCGTATTTGGCAAAGAACTGCTCCGATTGGAATAGATGGTGTTCGTTTAGAAGAATGTAGCGGCCCCAGCGCATGATCAGCGGTCTGCCCCCGTAGTAGCCGACTGCATATGCGATTAGCGAACCAATCAAGCAGCCGATTGCGCCAAACAGCCCGCCCAGCAGCAGCGTCTGCACCAGACTTGCGCCGGTTGCCACCCCCAGGAACCAGCCCGCCAGCGGCATAATCAACTCGCTAGGGATGGGGATGCAGGCGCTTTCAATCGCCATCGCAATCACCACGCCTACCCAGCCGATGTTGCTGTAGAGCGTCTGCGCGAAGTTGACGATCGCATCTTCAAGACCTTGTGGCAAGTTTTTCTCCTTTAATATGTTGGTCAGGATTGCCGCAGATTATACCATATGCCATCCGCTGGCGCAATTTCACAGCTTCTGCTCGTACATATCTATGAAGGTAACGCCGCGATCGGCCTGGTAGTCTATATCGAGGGTAACTCCCCATTGCCCATCCTGGCTCTGGTAGACTATGGTGCGGTGGTCGGGCGTGGAGGCAACCTTGTCGCTCAACACTATCCAGCCCGTGCTGGTGAAGGTTTTTTGATAGAAGGCGCTAATCTGCTTAAGGGTCGCGCCTTGCGTCTGTAGGTGCAGCTCGCTGCCGCTGCCGTTGTCTACTGACTGCGATACCTGAGCGCCGGGGTAGATTGGCAACTGAGGCGGCTTGGGACTGGGGTTGAAGAGCAGCACGTAGGCAGCCACCAGCGCCGCCAACCCCAGGCCGATAAGGATGAACATGGCAAGCCGCCGGTTTGTGGCTGTGGCGTTAACTGGTGGGCTGGATTTCACCATTTGCAACCTTCTTCTTGTAGAGGTCAATCGCGTAATTGATGCGATCCCAGGCAACCTCGCGGCCTTCCCAACCCTTTGCTTCGGTGGTGATGCCCTCAAGATCCTTGTAAACACTGAAGAAGTGGGTTACTTCCTTCATGTAGTAAGGGGGCAGCGAAGCGAGGTCATGGAACTCAGCAAAGTAGGGGTCGCGCTCCAGCACTGCCAGGATCTTGTCGTCATGCTGGCCGTGGTCAATCAGGTGGAAGATACCGACCGGACGGGCCTCCACGATGCAGCCGGGGAAGGTGGGATTGTTGGTCAGCACCAGCACATCGAGCGGGTCGCCATCGTCATAGTAAGTTTGGGGAACGAGGCCATAATCGCCGGGGTAGTATACGGAAGCGTGCAGCACGCGGTCGAGCTTGATCGCGCCGGTGGGCTTGTGCAACTCATACTTCATGTTGCTGCCACGCGGGATCTCCACCACCACGTTGATCACTTGCGGCGCTCGCCCTTCGGGACCGGGCGCAAGATCGTGCCATAGGTTCATGCTTATACCCTCCTCGTCGAACATCCAGATGTTAGGCGAGTATAGCACAGCGCCGCGCCTTGCTGCAAGTTACCCCCTTGGTATGGGCGAACCGTCATTCGCCCTGCTGTGCCGCGCCTTGCTGCAAGTTGCCCAGTCAATCGGTAGGGACGAACAATGGTTCGCCCTGCTATGCTGCGCTCCCCTGCAAGTTGCCTCCGCCGCTGCGATTGTGGTAAAATAGCGAACAGCTATATTATATCAGGAGCAACCATGTCCCGCACCATCGAGATTGATCCCCGCACCCTGCTCATCCTGGTTGGCGTATCGGGCGGCGGCAAGAGTACCCTCGTGCGCCGCTTCTTCCCCGAAACCGCAATCGTCGCTACCGACCGTTGCCGGGCGCTTATCTCCGACGATGAGGGCAACCAGGCGGTCTCCGGCCCCGCCTTCGAGCTATTCTACAGCATCATTGACAAGCGGCTGGCGCTGGGGCGCACCACGGTGGCCGATAGCACCGCGCTAAGGGCCGAGTATCGCATTGCGCTGCGTGAGCTTGCCCGCAAGCACAACTTTGCCGCCATAGTTATCGCCTTCGATGTGCCACAGGAGCTTGCCAACCAGCGCGATCGCCTTCGCAGTCGCAGTGTCGGCCCCCTGGTGATTCACCGCCAGAGCGATGCTTTTCGCAATTCGCTGCCGCTGCTCGATGGTGAGGGCATGGATGCGGTTTATACCCTCGGCCCTACTGACCTGGATACGCTGGAAATCAAGGTGCGCGACATCACTGCAGGTGGCAACGGCCCGTTCGACTTCATTGGCGATGTGCATGGCTGTGCCGACGAACTAGAGGAACTGCTCAAGCAACTCGGCTATGTCAATACCGCCCAGCTCACCTACATCCACCCCGAAGGCCGCCGCGTTGTGTTCATTGGCGACATCACCGACCGGGGGCCGCGTAGCATCGAAGCCTTCCGTATCGTCCTCAATATGGTGGGGGCGGGCAGCGCGATATTCACCCCCGGCAACCACTGCAACAAGCTGATGCGATGGTTGATGGGCCGCACGGTGCGCGTTGGCTTCGGCATGGAAACGACTATCGCGGAGTTCAACTCGCTACCCATTGCCGAGTGCGAGGAGTTCCGCCAGCAGGTTATTGCCCTGGTAAGCAAATCGCCCGCATATCTAATGCTCGATAGCGGGCGGGTGGTGGCCTGTCATGCGGGCATCAAGGAAGATATGATCGGGCGACAGGGCCGGGATGTGGAATCCATGTGCTTGTATGGCGATACTACCGGCGAAACCACCCCCGAAGGTCTGCCGGTGCGCCGCGACTGGGCAGCCAACTATCGTGGCAGCCATTTTATCGTCTACGGCCACACGCCGGTACGCACGCCGCAGATCCGCAACAACACCATCAATATTGACCAGGGTTGCGCCTTTGGTGGCTGGCTGACTGCTTTCCGCTGGCCGGAGCGGGCCATCGTGCAGGTGCCAGCCGCTCAGGTCTACTACAACCACCATCTACCCGCGTTGGGTCAGGAGCAACGCTTCGGCCCTGAAGCGCTCATTCCACGCTGAATTGCAGAACGTAAAGACTTATGCTAAATGCCTGTAAGCATTAAGCCAGGAATAGGTTGGGGAGTAGTTGGGGGTCTGCGGGTTCAGCCCCTAGCTGCTGACCAGCACCAATGCTGAAGGTGAGCAATTCGGTCAGGTTATCAATGTGATCGGCGCTACACTTAAGCCCAGTATTGACGTAATGCTGCAACTGAGGGCTTATACCATTTCCAGCAGGTTATGCAGTAGATGTAGGGGCGTGATGAATCACGTCCTGGTGCAGAGCCAACAATGCTGATTTTACCGCACCATCTACCAGATTTGGTATCACCCCCAGACCCCCTGAATCATCTCTGGTTTTCTTAGCTTGATGCCCATAGAGTGGATTGCACTCACCAGATGGAGGAACATTGATGATAGATGAGATTGACGCAGAAATACTCGCCTGCTTGCAAGATGATGCCCGCATCCCCCTCTCGCAAGTGGCCGAGCAGATCGGCCTGGCGACCAGTTCGGTGCATGAGCGGGTTCGCAAGCTGGAGAGTCGTGGTATCATCCAGGGCTACCGCCCTATCCTCGATGCCGAGGCGCTCAACTCAGGAGTAACCGCCATCGTGCAACTCAGCCAGATGGGTGGCACTAACCACGACGTTGAGCTGCACGCCCGGCTGGCCGAGTTCGTCGAAGTCGAAGACTGTTATGGGGTAGCGGGCGAGGATGATTATGTGCTGAAGGTGCGTACCGGCACCACCCGCGATCTAGAAATGCTGCTCAAGCGGCTAAACACCATCCCCAGCGTTTCGCGCACCCGCACCACTGTTATCCTCAACACCTACTTCGAGCATCGCCCCTTCCCCATCCGCGCCGACAAGCGAGATTGATGGGAGTGATTAGTGATTAGTGATTAGTGATTAGTGAGGCTTGTAGGGGCGCGGATTTATCGCACCCAGGTGAAGCGCAACACTGCTCATTGAAAGCGCCAACCTTGGGGTAGGGACGGTTTGCACTCGCCCATGTGAAGCGCGTTAATGCTCATCGCAAGCGCCAATATTGCCAGAGAACAATCAGCATAAGGAGAACATCAGCATGAGAGTAGTAATCGTCGCGGGCGGAATAGGGACACGGATGCGCCCGCACACCTTTAGCCACACCAAGGCGCTGGTCAACGTGGCGGGCAAGCCGGTGCTGGGCCATATTTTGGATGAACTATTGCAGATTCCAATCGAGCAGGTTGTCTTTATCACCGGCTACCTGGGTCACCAGATTGAGCCATACGTGATGGAAGCATACCCCGACTTGAAGGCCGCCTATGTTGAGCAGCCGGTGCCGCTGGGCCAGAGCCACGCCATCAAGCTGGCGGCGGAGTATCTAGTTGGCCCCTGCATCGTGATGTTCGCTGACACGCTGTTCGAGGCCGACCTGAAGCAATTGCCCTCCGTCAAACACGATGGCGTAGCCTTTGTACAGCCGGTTGAAGATCCCGCCCGCTTCGGCATTGCTGTGCCTGGCCCTGATGGTTACGTGAGCAAGCTGGTGGAGAAGCCCCAGCAGCCGGTATCCGACCTGGCGGTAATCGGTCTGTACTACTTCCGCGCGGGCGAGTGGTTGGCGCGGGCGGTCAACGAGCTTATCGAGCGCGACATCAAGACCAAAGGTGAGTTCTACCTGGCTGACGCAATCCAGATCATGATTGATGAGGGCGCAAAGTTCACCACCAGCGAGGCACAGGTGTGGGAGGATACTGGCACTCCCTATGCCCTGCTGCACAGCAATCGTTACCTGCTGCGCCGCCACAACGCGCATGGCGACGCGCCATACCTTCGCGGTAGCAGTGTAGTCATCCCCCCCTGCTACATCCACGACTCGGCTACGCTGGAGCAGAGTGTGATCGGCCCCTACGCCACCATCAACGCGGGCGCAGTGGTGCGCGGCAGCATAGTGCGTAATGCGATCATCAACGCCGGGGCGCAGTTGCACAACGTCGGCCTATCGGCCTCGATTGTGGGTGAAAAGGCGACGGTGCGCGATACCTATCAGACGCTCAATGTGGGCGACAATTCCGAAATCACCGCCGAAACTTCCGAGGAGATAGATGAGACCTTCAAATAGTAGCGACGAACCAAACGGGCGGCCGCTACCCCATTATCTGGGCAACATCAACGCGCACGGCGAGATGAAAGAGCCGCTCGGTGCGCTGATACTGCACGGCTTCACCAGCAGCCTCGACACGGTGCGGGCGTTGGAGCCAATGGTGGAGGGGCTGGGACTACCCTATCGGATGCCGGTGCTGCGCGGCCACAACACCTATTACAAGAACCTGCAAGGGGTAGGCTGGCCGGAGTGGTACGCCGATGCCGAAGCCGCGCTGAAGGATCTGCTCAACGAGGTTGACCGTGCGGTTATCCTCGGCCTCAGTGTGGGCGGGCTGATTACCCTCGACCTTGCCACCCGCTACACCGCCCGCCTTGCTGGTATCGTTACCATCGCCGCCGCTCTGCGCTACCTCAGCCCGCTGACCAAGATGACCCCGCTACTAGCCGCCATCCTGCCGGAGTTCAACTCACCTAATGGGTACAACGACAAGGAACTGGCGAAGCGCAGCACCAACTACAAGAAGTTTCCCACCAAGAGCTTCAAGTCGGCCTGGGAATATGCCAGGCTAGTTGAGCAGAAGCTGCCCCAGGTGCGTACCCCCATCCTGGTACTCGCCTCGCGCAAGGACAACATCATCGCCCCCACCGCCGCAATGACCATTTACGAGCGGGTCAGCACCCCCGCCGACCAGAAGCAGATCGTCTGGTTCGAGCGCAGCGGCCACGAGATGTTGCAAGATATGGAGGCCGACGCAGTGGTGAAGACCATCAAGGATTGGCTGGTGGATGATATTGGCGCATAATTATTTGACATTCCTCCGGTTAGCGTGCTATAATCGCCCCGCCTTGCCAGGTCAAATACCCCTGGCCTACTTTTTGCCGCCACGCTCGCAACCAAAGTTGGTGAAAATTGGCACAAACTCGGCAAAAGTTTGCTTGCAATTTCACAAACTTTTTGCTATACTTCCAACGAGATAGAAGGGGTTGATTAAGATGGACAAGTCTACCCTACGCGCCCTGGCAATTATGTCACAACTGGGACTTAGCATTGCAATTCCGCTAGGGGTCGGCATTTTCCTGGGGGTGTGGTTGGATGGTCAGTTCCACACCAGCCCCTGGCTAACGCTGGCAGGTATCGCCCTCGGCATGGTGGTGGCAGTGTTCACCATGGCCCAGTTGCTGCGCTTCCAGCGCGACCCTGAAGATGTCGCCCGCGACCAGGCCAACTTTGCCGCCAAAGCCCAGCAACACGCTGATGCCGCCAAATCGCAGACCGAAGCCGACCAGCATATGCTTGACCTGTTCGGCAGCGATGACCAGCAAGACAATCAGGATAAGCAGAACCATGCGTAGGGGCGCATAGCTCACGCCGGTAATGCCAACCCAACCATATTCTACCCTATTCAATTCGATGGATGGAGGTTTCGCCTTGTCCACCCAGGTACAATCCAACCTTAACCCTGCTCCTATTGCGCCTGCACCCCGCCGCGACAATACCCTGATGCTAGTGGGTATCGTGTTGGTGCTGGCAATCGTCGCCTCAATTATCTGGAAATATGTCCTAAACCTGCCGGTGAACAGCGCACCCGCCGCTTCGATCTCGTCGGAGATACTGTTCAGCGTGCCGCTGGGCTTCACTAATTTCTACTTCACCAACTCGATGCTCACCGCCCTGATTGCCCTGATTGTGCTGGTGCTGTTCTTCCGTGCCGCCACCCGCAAGATGAGCATCATCCCTGGTGGCTTGCAGAATATGGCCGAAACGCTGATTGAAGCCCTGCTCGGTCTGGTCGAAGGCTCCGCCGGTAAGGCGCTCGGTCGCCGCATCTTCGCGCTGATTGCCACCATCTTCCTGTTCGTGCTTACCGCCAACTATATGAGCATCATACCTGGATGGGAGACTATCGAGGTGAGTGGCTACAGCGGTAAATTGATACCCCTGCTCCGCCCCGCCAACGCCGATTTGAACATGACCCTGGCGATGGCGCTGGTTGCCTTCTTCACCTTCCAGCTTTATGGGGTAAGGACGCACGGTGGCGGCCACTTCAAGGAATATCTCAACCCGCTGCACCTGATCGGCGACCTGGCCCGTATCATCAGCCTGAGCGCCCGTCTCTTTGGCAACACCTTCGGCGGCAGCGTGCTGGTGGTGGTAATGTACTTTCTGCTTGGCAGCCTGTTCGTCGGCTTCCTGACCTTTATCTTCCTCGGCCTGGAGTTGTTCTTCGGGCTTATCCAGGCGCTGCTATTCAGCATCCTTACCCTGAGCTACATCACTCTCGCGGCGGCGGGCGGTCACGAACACGAGGCGGAAAGCCACCCCGGTCCCGACTTCCCGTTGAGCAAGGACGACAAGGCCAACGAGGCCGCGGCCAGCTTCGGTTGAGCCGCAGCCGATCGGCAACCGATGTAGGGGCGCACACAATGCGCCGTTTAGCCCCGCAACCGCCGTAACGGTTGCCCGACCAAACCAAACCTTAACCGATTTTCAAGGAGGAGAGTTTCATGGACGTTTTCGCTTTTCTCGGTGGTATGATTCACGTTCTGGCCCAGGCAGTAACCGATAGTGGCAAGCCAATGAGCCGCCTGGCCGCTGGCATCGCCATCGGCTTTGGTGGCATCGGCCCTGGCATCGGTATCGGCATCGCGGTTAACGGCGCTCTGCAGGCGATTGGCCGCAACCCGGAGACTGCCGGTGAAGTTCGCACCACCATGATTCTGGGCGCAGGTCTGGCCGAGGCGGTTGCCATCTACGCCCTGGTCGTCGCCCTCGTACTTATCTTCGTCTAGTCTTCAAGGAGAACTGCCATGCTACTCAACGTTCTGGCAGACAGCACGGATGGTCGTCTCCCGCTCGGCCTTGATGGGCTGGATTTGATCTGGCAGATTGCTGCCTTCATCGTCCTCCTCCTGCTGCTACGCAAGTACGCCTACCAGCCGATCCTGAATATGCTCGACCAGCGGTCGGAGCGGATTCGGGAGAGTATCGCCAACGCCGAGCAAATCAAGAAGGATCTGGCCGACGCGCAGACCAACGCGCAGAAGCTACTCGCTGAGGCCCGCCAGCAATCACAGGTCATCCTCAACAACGCGCAGAAGCAGGCCAACGACAATATCGCAGCCAGCCGCGACGAGGCGCAGAAGCAGGGCAACGCGATGGTGGAGCGGGCGCAGCAGCAGATTCAGGCGGAAACCGCCACTGCGCGGCAGCAGTTGCGGCAGGAGGTTGCCAGCCTTGCGCTGCTAGTGGCCCGCCGTGCCGTCGGTGAGCGGGTGGGTGGCGACATCAATGTGCAAAACGCGCTGGTGGACGATGCTCTCGCCCAGGCCGAATCCAGCGCAACCAGCAGCAACAATCGGGGAGGCGCTTAATGCCCGCTGGAGGAGCAGTCGCCAGGCGCTACGCCCAGGCCGCGTTTGACATCGCCACAGGGCAGAACGCGCTCGACCAGTGGAAGCGCGACCTCGACCTTGCCGCCGCCGTATTCGCCAACCCCCAGGTTGCTCGTGACTTCGACGACCCAAAAGTTAGCGAAGCTAACAAGCGCAACGTGGTGACACAGAACTTGCAAGGCAAGGTCAGCCCCCAGGCGCTCAATATGATATACCTGCTGGTACAACGCGGGCGCACCAACCTGATCGGCAAGTTGGCCGAGGAGTTTACCGCCTTCTACAATCGCGCCCGCAACATCGCCATCGCCGACGTTACCACCGCCATCCCGCTTGGCGATGAGGAGATGCGTAAGGTGGTCGCCACCCTCGGTCGCATTACGGGAAAGCAAATCCAGGTTCGCGCCCACGTCAACCCCGCGATTATCGGCGGCCTGGTTGCCCGCGTCGGCGACGAATTGATTGACGCTTCAATCGCCACCCGCTTGCACGAACTGGCAATGAGAATAGCTTAGGGGTAGCAGGGCGGGATTCATCCCGCCCATACAAATGAGAACGCCTGTGTAGGGGCAGGATTTATCCCGCCCAATGAAGGAAGGAAACAATCATGGTTCTTCGCGCCGAAGAAATCAGTTCGATTATCAGAAAAGAGATTGAGGGCTTTGACCAGCCGATGCGGGCGGTCAACGTTGGCACCGTCGTGGAGATTGGCGACGGCGTGGCTCAGGTCTACGGCCTGGGCAACGTGATGGCTAGCGAACTGGTGCGCTTCACCCGTACTGGCGTGATTGGCCTGGCCTTCAACCTCGAAGAGGAAACCGTCGGTGTCATCACCCTCGGCCCCTACGCCGCAATCGAAGAGGGCGACGAGGTGGAGGCCACCGGCACGATCTCGTCCGTGCCAGTCGGTGATGCGATGGTTGGTCGCGTGGTCAACACTCTGGGTGAACCGCTCGATGGCAAAGGGCCAATTGAGACCACTCAGCGCCGCCCCCTCGAAGTGATTGCCCCCGGTGTGGTTTATCGCAAGGGCGTAGACACTCCGGTGCAGACAGGCATCAAGGCGATCGACTCGATGATCCCTGTAGGTCGCGGCCAGCGCGAACTAATCATTGGCGACCGTCAGACCGGCAAGACCGCGGTGGCAATAGATACCATCATCAACCAGAAGGGTACCGGGGTTATCTGCATCTATGTCGCCATCGGGCAGAAGACTTCGCAAATAGTGCAGGTACAGGGTATCCTGGAGCAATACGGCGCGATGGAGCATACAATTATCCTCGCTGCCACCGCCTCCGACCCCGCTCCTCTACAGTACCTTGCCCCTTATGCTGGCTGCGCGATTGGTGAATACTTCATGCACCAGGGTAAGGATGCGCTGATTGTCTACGACGACCTCAGCAAGCACGCCGCTGCCTATCGCCAGGTGTCGCTGATTATCCGCCGCCCACCAGGGCGCGAGGCTTATCCCGGCGATGTTTTCTACCTGCACAGCCGCCTGCTGGAGCGAGCCGCTCGTCTGGACGACGCTTACGGTGGCGGCAGCCTTACCGCGCTGCCCATCATCGAAACCCAGGCCAACGACATCTCCGCCTACATCCCTACCAATGTCATTTCGATTACCGACGGCCAGATCTTCCTGGAGCCTGACCTGTTCAATGCCGGTATCCGCCCTGCCATCAACGTTGGCTTCTCGGTGTCGCGCGTCGGTGGCGCAGCGCAAACCAAAGCAATGAAGCAGGTAGCGGGCCGCCTCAAGCTCGACCTGGCTCAGTTCCGCGAACTTGCCGCTTTCGCCCAGTTCGGCTCCGATCTAGACAAGGCTACCCAGAACCAGATCAATCGCGGCCTGCGGATCACCGAGGTGCTGAAGCAGCCGCAGTATCAGCCTCTCAGCGTGGCGCAGCAGGTAACTATCCTCTACGCGGTGAGCAATGGCTTCCTTGATGCCGTGCCGGTGGACAAGGTGCGCGCTTACGAAGCGGCCTTCCATCAGTACATGGCCTCGCAGCAGAAGACGCTGTTGGATAACATTACCACTGAAAAGAAGATCAGCGATGCCAACCTGGAGGCGCTCAAGCAGGCCATCACCCAGTTCAACCAGACAATGAGTTTCTAACTACAGTTTTGAGCTTCAGGTTTTGAGTTTTGAGTTGGATTGTCATCAAAATAGCTGCCGTAACCAATTCTGATAGGTAGCTGCAGCAGTATAACTCAAAACTCAGAACTCAAAACTCCGTGATGAAGGAGTGACCCGTGCCTAGCACGCGTGAAATCCGCCGCCGTATCCAGGGCATCAAGAACGTCTCCCAGATCACTAAAGCGATGGAGACGGTTGCTGCCAGCCGAATGCGCCGCGCCCAGCAATCGGTGCTTGCCACCCGCCCCTATTCCAGCAAGATGCTGGAGATTATCCGCAACCTGGCCGAGCGTATCGGTAGCGACGCGGAAACCAGCCCGCTGCTGGAACAACGCCCGATCAAGAACATTGGCGTGGTGATGGTCACGGCGGACAAGGGATTGGCTGGCAGCCTGAACAGCAATCTGATCCGCCGCGCCAGCCGCTTCATGATTGATGAGGCGACCGTGCCAGTTAGCCTGGTTGCGGTTGGCAAGAAGGGCCGCGACTATATGATCCGCTATGGCCGCAACGTGGTCGCCGAGTTCACCGGCCTGGGCGATAAGCCCAAGCTAGCCGATGTCACCGGCATTGCACGTGCGGTGATGGACGAATACATCGCCGGGCGGGTTGATGCCGTGTACCTCATTTATACCGACTTCATCAACACCCTTTCGCAGAAGCCGGTGGTACTCAAGCTACTGCCCATCGAAGCCCACAACCCCGGATCAGTGGTTAGCGACCCGATTATCTCTCGCGCTGCCACGCCTGATACTGCCGCTAGCAACAATGGCAAAGCCAGCGCAACCGACTATATCTATGAACCCGACCCTGGCACCGTGCTGCGGGCATTGCTGCCCCGCTTTGTCGAAGTCCTGATCTATCAGGCGGTGTTGGAGAACGTTGCTAGCGAACAAAGCGCAAAACTGGTGGCAATGCGTAACGCTACTGAGAACGCCAAGGACTTGATCCAGGATCTCACCCTGACCTATAACAAGGCCCGCCAGGCCAGCATCACCAAGGAACTGTCGGAGATCACCAGCGCCACCAGCGCCCAAAAGGGCTAGGAGAAAACAAAACAATGGCTACTGAAGGTAAAGTCGTACAGATCATGGGTCCGGTAATTGACATCGAGTTCCCGCCCAACCAGTTGCCGGAGATCTACAACGCAATCGAAATCCCGCTAGACGCGCAGACTGTGGCCGCGCTTGGTGAAGCGGCAACTGGCAGCCGCCTGGCACGTAAGAACCCCGATGGCAGCACGGCCCCGCTCTCCAGCGACGATGCCGCCCAGGGTATGCGCGTGGTCGCGGAAGTGCAGCAGCACCTGGGCAACGACTGGGTGCGTTGCGTGGCAATGAGTACCACCGACGGCTTGCGTCGGGGCATGGCCGCCTTCGACACTGGCGCACCAATCTCCGTACCAGTCGGCCCTGGCACTTTGGGTCGTATCTTCAACGTTCTAGGCGACGCGATTGACGAGGCTGGCCCTGTCACCTACGAAAAGCGTTATGACATCCACCGCGCTTCACCCGCTTATGAGGACATCACCACTGAAGCGCGAATGTTCGAGACTGGCATCAAGATCATTGACCTTGTTGGACCTTTCACTGAGGGCGGCAAGGTGGGGCTGTTCGGTGGCGCTGGCACCGGCAAGACGGTGACGCTCACCGAGTTGATCCACAATGTGGCGCAGGAACGCCAGGGCTACTCCGTCTTCTGCGGCGTGGGCGAACGCAGCCGTGAGGGTAACGACCTTCGCCACGAGCTTACCGAGGGCGGCGTTATTGACAAGACCGCGATGGTGTTCGGCCAGATGAACGAACCGCCGGGCGCACGTCTGCGCGTAGCCCTAACCGGCATGGCGATTGCCGAATACTTCCGCGACGAGGAGAAGCGCGATGTGCTGATCTTCATCGACAATATCTTCCGCTACGTGCAGGCCGGTTCAGAAGTATCCGCGCTGCTGGGTCGAATGCCCTCCGCTGTCGGCTATCAGCCCACCCTTGCCAGCGAGATGGGCCAGCTACAGGAGCGCATCGTTAGCACCCGCAATGGCTCGATCACCTCGGTGCAGGCCATCTTCGTGCCTGCCGATGACTATACCGACCCTGCCCCTGCCGCCGTGTTCGCCCACCTCGACGCTACCCTGTCGCTGGATCGTGGGCGGTTTGCCGCTGGTCTGTTCCCCGCCTTCGACCCGCTCAACTGCTCCAGCCGCATCCTTGACCCCAACATCGTCGGCGAAGAGCATTATCAGGCCGCCACTGATGTCAAGCGTATCCTGCAGCAATACAAGGACTTGCAGGATATTATCGCCATCCTCGGCACTGAGGAACTGAGCGAAGATCAGAAGCTAACCGTTGGTCGCGCCCGCCGCCTGGAGCGCTTCCTAACCCAGCCCATGTTTACCGCCGAGGTGTTCACCAATGTGCCGGGTGAGTACGTCTCGATCAAGGAGACGGTGCGCGGCTGTCGTGAAATCATTGATGGCAAGCACGATAACCTGCCCGAACAGGCTTTCTACCTAACCGGCAACATTGACCAGGTGGTGGAGAAAGCCAAGCAGATGCAGGCCTGATCCATCCCCTCTCCCCTTGTGGGAGAGGGTTAGGGTGAGGGGTTCCCAAAAGGAGTTCACAAGTGCCACTACACGTTGAGATTATCACCGTCGAGAGCGTCATCTATAGCGACGATGTGGATATGGTGGTTGTCCCTGGCGCGGATGGCAGCCTTGGTATCCTGCCCCATCATGCGCCGCTATTCACCACATTGCAAACTGGCGAGGCCAAGGTCAAGAAGGGCGCAGACGAGCAGCACCTGCTAATCAGCGGCGGCTTCCTCGAAGTGTCCAACAATCGTGTCACCATCCTGGCCGATGTGGCGGTGCGGGCTGAAGATATTGACGTGGCCGCCGCTGAAGCGGCCCGCCAGCGGGCGTTGGATGACAAGGCGCGGGGCGTATCTGGTGATGCCGCCTTTGTTAACGACCTGGCTCTGCGCCGCAGCCTGGTAGCTCTCAACGTCGCCCGCCGCCGTCGCAATCGCCCCGGCATGGGTAGCACCGAAAGCACGCAATAACATCCGCAAGGCTAGCCCCTTCAGACCTGCAAACGGCGGAGGGGCGAACTGCGCTTCACTCTGATTATGCCGCCTGTGCAAACCACCAACCGACGTTGCGTAATTTTTGTAAATCGTATATAATCAGCAATCGGCAATCAATTATCTGACAATCTTAGCTAGGAGTACCCATGTCGTGGCTAACCCCACAGATCGGCATTGACCTCGGCACCGCCAACGTGCTTGTTTTTGTGCGCGGCAAAGGCATAGTGCTAAACGAGCCTTCGGTAGTCGCCATCTCGACCAAGGACGGGCGGGTGAAGGCGGTGGGCAAGAGCGCCTACGATATGCTGGGCCGCACCCCTGAGACCATCGAGGTAATCAAGCCGATGGCTAACGGGGTAATCGCCGATTATCAAGTAACTGAGGCGATGCTACAGCACTTCATTGGCCGCGCCCGTGGCCGCTACTTCAACCTGACCAAGCCCGAAGTGATGATCTGCATCCCCGCCGGGGTGACCAGCGTGGAACGTCGTGCTGTGCGCGATGCCGCGCTCAAGGCCCACGCCCGTGAGGTACATTTGATTCGTGAGCCATTGGCAGCCGCATTGGGAGCGCAACTGCCGATTGCTGACAGTAGCGGCAACCTGATTGTTGACATTGGTGGTGGCACAACTGAGGTGGCGATTATCTCGTTGTACGGCATTGTGGTTAGCAACAGCATCCGCGTGGGCGGCAACAAGCTGGATGAGACAATTACCGCCTATATCAAGCGCAAATACAACCTGATGATCGGCGAACGCACCGCCGAAGACATCAAGATGCAGATTGGCTCGGCCCTGCCATTGGAGAAGGAACTAACTATGGAGGTGCGGGGCCGCGATCAGGTGGCGGGTCTGCCGCGCACTATCCAGGTACGCAGCAACGAAATCACCGAGGCGATCAGCGAACCGCTCGATGCAATTATCGGCGCGGTACGCACCGTGCTGGAGCAAACTCCGCCCGAACTCGCCTCCGACATTGTGGATAAAGGTATGATCATGACCGGCGGCGGCGCACAACTCCGCCATATCAACGAACTGCTCACCCAGGTGACGGGCGTGCCATGCTACGTCGCCGACAAGCCATTGCAGTGCGTCGCGCTCGGCACCGGCATCGCCCTCGAAAACATCGAAAAGTTGCGCGACAGCCTATCTGATGACTAATGAATATTCCCCTCCCACCGGGAGGGGTCAGGGGTGGGTATTTGTTGCCTGCCCTACAATACCAACCAAGTCCAGCCCTCCCCTTTTAGGCGAGGGTTGGAGTGTGAATAGGAAGGAAAATTACCAAGTGCCTGAACTGCAAGAACCGCAACCAGAAAAGACTCAACAAAAAATCCTTATCTCCGGCGGGGCCGGATTCCTCTCTATCAACCTGGAACGCTACCTGCTGAAGCAGGGCAGTTACAGCCTGACCTCGCTTGATATTGTTGACTACGACTATGCTGATATGATGGGCAAGATTACCATCATCAAGGGCGACATCCGTGACCGCAAGGCGGTGGACAAGGCGATGGAAGGCGTGGACATTGTGGTACATACCGCCGCCGCGCTGCCCCTCTACACCCCGCAGGATATATACACCACCGATGTAGAAGGTACCCGCACCCTACTAGCATCCGCGCTGGCGCATGGGGTCAAGCGTTTCGTCCACATCTCCTCCACCGCCGTCTACGGCATCCCCGACCATCACCCTCTATACGAGACTGATAAGCTGGAAGGGGTTGGCCCCTACGGGCAGGCCAAAATCCAGGCAGAGATGGTTTGTCTGGAATATCGCGCCAAAGGCATGATTGTGCCGATTATTCGGCCCAAGTCGTTCGTTGGCCCGGAGCGGCTGGGGGTATTCGCCTTGCTCTATGACTGGGCGCTGGACAAGCGCAACTTCCCCATGATCGGCAGCGGCAAGAACCGCTACCAGCTCCTCGATGTCGAAGATCTCTGCCAGGCCATCTACCTGTGTATGACCCTGCCCGCCGAACAGGCCAACGACACCTTCAACGTCGGCGCAAAAGAGTTCACCACCATGAAGAAGGACTATCAGGCGGTGCTGGACTATGCAGGCTATGGCAAAAAGATCATCCCCTTCCCTGCTGGCCCGGCCATCCTCGGCCTGCGGTTTCTGGAGATGCTGCACGTGTCGCCGCTGTACAAGTGGGTTTACGAGACCGCCTCTAAGGACTCGTTCGTCTCGATCGAGAAGGCGGAGAAACAACTGGGTTGGAAGCCGAAGTATTCCAATCAGGACGCGCTGATCCGTAACCTGCAGTGGTACATCGAACACGAGAAGCAATTCGCCAACCAGTCGGGTGTAACCCACCGCGTTCCCTGGAAGCAAGGCGCTATCGGGGTGCTGAAGAGAGTGTTCTAGAGGTAGTGATTAATGATGAGTGATTAGTGATAAATGAGGGACGCACATCTGTGCGCCCCTTTATGATCTGGTATATCGTTCCATAACACGCTCATTCAGTATCCGCTCAACCTCTTCATCAGTGGGTGCGGGTTTATCGGTAGCTAGGTAGCCCAGAGCTTCTTCCAGAGTCCCTCGATCGCGCTCTGGTCTGAGTGCGTTTGGCAATCGCTGCTGTTCAACCAGTCTCGCTTCAGTGCCATGACCGTTCTCGCGCTTGCGCTCACGTCCTCGGTTGGAGCCCCGCCCTATGCTCAACTGTCGGCTAATCGTGTCCATAATATGGCGCACCAAATCAGCGAGCATCTCTGGTGGCAGGCTATCTACATCCTGGACGATAGCATGATACTTCGCGCTCAGTTCGCTGCCGTTTAGCTCATGCTTCTTTTGTTGTGCCTGTACCATTACCCCACCTTCTAGTTATCACCCTCTGGCACCTTGATCCAGCCATGCTTGAAGGCGTAGACTACTGCCTGGGTGCGGTCATTGACTTGCAGCTTCTTCAGGATACTGGTAATGTGGTTTTTCACCGTCTGGTCGCTGATGTTGAGATCGCGGGCAATCTGCTTGTTGCTCTTGCCCCGTGCGATGCAGTCGAGGATCTCCACCTCGCGGCCAGTCAGCGGCGCAAAGATCGCCCCACCCTCCTCCTCAACCATCGCCAGTTCGCGGAACTGGTTAAGCACGCGACTGGCAACGAACGGCTTGCTCAGGACGTTCTCGTTGATCAGATAGTGACCCTGGCTTACCAGACGCACAATCGAAACCAACTGCTCCGGGGTGATGTCCTTCGACGAATAGTGCGCCGCGCCCACCTTGATACTGTTGAACAACTGCTCATCGTCCTCATAGACACTGAGGATGATGATCGCGGTCTGCGGCTGGCGACGCTTCACCACCCGCGTCACCTCCAGTCCGTTCAGCCCCGGCAGGTTGATGTCCACCAGCATGATGTCGGGGGTAAGGCTTTCGGCAAGGGCGATGGCCCGCTGACCATCCGCCGCCTCGCCCACCACCTCGATATCCCTGGTTGCCTCCAGGATGGCGCGTACCCCCTGTCGAAAGATAGGGTGGTCGTCTACGATGATGATACGATGCTTTTCGCCGGTCATATGCTTATACCCCCATAAGGAATGTAGAATGTAGAATAAGGCATGAGGCATGAGGCATGAGTTTATAAGTGGATAACCCGTCACTCATCACTCATCACTCACCACTCTTCAGTGGTCGCTATGCCTCGCCTGGTGGCAGCAGCAGGGTTAGCTCGGTTCCATAGCCGGGCCGGCTATTGACGTTGAGCTTGCCACCGATTAGCTCGGCGCGTTCGCGCATACTCACCAGCCCCGCGCCACTGGTTCTGGCGTGGGCATCGAAGCCCTTGCCATCGTCCTTGATCGTCATCAGGGTTGTGTTATCAGGCTGTCGGGCAATGTCCACCACTACATGGGCAGCCTCGGAATGTTTCTGCACGTTACGCAGGCTCTCTTGCACAATGCGGAACACCGCTAGCTCGGCATCGGGGCTGAGGCTACCCGGCTCGATGGCGTTGACCTGTACCTCGATGTTGCACTGTTCGCGGAAATCGTCAATGAAGCGTTGCACGGTTGGCACCAGGCCAGAGTCGCTCAGGCTGGGTGGGCGCAGATTGAAGATGAAGCGACGTATATCGCGCAATCCCTCGCGGGCATTGCCACGCAGCTTCGCCAACTCCTGCGGTACGCTCTAGGGCTGATTACGCAACAGTTGTTCGCAAAACTCCAGCCCCATCGCCAAATGCGTCAGGATCTGGGCGGGGCCGTCGTGAACCTCGCGGGCCAGCCGCGCCCGTTCGCTCTCCTGCCCTTGCACCAACCGCACTCGCAATGCCGCCTCCAGAGGGTCGTCTAGCGTCGCGCCGCTAGCCTCACTGCGTAGCAGATAGCTGCCGCTGGTTTCCAGCAGCCGAATCAGCATCTCCATTTTGCCGCACAGCCGCCCCAGCCGCTCTCGACTGGCCTGCAACTGTTCGCCCCGTTGCCGCAATTGACCCTCCCGCTGGCTCAACCCTTCCAGGTAGGGAGCCAGCGGATCGTCCTTGATGCGCGTTTTACCATGTACCGCAAACTGGCGATGATAGCTAAGTTCTTCCAGCAACTGATCGAGCTGGCGTTGCTCTACCTCGGCCTGCTCCAGCGCCCGCTTGGCCGTCTCATAGGTATGACGCAGGCTGACAAGTTGCCCCTCAATCGTTCCCGCTGCCTGTTCCAGCAGGCTCTGCACATCGCTTTCCTGCAAACCGGAATCGGCTACCGCTTTGCCCATAAACCTATCCCCCGTTGCGCTTCAATATCATATCCAGTATAGCATGGTTGAGGAATAGGCGCAACTGGCAAGATTTAGCCAGGGTGGGTAACAAGTTTAGCGGGAAGCGGCTGATTAGTAGGGGCGAACCGTTGTTCGCCCTGCGGTGAGCGGCTGATTAGTAGGGGCGATCCATTGTTCGCCCTGCTGGGATAGGCACAACCCCCTGATTAGCCATTCACCTCAGCCGGGATGGTGATCACCACGCTGGTGCCACTGCCGGGGGTGGATGATATGTTCAGGTCGCCACGCAGGTTGGTGGCGCGTTCGCGCATATTGAGCAG
>JBBRMT010000048.1:0-22242 GCA_038230695.1 Chloroflexia bacterium
CTCTGCCATTCTGCTATTGTAGCCGTGGTTGTAATTTTCAAAAGCAGTGTAATACCAAATCTGGTAGGTGGTGCGGTAACATCAGCATTGATGGCGCTGCACCAGGGCGGGCCACCACCCGCCCCTACGATTTACTGCTTTATCCTCTGGTAACGGTATAAGATAGCGGACAGGCTGCCCTTATCGCAAGGGCAGCCTGTCCATCTTTCCTAGCTGGCAAAGGTTAGCGGCTGGCGCTAACTTACCAGGTAAGTTTAGTTCGAGCCGACTTTGGCCGAGCCGAGCGCATCTTGAACCGTGCGGCCCGCAATGCTCTTGGCGACATCGCTGCCCGATACTGGCGTTAGTGTGCCGGTGGTCGTTATGTGGTAACGGCCATCAGGTGAGACGGGGCGAAGTGTGCCGTTCGGGCCTGGCACCATCAGAAGGAAGTAACGTTCGCCCACCTGATATGCGGGGTCGTCTTCGAGCAGCAGCACCTTCACCTTGACGTTCTGCGGCGGCGGAGCAGCGTTGGGGTCGCCTTTGCCTGTGCCAGCGGGCGGGCCAGCGGGGATTGTGGTTTCGCCGCCGGTACGGAATACAGTCAGTTGCTGACCGGCGGCGATGTTGCCTTTATTCGACTTCAGCACCTGAACGGTGATGTGCTGCGTGGGAACAACATCCTTGCCATCAGGCTCCTGGGGTAGCGGGATGGTAATGTCGGGGCCTTTGGCGACGGAGACGACCTGTACTTCGACGATAACCTGTGCCTTGTTCACTACGTCGCTGAAGCTCTTGGCTTGGAACAGCCAGACCGCATGAGCGGAAGCGGCGGGGTCGGCAGTCGCATAGATGGTGAACTGGGCGATCAGGGCCAGAGTCAGCACTGCCGCACCTGCCCACATCATTCGATACTTGTTCATTTTGGTTTCTCCTTTAAGCTATGTCAACAAATGGTTGCGGTTGTCGGTCCCGGCTTAGTGGAACCGATAACGGTTGTAGAAGTCATCAGCGTTGTGCTGGTCGATGACGTTCGAGCTGCCAGGGAAGTAGCCGAGACCCATGCAGCCGCCGGTGTTGTCGTGGTCGAAGCCGTAGGTATGGAACACTTCCTGGCAGTACACACCCTGAATCCACCAGGTGTCGCTGGTACCATAATACGTGTTGAAGCGGGCGTGGGCGTGGCTAATGTGGTCGGAACACCAGCAACCCCAATCCCAGCTCGAACTCTCGATGCTAGCCAGGCCACCCCAGCCAGTATCCCCGAAGTTGCCGTCATAGACTGAGACATCGGTGTGGTAGTTGACGCTGTAGTTGTACAGGATACCGATATTGTTCCACTTGTCGAGGCGGGCGGCCTCCGCCTGTGCCGTGGTGCTGCCATACTGCCACTCCTGGATCTGGATGTTGGCACCTGACTTGTCCCAGTGCCAGCCGCCCCAGTTGTGGGCGGAGGCCATGCCGATGTTAGCGGCCGCGAGGGCGAACAGGAACATCAGGGGGAGCATCAGCTTGAGTTTTCGAGACATCTGTAACCTCCTTAGTGGTTATGTAAGTGAATGGTTGGGTAGTTGTGGAGCAAGCCGGTCTCCTGGTTGGGTATAGGTGGCGACCGCTTGCTGATCTCAGGTAGGTAATCTACGTAGCGCCAGGAGCTTATCACCTCCTTTCTTTCACTGGCAGTACACAGTCAAAAGCAGTTATTACCGAGAAGTCGGCACGATTGGCAGCATAATGCTAGCCCGATTAACATTTCTGCTTTTGCAGTATTGGCTAAGTTAGAAGTTAAAGTAACGACGTGGCTTGGGCGACGGCGATGCTGAGAGCTGGTATAGCGGAGGTGTTGGCGGCTTAGACGTTTGCGGCACTTCATCGTCTATGCTACCTTCTTCGTATGAGCCGGTATTGGTTACAACTTGAGAAGATTATAGCGCGGTTATTACACACCGTATATAAAGGGCTTTACAGAGTATGTGTAGTGTTCTTTACATTTGTAATGTGGGTCAGGCAGGACGAACACCAATAGAAATATCGAATTTCATGCAGCTAAGTCCCCTGCCATTAGACGAAGGATTACTTAATCGCTCAACAGCGCGTGGTATACGCAACTTATTGATAGTAGCAGGGACAATACGGCTTTTTTAGCATAATATCCCCGCAAACACCTGAATAACTCGGCAGGTATAAGCGCCCCTCCCGCCAGGGTACGCTTCCTAAGCATGAGTCCGGTTGATCAACTCGGCCAGCCAGAGGTCTTCACGCTTTTTGTTTGCCCTCGATGCAAGTGTGCAGAGCGATATGTTGTTTAACTAAGGGGGATGCAATGATTTGACTCGGCGGGTACGACAACAGCACCAAGAAGAAGACAGAAACAAAGATTGAGGAGGCGATCGAGCGATACACGTTCAAGTAGGACATCAGCCCCAACGTTTACCTGGTCAAAAGGATCTGGCCCAGCATTCTCGCATACAGGTGCATCTAGTGCGGCATCTTCGGCCTAGCTATTTCTACAGCGGCTTCGATGAGACAATCAAGGTCGCGCTGCCCCACCTTTTGGCAAAACGGCACGTGCATATACCACCACTCTGCCGTCCCGCAGTGCTACAGTTGTGGTTGGAACTTTGGAGTAACGTGCAGGGTGTCCATTTAGCAACAAATCACACTCAATACGCAGACCAGCGCGAACTTGCATCTAAACTGTGCCGCGCTTTCCTCTGTCTCAGCGTCACCTCAACAAACAAAATAAGAAGTTCGCTACTCAACTGCGAAACTCGACGATTTTCCCCAGCTGCCGCCACTCGTTAACCCCTTCTTCCAACCGTGCGCCCCGCCTGCCACTTTCCTGGAGCAAAGCAAGCGCCTGATCAGCATACACACAATAAGGCCCCCGGCAGTAAGCCACAATCAAGCGGTCAGTGGGCAGTTCAGCGACCCGCGCTGGCAATTTGCTAATCGGGATGGAGATGGCATGGGGTAGATGACCCGCCTTATACTCATCTTCAGGTCGAACGTCGAGCAGCGCTGCCTCGCCCTTTTGCTGACGTGCCTCTAGCTCCGCCATACTGATTGTGTCGAACGGATGCCGCTGGGGCCGATATGCGTTCAGTGCGGGACTTACCTCCGCCAATTGCTGCTCACCAGCCGAGCGTAGATCCAGCCATAGCTTGATTATTGACGCATTCGCCAGGCGGCAGCGTATGTATGTGCCGTGCCGCTCGGCGGCGACCAGCCCATCTTCAACCTATAAGCGACCTTGTACTACTAATATTACAGCCGCAGTCGCTGCTAGGACAGGCGCAAAACCTAATGTTATAGTAGCTAGTAATGTCATCAAGTTGAGTGTAGTTAGAAGCTGGTTTTGCCAAGCGCAGTTGTAATCCTAAGTGCATGGCAGCGCGGCTTAGGCTAATTATCTCGCCAGCCTGGGGAGGGGTACGCGCAGAGTTATAGTCGTACCTTTTCCCACCTCACTCTGCACTTGCAAGTCACCGTTGAGCAACTCGGCACGCTCGCGCATATTTAGCAAACCGTAGCTGCCTTTCTCGGTATAGCTACCCAGCACCTTATCCACGTCGAATCCACGCCCATCATCACGAATAACCACAACCAGACTACAGCTTGAGGTCTTATCCAATACTTGTGCGTTCTTTAGATTGCCATTGCTATCAATGTTGAACTGGACAAGCTGCTCACTCAGCTCAAGCCAAACGTGCTTCGCCATTGCCGATTTCCTGGCATTATTGATTGCTTCTTGCATAATCGAGTAGATCGCTCCCTTGGATGCTGGGGTCAATGATGAGAGGTCAAGCCCGGGTACGATGCTGAGGCTGTAGGTTACGCCGCCCTCACCCTGGCGTTCAGTGATGAGCGTCTGAATAGCGGCCAGCAGCCCTTGTGTCTCCAGCACGATCGGCCTGAGTTGAAGAAGCAGGTTTCGTACCTCTTTACTAGTATTACGCACCAGTCGCTCAAGCTCGGCTAGCTCATGCAATACTGTCTGGGGGTTGGGGCTCAACATCCGTCTGACTAGATCAATCCGCATCACCATCATTGCCAGTCCCTGCGCCGGGCCGTCATGCAGGTCGCGGCTGAAGCTGCGCCGACCTTCCTCCTGTATAGCAATTAGCCGGTCACGCTCGGTCAGCAAGTTCTGATAAAGCCGGGCATTCTCAAGTGCGGCCGCAGATTGCGTTCCTATCGAGTTCAACATCGCCGCATCTTCATCGTTAAAATGCACCGCTTGACCCTGATTGTCTATCTTGTTCATCACCAACAGCGCACCGACTGTTCGACCATATACTTGCATTGGCACACAGAGCAGCGAACGAATGATCAGGCCGTATCGTTTGGCGGCCAACTCACGCCAGGGCGAATTTTCATCTACCTGGTTGACAAATACAGCGCGGCCCTCGTCCATTACTGTGCCAGTTATACCTGGCTCGACCCGCAAGCGAAACTCCTGACCGACCGAGCTATTCTGTTGACTTGGCAGTTCAAGCACGAGTTCGTTGGTCTTCTCATCCAGCAGCAACAGAGTGGCAGCGCTAGCGTGTACTACTCGACTGGCGATTTGGGCGGTTTGGCGCAGTAGCGCTCCCAGATCCAACGTAAGACCAGCCATGATCGCCGACATCTCATATAGCACCTGAAGTTCGGTGACGCTACGCTGCGCATGCTCGGCCTGGAGTATCCCGCTTGCCGCCGACCCGACAGCGGTAGCCAGCGCCGAGAGGATGGCAAAATCGCTGCTGTCAAGAGTTTGGACTTGAAATAGGACGAATGCCAGTGTCCCGGCCACCTTTTCGCCGACAAATAGGGGGGCGCAGTGCATAACTCTACTGTCTTCCAGATTGCTGCTCCTCCAGCCGAAGCTTGGCCCCTGATCAAGCAGGGTTGGTTGTAGTTCGCTGGCGGAGAGCTGTCGATAGTATGCCCCTACCTTATAGCGAAATGCACTGTTCCCCTGTCCATATTCGCCGTGAACAAGCCCTGCTTGCCCAGAGATAGCCTTCGTCTTGCTACTTAGATCGGTATTCAGCAAGACGATGGTACTCTCGGCTCCAATCATACCGAGTACGGCAGCCGCTTGTTTCAGCACATCATCAAGAGTGCGGCTCAGTGATAGCTTGGCAATTCTGCACGTAAGCGCGATCAGATCGGTAGAAATACCCTTGAAGCGCTGGCGCTGCTGGGTTTCAATTTCGCTAAATCCAATCATCCATGTCCCTCACAGTTGTCTATAACGCTAGCCTGATCTTTGGTATAGGCGCGACACATAGCAGCATAAGCGGTTCGCCGCTGTAGCAGGCGAACTCTCAACTTATATTCTAATGGGTCAGTCATTAGCAGGCTGTTAGTCAGTTATTTCAAATGTGTTATTATTTAGTTAAAGTTTTACTGCGCTATCTTCCTTTTAAAGGAGCAACGCTTGTGCGCGACATGATAGCGTCGTTCACCCTCCGCTACCAGATTGCTTACGACATTAGCAGATCGGAGATGTCCCCCCGCAGGTGACCTGCGCGAAACTTGCGATCCTGACTGTGGATGATTACTGGCAGCCCACCACTGGGAAAGGAGAGTATCGTCCCGCCTCGATCCGCCCTGGTGCCGTCAGGGATCGCGAACCGGATGCGCTGCACGATTAGCGAGATGACCAGCCGCAGCTCCAGCATGGCAAATGTGGCTCCCAGACAGCGGCGCGGCCCTGCGCCAAATGGTAGGTATTCATAGGGCGATGGTGTGATCGTTTCCCAGCGGCTGGGGAGGAAACGGTGCGGGTCGGAATATAGCTCGGGCCGACGATGAATTATTGCCGGGCTGTAAATCAGGCGCGTCTGGGCCGGGAGGCGATAAGGGCCAAGTTCAAAGGGGCGGGTGCTGGTGCGTATCATCCACATCCCCGGCGGAAAGAGGCGAAGGCTCTCATTTATCACATGATCCAAGAGCGGCAATTCGTGCAGTTGTGTCAAGGTGGGCGCAGCCCCATGGAGCTTACCTTCCAGTTCATCAACCAGGTCTGCTAGCACTTTCGGATGCTGGGCCAGCAAAAAGAGCGTCCAGGTCAGCGCACTGGCAGTGGTTTCGTGTCCTGAGCTAAAGATGGTAGCCACATGACCCAGGAGCTGCGTTTCGGTCAGGTTGAGAGGACTGCTATGTGGGTTGGCATCGGTGGAATGCACCGTGTCATCGTTACCAAACACGGTCAGCAGAATGGACAGCGCATCGCCCTGGGCATGGTCACTGCCCTTCTCCACTTGCGTTTGCTTACGCTTGAGTACATCCTTCAATTCCGCTTCCAGACGTTCGGAGAGCCGCAGGAAATGGCGGTAGGGTAGGCCGGGCAGGTTGAGGGGTAGCAGATGCACCGGGATGGATAGCCATACCCACCGAGGAGGCCCATGCCTAAGCGCATCCTGATAGTAGACGATAGCCCAGTGATTCTGAAGCTGCTTCGCGATCTGCTCACTGCCGAGGGCTACTTGGTCATTGGCAGGTCGGAATCTCTTCAGGAACTGGACGAGGTACGCCGTGCCAATCCTAATCTGATTATCCTCGATCATTTGCAAAAGGGGATAGATAGCAGCCAGGACATCCTCACCTTGATGAAGAAGAGTGTGAATCTCAGTGCCGTTCCCGTCATTATCTGCACCGTTCCAGGTCATGGGGCAGCAGCGCTGAAGGAGCAGCTAAGGCTGGAGAACGTCGATCTACTGCTCAAGCCATTCGATATTGACGAACTCTTTGCCACTGTAAAGCGGATGATTAAGCAGGCTGAGGCGAAGGCGGGGGC
This sequence comes from Chloroflexia bacterium, assembly GCA_038230695.1. Lineage (GTDB taxonomy): Bacteria > Chloroflexota > Chloroflexia > QHBQ01 > QHBQ01 > QHBQ01. The sequence goes on from JBBRMT010000048.1 coordinate 6,773, forward strand.
TAGTAGTCCGCCATATGCGGCCGTAGTGGTAAATCTACGTGGTGACTGATGTGACAGTAGGCGGCGTAGGTTGCTACTCCTTGCCGCGCCAATATCAGGCAGCCCACCCGTATCATCAGGATGCGCTGCATGGTCGGTATTTCTACCAGGCTCTGAGTGACTAGACCTGCCTATCTTATGTGGCACGGCTCATTCAGTTGCTGATTGGGCTATTTGCTGATTAGCAGTCGCCGCTTGCGCTTCAGCCCTGGTAATCAGCAGTTGGACCATCTCGTATAGGTCATCAATGTTGAATGGCTTGCTGAGAACCTGCAGGTTCTTCTCCCTGTGTGCAATCGCCTGCACATCTTGTCCATTGGCGAAGCCGGTGCAGATGATAATCGGTATGTGCGCTAGATCAGCAGCCATCCTGATGCGCGTAATAGCCACCTGACTTACCTCCTTATTGTGCATCCAATGGTCGAGGATAATTAGGTCGGGTGCGGCGCGACGCACCTGTGCCGCGCTCTCGATGGGATAATGCTGAGTAATGACGGTGTAGCCCTCATCAGAGAGCAGGTCGCGGAACAGGTCGAGTATTTCGCTGCTGTCATCTACTACAAGGATGCGTTTGGGCATTGTGACTCCTCCGCCTTGGGACTGCTAGTGGATGATGGATCGGTGGCATCGGCAAGTCTTTGAGCTATCTAAAGACGGGGTGCTGAGGATTGGTGTGCTTCACTGCTTACTCCTCAAGTTAGGGGCAGCAAGCGAAAGCTATAGTGGTGACTACTGCCCATCATAGTGATGTTTAGACGCTTCAGCCAAGGTAATCGTCACTACGGCAAGCAGGTCGTCAACGTCGAAGGGTTTGCTGAGAACCATCACGCTACTCCGTCGCACTGGAGATTGAGGTATCATAGGCCCATCAGCATAGCCAGTGCAGATGATAAGCGGGAGATAGGCCAAATCCGCGCTCTGCATAATCAGCTCGATAGTCGCATGACTGACTTCCTCACTACCGCGCCAATAGTCCAGGATGATCAGGTCAGGAGCAGCATGACGCACCTGGTCGGCATTAGCCAGGGGGAAAGCCTGGGTGATGACCCGATACCCTGCGGCAGTGAGTATGTCGCCCAGTATAGAAAGTATGGGTGGGCTGTCATCTACGACGAGGATGCGATTTAGCATAGCGGTTGCTCGGCACCATGGTGGCTAGACATAGTTGAAGGATATCTATCATTCGATTTGGCAGGTTAAGACCAGGCGCCGCGCAAACGTTCTAGCCGCCATTGAATAGCGTAAGCTGCTATGCTCGGCCAGCATTGCGGCTAGCTCTTGCGCCAGCCTGGTCTCATCGTCCTGAGCTTATGCTGACAATCTAACGCTAGCTGGCGCTTCTGATTTCGCAGGGAGGCTACGTAGCGTGGAGTTTACCGCTTCGAGCAGTTCGCCATCTTTAAAAGGTTTCTGCACGAAGATGATGTGCCGCTTTTCGTAATAGCTGGTTTCCTGCGGGTCCGGATCGAGGTCAGTGCAAATGATTAGCGGCAGGTGCATCATGAAGCGGTCCAGTCTCATCCTCTGCACGGTCTGCCAGATGGTAATGTCCTCATCCGGGGTGCGGTCAACTACGACCAGGATGGCCTGGACGCGGTGGGCTGCTTCAGGTTTGTACGCGGCATGGGTTAGGGTGCTGATGATGTAGCCTGCGGCGGAGAGTATCTCGTCTATTTGCTGGAGTAGGGAGGGGTCATCGCCGATAACGAGGATGTGCGTTGCCATTGTTCTTATCCTATCCTATGATCTTAGGCTGGGTGAACAGACTAGCGGTTACGCAGGAACTGGACGGGCAGATACGCCGTAGCGCATCTTGCCCAAACAGCATTGCATCTCACCCTAAGCTCTCCCAAAGGGGATAGGATAAGAAACAATCACTGAAGTCTCAAGTAACAAGGAGATCATACCACAGTTTATCGAAAATAGCAAATATTGGTAATATTAGCAGCTCTCGTTGACATAACTGATCCACAGCAGCGCGTCCCGAACGAAGCAGCAATATAGCATATATATAGGATATTTCGATGCTAATTGTGATGACGAGGGGATAGGCTCAATCTGTTGATTGGTTAATTTTGTAGAGGGTGGTCAAACTTGTGCATCTTAAAAAAACACGGGTACCCACCTTCAAGCCCATCATTAACCGCCTTCGTACTTACTTTTCGCACGCGCTTCGCTCCCGCCCTACTCTCTACACGTACCTATTCGCGTTCACCTTCGCTCTCCCCCGTAGCCTCTCCCTTCCTATGAGCGCTGCTACTCACCAGGCTATTTGCAAGTAGCGAACCCTCGCAGTCGAAAAGCGAGGCTAGCCGCTTGCCGCAGGCCATTCACCCCAGGCTTGCTCATTGCCGCTCAATCAACAATGCGGCGGCTGAGAACATGGTTACAATCCCGGTGGAAGCGCATCTGCTTACCCGCCAGCTTTCGCAAATGGCGAACAGCAGACTTTGTTCATTCGGGCTAATGCCGCCGTTACGCGCCGCCCCACGCTAAGAGAGGATGACAACATCCTGATCACAATGCTCGACCAACTAGCAAGCGATAAGTCGCCCAAAGTTCGCATCGCCATAATGCAGGCGCCTGGCGCAGTAGCAGGCGACCAAGGCAATGCCAGGGATGCGCTTCATCGCGCCAAGCAGGATTACGCTAAAGTTCACGTGCGTACTTCTGCTGCAGCTGCGCTGGCCGAGGTCGGCGTATATCGCTCCGAGGCCGAGCAGACGCTGTGTGAACTACCCACCCCTGAAGGGGTGAGCATCGCATCTAAGCAGAACTTAGACGCAAGCTGGTTCCCAGCTTACAAATATTCAGTGCGGCATTGTGGTCACGGTCGAGTTCAACCCCACACTCGCAGGAGTGCCAGCGTTCATCCAATGCTTTCTTGACCACAACACCGCAACCTGAACAGGCTTGGCTGGTATAGCGGGGATTAACCTTGCGTAGCAGCTTACCGGCACTCTCAGCCTTGTAAGCTAGCATCTGAAGGAAGTATCCCCAACCAGCATCGGATATGGACTTGTTTAGTCCACTCTTTGCCGAGGCATGATTATGAGCGTAGACAGTCGCACCCTGAATAGCGGTCGCCGCCTCATCCACAACGGGTTTGGCCCGCTTGCTCATATTGGCAATCTGCAAATCTTCAACATAGATAGCATCGAACGTATCTACCAATCGGCGCGACAATTTGTGTTGGAAGTCGCGCCGCTGGTTGGCAACCTTGCGATGCCAGGCAGCCACTTGCCGCTTCACCTTGCTCCGGTGGTTGCTGCCACGAACACAGCGGGCCAGGGCTTGCTGTTTGGCCGCCAGCTTATCAGCCGACAATCTATACCAGCGGGGATTGGCAATCTGCTCACCGTTGCTGAGCGTGGCGAACTTCTCCAATCCAACGTCAATGCCAACCTCGGTAACAATGGCAACAGGGGCAACCTCTTGTTCAATCTCACAGCTAAACATAACGTACCAATGTGCGCCCTCGCGCTTGATGGTGACAGTTTTAATCCTGCCCTCAATCGGGCGATGCAGTTTGATGCGAACACTGCCAATCTTGCTGAGATGCAAGGTATTACCTGTCAGCTTCCAGCCCGCAATATCGGGATAGGTGAAACTGTTGTAGCGACTTCGCCCCTTGTAGCGGGGGAAGCCAGCCTTTTCACCCCGCTTAAAGCGCCCAAAGAAGGCTTGATGGGTCTTGTCGGAGCGACGCAGCACATCTTGCAACACATGGCTGCCAATCTCCTTGTACTCAGGAGCGATCTCTTTAATCGCGGGAAGTTGGTTAGCCTGGGCTTCGTAGCTGATAGATTTATGGCACATCCGCCACGCCTCGCGCCGTTCGGTAAGGGAAGCGTTATATACCTCGCGGCACTTCCACAGCACCCAGTCAAGTTTGGTAGCTACTTGCTTGTTGGGGTCAAGAATGCGATATTTGAATGTCTTGCGGATAAGCATCTAATCTTGTCCTTGCCCCAGTTCGATGTACTTGCGAACGGTATCTTCGCTCATATCGCCAACACTGCCAACGTAGAAACTCCTACTCCAAAGGTGGCCTCCCCAAAACTCTTGCTTCTTAAACTCAGGAAACTGCTTGAACACCTGGCGGGCGGTGATGCCCTTCAGCGTGTTGGCAATGAGCGATGGTGCAATCGCGGGCGGCGCACTAACGAACAGATGCACATGGTCCGGCTGCACGTTCAACGAACCCACTTCCCAACCGTTTTCAGCGCAGAGGCGGCGCATCTCGCTGTCAATGAGAGTACGTACCTCATCGGTCAGCACTGCTTTGCGATACTTGGGACACCATACGAAATGATAGCCCAGTTTGTACGTAACGTGTTTTGTCTTTCGTGCTTGCATGGTTACAGTATACCATATACGGTATGCCTTGTCAAGCTCTATTCACCTACTGGCACGCCTAACCCCCACCTGAAGTTGGGGGTATGCGGCGGCAGTTTTCATCAAGTTGCCACCGGCAAGCAGCCATGGTCGGTGCTGGGTAATGCCGAGGACAAAGCATTCAAGCTGCTCTACACGCTGGTGGTTGGCGACGATGGGAACGAAACCAGCGACGAAGCGCAAACTTGAGCAGTAGCCGTGCTGCACCCTCACCAACCTGACTGAAACTCCACCTGCACAGCGCGGCCCATCATCGTGCCGAGTAGAGTGGCGATGCGTTCGGCGTAAAGGCCAGCGTTTGCCACTCCCCCCACTGGCGGCGACGAAAGTATCAGCCGATCAGCATCCACCTCGACAAGCCGCATATGCTGTAGCCACAGCTTCGCGCTGCCGCTCACATCAAGCAGCAGTTCCTCCTTTGTGGCGTGCCAGATCGCCTGCTGCGTGGCGCTGGGTGGCGGGAGGGTATTCACCGCGGTCTGCTCCACGGCTGACTGCTGCCCTGAGAATGCCTCTGTCGGCCCCCAGGATTGCATGGGCTGCGATATAGTGGCTTCGTTAGGTTGTAGTTGTTGAGGCAAAGGTGAGGAAGGCAATGGGGGGGACTGCTCATCCGTGCCATTGGCGGTGTCCGCTGGTTGTTCGATAATAACTGCGTCGCGCTGGAAGAGATGGGCATACTTGCCGGTGGTATATTTTGCCACGTCCAGTCCCTCGCGCAGCGATGGCGCTTCCCCACTGCGGATGCGGGCTAGCGCCCAGCCAGCCCGATCACGAACCCCCGGCTTTGTGGACCGTTCCACCCAACCATCCACCACCGCTGCGGGGTATTCCCTGGCGATGGCGGCCGCTACGTCTCGTTCCACCCCGATGTTACGTAGACCAGCAGCAGCTCGCTCATGTTCAGTATCGAGAGGATCGGCTACCGTTGGGGGTTGTACTCTGGCTGCGGCACTCCTAGTGTGGGGGCAAATAACATCCCCCTTCGTGCCAGCAGCACTCCGCCTGTTTGTTTGTTTCTTTGTTTCTTTAGATTCTTTTGTTGTATTAAGGGTGCAGCCATCTTCACCCGTAGCTGCGTCCATCGCCACCCGTGCAACTTCGTCTACGGGTGTTGCCCGCTGCACCCAGTCTTCATCAGGGGAAGGGGCGAGTGACTTGCGCGGTTGCATCGCGTGCAGGACATAGCTATTGCGGTCGTTCAGCCAGCCTTTGCGATGCTCCTCCTTGCCAATCAGTCCCAACTCCTCAAACTGGCTGATATAATGCTGCACGGTACGTACCGTGCAATGGACCATGCGGGCGATTTCGGCGTTGTATGCTCTCGGATCAGGGCGGTTGCCTTGCTGCGATGCGAGGCGGCAGAGGGCAACATAGATGCAGGTAGCGGTGCGTAGGCTCTCGGCCACGAAGTGCTTTTCAAGCACCTCGAATGCCGCCATCTCCATCCAACAGAAGTTGCCCGCCTTGATGTTACGGGCAGTTCTTCGGTTGGCGAACAGACCGCCTGGGGAAGTATCGGTCATTGCTCGATCAGGTAGAGGGGCAGTCCGCGATGTGATATGTGCATCGGGTGGCTGCGGATAGAGGTTGGTTGGCCGACCATTCTCACCTGGTCGTGCCGTATGGGTATAGGTATTCATGGAAATAGGCCCTTTCCATGCCCGATTTTGGGCAATCACCCACTACACCCTTGACAGCAAGGATCAACCGTGATATAATGCCCTCAAGAAAGAGCAAAACAACAGTTGGTCACTCGCCGCGAGGCAGTGGCTGGTAACTTAGGACGGATGCCCACTGGCAAAGCTTGGCCGCGCTGACAGTGGGTTTTTCGTTAGCCGGTTTTATCCCCCGGTAGGGTGTGGAGACGAGGAATTAGTTACTCTCCTGGTTGTTGGATCCTCCTTGATCAACCGCTTCGTTTGTGATATGAGATGGCTTCAGGTTAATGCAGCAACATAATAGCTGCTTGATGATATAATCAACCTGCTGATGCCATAATGCTCACCACCAATAATAACGGGACTCGCCGAAGATTACAATAGTTTATCCCCTTCTTGGCCTTCGTTTTACCCTCAACTTTCCCTTCGTTTGGCCTTCATTCCCGTCACTACGATGAAGGTGACGAATCAGTGAGATTCGTCACCTTCATTCGCTTCAATTTCCCTTCTTTCCCTTCATCTCCGTCCTGATGGCCCACCGTCAACCAACTGAGGTCGCAAGACGTAGAAGGTGCGCTTAGAGCCGCCTCGTCGCTCAATTAGCCCAATCTTCATTAGCTGATTGATGTCCCTGAGCGCCTGGGGTTCGGATATCGAATAGCGGGTAGTGAACTCCCTGGTGGTGATGCTGCCTGCCCCGGCATGGGTTAGGGTGCGGAGGAGGTCAATCTGTCGCTCATTCAATTCGCGCCACGCCTCCGGTATCATCTCCGGATCATCACCGTCGCCAATAGGGAAGACTGCCGAACCTGGCTGACTCGCTCCCCCTCTGCCATACAGAGTGACGCGAAACCAACCCTCAGAGTTTTGCAGCACCGGCTCTGGTAGTCCCGCCACTCTCATCGCCTCGCGCATCCGGCGGATGCCCGTCCCCCAACTCTCCGCCACCCTGAGCCAGAGTAGCAGCGCACCCAACGCCCGGTTGCGTGGCTCATGGGTGCCGTCCAGATCGTCAATTGAGAGGGTGGGCAGTAGTCCGCCTGGGCTGATGATCTCAAGACGGTTGTCGAAGATGTTGATGTTAGTCTTGGCGGTGCGTGTGTAGTCACGGTGGAGTAGCGCGTTGACGATTGCTTCTCGCACTGCAATGGTAGGATACTCCGGCACATCCTCTCGCTCCAGACCGCCGATGCGAGCGGCCAATGCGGTATTACGCCTGACAAACCCCTGCGCCTGGCGGAGCTGCTGTGGCAGGTTGCCTGCTATCTCCACCCGATCGAGGAACTCGTCCGCCCCCATCCCGCGAAAGCGAGCGCACTGTACTGTCGCCTCTGGCAGCGCCGCCTGGGGGCTACGACCGACCGCGAGTAGCCCTGCGACAGTCGGTCGCAGATTGCCACCCTCCTCGCGTAGCACCCCCATCGAGAGGAGCAACTCGGTTGCCTGGGAGGAGGGATAGACCGGAGCCTCAGCGCCCGCATCCTCGCCAAGCGGGCCGCCCAACAGGGTTCGCCCGCTGAGGAGCTGCATCACTTCAGCGGCATCCAGATCGCGGGCGGAGAGTTCGACGACCACTCGCTGGTCGAAGCCCTTACCCCGCCGCTTGAGCCGGATCTCGGCCAGCTCCCCGTCGTTCAGCGCAACGTTGGTCGTCCCCTGGCGACGTTGAAAGTTCCCTTGATACGAATAAACCGCCTCATCCTCTGCGGCCACCTCGACTACCATCGTCACCCGCCCTTCAACTGTCACGGGGTAGAACTTGACCTTTTCAGAGAGGTCGGGGCGGGTGGCGCGAGCAGCACGGGTTAGTATAACCGCAGTCTGGGTTGGATCGGAAGCGCCTGGAATTGCGCCATCGTGACTTACCCCAACCACGATGACCCCACCCCTCGAATTAGCCATTGCCGCCATCGTGCGTGATAGCCACTCCATGTCGGCCTCATCGCGGAAAGCGACCGTCTCGCCTTCGCCCAGCCGTGCATAGCGCACGATGTCGGCGGGAGCTAGCTGGCTGCTGGCACTCGTCTCTAGCATATTCTTTACCATTCCTCAAGCTAACTATGAACTTTCGCCCAGATCCACCAAACCTGTAGCCGCCGCGTCGCGGATGTCGCGTAGCCGTTTCACCGCCTCATCGCGATCCGCCTTGCCCGCCTTCACCTGCTGGACAGCGCCAGAAATCTTAGTGTGGGTGGTAGTTGCCCAACGCCAGCCATCAGCCGGGCGGCGCACTGTCGGATGATCCGACACTTTGCGCTTGTGGGTAGCCTCAAACGGTGTTAGCCCAACCTGGTAATCGGGCAGAGCATGGCGTTGTTGGTTGACGTAGGTCCGGCTCTCCAGCCCGTAAAGGTCAGCGATCTCCTGATCGGTGTAGCCCATCTGGTCGTGGAGGTATACAAATTGCCTGGCTCTATCCTCATACGAGAGTGGCACCATCTGGGTGTTGGAGGCAATCGCCTCCTCCGATCCATCGCCATGCTGGATCACCATTGCGGCAATTCGCTGGTAGATCGGATCCGCAGGGTTCTCCTGATGAAGTCGCTGATAAGCGGCCAGCCTACGGTTGCCAACTCTGACCGTGAAAGAACCGTCCTTATTGTCAATCAGGCCGATGGGCTGCATCAGCCCCGGCTTGCTCCGCCTTACCCGTTCGCGGATGGATGCGGCCAGCCGGTCTATATCGGGTAGTTCACCAGAGCGAGGGTTGTTGGGGTCGAGGCCGATCTTGCCGATTTCGATATGGCGCACCTGCACCGGCGCGGGTCCGACCACCTCGAAGAACCGATCATTGCCCGATACCTCCTCCGTACTGGCTGTCTCATCCTCTTTCATCCAATCGAGAACGTTACCTCGTTTACGAGTTGGCATATGCCACCTCCGCAATATCGTTGCTAGATCGTGCGCTGATGCGGGCTACCTTCACCATCCTGGCGATTTCGGCCTTGGTGAACTTGCCGGTGCGCCACAGCAGTTCAGCGGCAAGGTCCAGGTAGTAATCGGCTGCCTCGCGCACCGCTTTACCCCGGCCCATGCCGAAGATGCTGACTTTGCTCCCCACCGCCTCGCGGTAAACTACCCGGTCGGGGATGAAGCTCTGCATCATGTGTTCCTTGATCGCGCTCTGCTCGGCTGCCGCTTTTTCAACCTCATCACCATAGCGGGTATTGTCGGTGAAGGTAGCGAACACCCCGGCTACCGCCAATGCGGGGTTCAGCTTGACCTTGACCTTACTCACCGTCTTGAGTACCTCACCAACCCCATCCATATCAAGCTCCGACATCTTGACCGGCACCACGACGTAGTCAGCGGCAATCAAAGCGTTGATGGTAAGCAGGTTTAGGGTAGGGCCACAGTCAATCAGGATTATGTCGAACTCGCCCGCATATGGAGCCAGCGTTTCGGACAGAATGAACTGCCCGTTAATCGTATCGTTACGCAAATCCCCTTCCAGCGCGGCCAGGTCGCGGCTACCGGGAGCAAGCCATAGTCCCTCACTGGTTTCGACCAGCACGTTGGCAAGCGGGGTTGTCTCCCCCTCTCCGTTACTCGCCCGCAACTGGGCATCCATCACATCGCAAATTGTGCCTTGTTTGGGATTCCTAAAGCCAAACCATTTAGCGACATGGCTTTGCGGATCCACCTCCAAGATCAGCACCTTTAGCCCCATTCGACGGAAGCCACCGCCCAGGTTGACGGTACTCGTCGTCTTGCCTACCCCACCCTTTTGATTGACCAACGCGAATATCATGACCAGTTGCCTCCATTCAGTCGCTCTTGCTGCAATAGAGATGCAGAGATACCGCCCATGTCGGGCCAGTTTCCTGTAAAAGAACCCTCACCATGTACTAAAACGAGGGAGATGCCGAGCATTACGTTGACTGCGTATTTGCCCCTGCTTCCACACAAACGTTTCGTTACGTCAAATATAACATATAATTAGGCATTCGTCAACGCTTATTGCCTCGGAGTGTCGGATCATCCGACACTCCGAGAGTGTAGCAAGTGTGCAGTAGCTGCTGCATCAGCTCGAATCGAATGTCTCGGTGACAAACCGCTATCAACTGCCAAATAGATCAGCCTTTTGCAGGTAATTTCCTCTCTAGATGTTTGTTTGACAATACTGCGTCACGATGGTGGTGTGGTGTCGGAATGTCGGGGTTACAATGTCGGGATGTCGCGATTCGGCTAGCGTCTAGTTGAAGACGATACAACCGGTGTGTCATAGTTAGAGGAGTTCAATAAGGATACATATCACCGCATTTGCTCGTATAATGACTTTCCACGATCAGCAAGCAGCGCTATGCAAGGAAAGGATAGACTGCTATAATTAGCAAAGCGAAGCGCAAGGAGAATGCAAATGGCAGGACTTACAGCCGATGATGTACTTAGTCCCGCAGGGCAGGGTGAGAGCGAGACGGTTGAGTTCAAGCTAGAGAGTGAGCCTCAGCCGCAGCTCGGTGAGCTGCTAGCCGCGATGGCAAATGCTCACGGCGGGACACTGCTTATCGGGGTGGCAGATGATGGTCGCCTCATTGGGGTCAGCAGCCCGCGCATGATAGAGAGCCGTCTGCGTAGTGTTGCCCGCTACTGTAGCCCGCCTCTGGAGCAGCTAACAATGTATCCAATCGAGGTGGGCGGCAAGGTTGTGATGGTGGTACAGCTACCAGCTCTGCATGACGCGGTTTACTCTTACCGAGGCTCATTCCGCAAACGTGTTGGGGCGGAGAACATCGTCATGAGCAGTGTAGCAGTAGTTGAATTGGCGATGCGCCGGCACGGCCACGATTTCGACCGCCGAGCAGTACTGGGCATCAGCATTGATGACCTTGACCCTGCTACAGTCGCCGAGCTTGTCAGAGTTCGCACCGGGCTGGGGCAACTTAGCTACGATGAAGCTGTCGCTGAAGGACTACGCCCTCAGCCCTCACCAATCTCACTGCTGCTCGACCTCGGCGCGGTAACCGAAGTAGACGGTAAGCTGGCACCGACAATCGCCGGACTTCTAACACTTGGCCGCAATCCGCAGGCAGTACGACCAGAGGCGAAGGTGCAATGCGCCCGCTTTTGCGGCACTGCCCGCAGCGTATTCCTGGACCGGGCCGAGATCGGAGGCAATATACCATCGCAGCTAAAGGAGGTGACTAACTTCATCAGCCGCAACACCCGCCACCCCGCCCGGATTGATGGGCTTGAGCGGGAAGACCTGACCGAGTACCCAATGCTTGTGGTGCGCGAAGCAATCGTCAACGCCCTGATGCACCGCGACTATTCCCGCGACGCTCCCATCAATATCAACATCTACGACGATCGCATCGAGGTGGTAAGTCCCGGCGGTCTGATACCCCCACTCACAGTTACCGATTTGGGTATCGGCCATGAGCTACGCAATCATACTATTGGTGGGCTACTGGTTTGGCTGCGTGTAGCCGAGACATGGGGTACAGGGGTACAACGAATGCGCCAGGCGATGATTGAGGCTGGCCTATCTGCGCCTTTGTTTGAGAGTTCGGACAGCCTGTTTAGCGTCACATTGTACAATGAGGCCGCAGTTGCTCGAAGCGGGGAAGTAGTCACAGTTAAGGATGACCCCACAGCTAAAAGGGTATGGCCCGGCTTGAACCAAAGGCAGCAAGATGCAATCACAAGTCTTACGAGTAGGAGAAGAAATAACATTACTACAGGGGACTACGCTCGTCGCCATAACATAACTGACCGACAGGCGCTGCGTGACCTGAATAACCTGGTGGAACGTGGCCTACTGCTACGCTCAGGTAATGCCCGGCGAAGCAGCTATGCCCTTCCCGAAGAACCGCGCACAGGAGATTGATACAAACACAGGAATATGTCGGGATTCCCTGTCGGAATGTCACGATGTCGGGATACTGCTGTGGTTTTGACCTCAGAAGGGAGAAGCTGAGTTGTGGGTGAGCAGTTCGGCTAGCATAGAAAGACCGCTCTCCCGGACTTAGACATTTAGGACAGTGGCATTGGAGAGTTACGTCACACCTAAACTTGTAGACTTCTTGCAAGCTAGGGGATTGACACTGGGCCAAGCTAAAACTCGCATCATCCACGTCACAGAAGGGTTTAACTTTCTCGGCTTCACTATCAGGCAACAGGAGCGCAAGCTGCTGACTAACCGTTACCCCCTTCTGGCGAACGATGCGCCAGAAGGGTGTTTGGCTATCCAAGTTTGGGATGCAACCTTTTATCCCCGATGGTAAACTACACGCTCATACGATAGATGCTTGCGTGGATGCGTTCTATGCCAGCTTGAAATCGTGGCGGACCAGGCGTAAGACCGTCCCCAATGCCCATCCCCGCCTCAATGGCCTAGCCCTAAAGTTCCAATGAATATGCACCGAAAGTACTATCTGGTATAAGCGTCACACTTAAACTTATGTGATATAATTGACCCATCTGTAGCAGTTGGTATGTTCAAGGGCGGATGTTTTGGGTAATGTGTTACCTATATTTCCGCCGAACTGGAGCAAGTGCCTGAGGACTGCATATGAGCTATTATCAGCCTGACGAACAAGGTATTCTTCTACCACCTATCCACCAATTCCCTGATGCTCTAACTGCGGCTCAGTTCTATCTTGACCAGGCGGAAGTGAGCATCCACGGAGGACACTACACGCAAGCCGCCAGAGACCTGCTCAGTGCCGACCGCGAGATGCTGATCCTGACCAATGCCGAACGCGAGGCTTCGCTACTCACCGCCCGCGCCTTCTATCTACAGGGCCTCATCTACTTCAGCAAGCAAATGCTGGGTGAGGCACAGGTGGAGTTCCTACTTGCTCAGGAACACCTGGCGGGCCTTGAAGATGGCCGACAGCTACTCGTCCAAGTTCTCGTCGTCATGGGTAATACCCACCATATTGGCGGGCAGGAGGACGAGGCAGCCATCTATTACCACGAGGCCGCAGCGCACGCTACTCTCAGCGGGGTACACATGGTAGCGGTTAAAGCCTATAACAACATTGGCAATATCAGTCTTGGTCAGGGTAGGGTGGAGGAAGCGGTTAGATTCTACAACCTGGGTCTCGAGCAGGCCCACCTTAGCGGCGATCCGGTCGCCCTGGCCCGGTCATACCGCACTCTGGCCTGGCTTCACTCTAACTACGGGCCGTACCACCTGGCGCTTGAATATGCGGTGCTGGCAACTGAGCAGTGCGAACTGGTCGCTGGCGCGGAGACGCGCTGGCTTATCGAGAGTGAGACGGCGAGGGTGTTTGCCAGGGCGGGTGAGTTTGAACGGGCTGCGCGCCTCCTTGACAATGCCTTCTCCATCATCCATCAGCGCGAGAGCAAGGTAGCTGAGGCAATGGTAGCGGTCAACATAATTGAGCTATGGGAAGCACATTGGCGAAGCGACCCCCAGTTCCGGCCTGAAGGTGAGGCAATAGTTAGATCGCTGGAGGAGGCGCTCCGCAGCCCGCTGCTTAGAAGCGAGGCATTGCGGGGGCTGGCAAGTTACTATCTCCATGGAGCAGACTTGGCGCGGGCGCGTCATTACCTTGCCCTTACCCGCCAGGCAGTCATGATGCCCGGTACTCCTAATCAGGATGACCAGGCGATTTATGACCATACACTCGCCCGATTGCTTACAGGGCTAGGGGAAGAACTGGAGGCGGCCAACTGGTATCTGGAGACGATCAAGCTAATGACAACAGCTCACCTGAGTCGCTATCAGCTAGCCTGCGTGTGGCGCGAATACCAGGCACTACTCTCCCACCTTGGCCCGATAACCAACCAGGTCACAGCCTCTGATGCAGAGGCACAGGCACGAATGCTTTGCGTCGAGCTAGGGATAGAAGTGTTAGTGTATACGGCTTGTTAGACCACAAAGAAGCTGATTTAAGGAAGCATGTCCTCAGCCGACTCCACCCATGGCTGCGCCACTAGATAGCACGGTCTTCGCGCCTGGCTTCGCGCCCCTCTTCGCACATATTAGTAGAACATAGTTCTTTATCTCGTGCGACAACATCGCCGCATAGAACCCCGCGTACTCTAGCTTGATGCCCACCGGCAAGGTTGCCGCCACTGCAGCCACCAGCCGCCGCTCGTCCGCCTCGCTATAGCTGTCAGGCACCGCGAAATACACGCCGTCAATATCGGCCTCGAGCAGCGCCCCTCGGCTGCGAAGACCAACGATTACCTGGTCGAGGATGACGCTGCAACGCCTGGTCAGCGCGTCGGCAGCGTCCACGTCGGCTAGCAGCGCCATTCTGCCCGCCGCCATATAGCCATAGGCCGAGAAGATTACCAGCTTCATCCCCGCCGATAGCGCCTGAAACTGGCTGGCCGCTGCTGAACAGGCGAGCTACTCGGCCTGCCCGCTTTGGTTGGGGCAGTTCAACTTGGACGGGCTGCACACCGCCCTATCCGAGCGCCACATTATCGGATGCGATGCCATCTCGTCGGCAAATAGATCAGAAATAACAAACAGGCCAGCTAGTATGCGGGGGAGAGCATAAGAGCTGACCTGCCTGCGAGGAAGAGGAGAGTAGGAGAGTAGGTAGGCTTGTCTTTAGTTGGTGGTCAGGTATGCAGCGTGGCTTTCTTGTAACCTGTCTGACAAGGATATAATACCCTGGCTGCCGCCTCTACAGTGTCACCTGCTTTACAGTTGCGGTGTAAAGTTGGCTACTTTGGAGCGGAAACGCGCTATTGCCATGCGGTGCTGGCGCGGGATTGACATAGTGCGGTGGTACCCATCGTTTAGACCAAATACTATCGGCTTGTAAGATAGGCTCATCTCCTTTCTGGTGGTTGGTTGCTTGTCCTTGCTTTGGTTCGCCCCAGTATACCTCAGCCGGAGTACGGTAGTCCAGGGCTTGGTGCGGTCGCTCCTGGTTGTAATAGCGCAGGTACGCACTCAGTCGCCGCCGCGCTTCTGCCGGGCTTTGGTAGTCGTGAAGCCTCACCTCCTTATACTTGATGCTCCACCACAACCGTTCGGTGAACACATTGTCCAACGCTCGTCCCCGTCCGTCCATGCTTATCTGCACCTTGACCTCGGCCAGCAGTTGGCGGTAACTCTGGCTGGTGAAGTGGCTACCCTGGTCGCTGTTCCAGATTTCCGGCCTGGACTTTCGTAGCGCTTGCTGTACGGTTTGCAGCACGAAGGGCATTGCCAGGGTTTGGTCAAGCTGCCAGCTGCTGACGTAACGGCTATACCAATCAATCACCGCCACGAGGTAGAGCCAGCCCCGCCGCTTCCGCTCATGCGGTCTGGCTGTTCCAGGCCAAGAGCTTCAGCGACGTAGTGAACAAGGCACAGGTTATCGTCGAAGTACAGGTCGTCTCCGTCGCCAAAGGCCCCGACATTACCATCCCGCTACCCCAGGAGCCTGATGGCAAGGA
>JBBRMT010000049.1:0-22016 GCA_038230695.1 Chloroflexia bacterium
CACCTTCATCGAGAGCGGCTTCCACGCTGGTATCCTCAGCGGCTTCGACACGGCCACCTGCACCGCGCATGGACTGGGCCACCCCTGCTACCTGCCCAATCTGCCCATTACTCGCGGTCAGCTTACCAAGCTGGTCGTCAATGCGGGCGGCTACACTCTGATTACCCCTGTCGGTGGCACTCAGGACTTCATTGACGTACCCCCCTCCAACGTCTTCTACGTCAGCATCGAGACTGCCTACCACGCTGGCATCGTTCACGGCTACCCCGGCGGCCTCTACCTGCCCAACAACAACATCCGCCGCGACGAGATGGCTCAGATTGTCTACACTGGCATCATCAACCGCCCCCACTGAGGGTTGAGCGCTGATGACTGACTTAACGCAATGCAAGGGCGCATCTTCGGGTGCGCCCCTTTTGTGTATCATCAGACACCTTTTAGCCAGCCAGAAGTTGAGCATGGCGGCGATGGTTCGCTGGGGTCTGGGTTCAGCCGCCAGATGCCGCCCTGATGTAATACCAGATATGTTTGGAGAAGGTGAGTATTACGTAGGGGCGGGCAGCAGCCCGCCCTGATGCAATTTACACCCTCTCCAAACGTAATTGGTATTAGCTTCCTAATCAGGGCGGGCGTTGGCCCGCCCCTACGTTTACCCCTTTACTTGTATCACGCTTTTTGCCGCGCTTCATTTGCATCGCCAGTTCGATTATGCTAAAATGCCGCGCAGCAGGCACAATGAGCAGTAACAAGTAGAAGGAGGGGCAGATGAGAAAGCTCGTAGCGGTTGTCGGTATGGTGGCCCTGCTTGGTCTACTGCTTGGCGGGTTCGGTCAACTGGTTGCCGCGCAGCCCTATTCGGTTGCGCCAATTGCGCCGCGTTCGCCTGCCGCCTTCATCAACTACCGTGCTGTGACCGACAATAACAACGCCTGCAACTCCACCCACACCAACTGCACGCAGCAACAACCCGCGACCGCCGTCAACCCCGCCAATCCGCTCAACGTGGTCGTCGTGGGCAAAGACTGGCGACCCAGCGATGGCGACCAGCGCCACATCTGGCTCTACACCACCAGCGACGGTGGCGCAAGCTGGATTAACCAGCCGATCACCTACCCCGCAGACACAGCCGTGATTAACTCCACCGATGGGGTGGTACAGTGGGATGGCAGCGGCAACGTCTACGCCCTCGCCCTTGCCACCTATACTACGCCATCCAGCAAGGCGGGCAACTACATCACCCGCAGCAGCGACGGCGGCCAGACCTGGAGTACCGCCGTGCAGATAGATGCAGGGCAATTCGATGACACCAGTTGGCTGGCGATTGACACCCACCCGGCCAGCCCTTATTTTGGCCGCATCTATGTCTGCTGGTATGATTATAATGTGCATAACGATTATTGCGCTCACTCTGCCGATCAGGGCGCAACCTGGTCCACGCCCGTGACGCTAGCGCAGCAGGTTACATACGGGTTCAACTACCCGCTGGTGCAGCCCGACGGCACCCTCAACGTCTTTTACAACAACAACCCTCAAATTAGCCTGCTGCGCTCGACCGATGGTGGCAACAGCTTCGGTGCGCCGATTGTTGCCGCCACCATCAGCGGTGTATACAGCAATCGCCCCGAACGCGCCTGGAATGTCAACACCATCCCCGCCGCTGCCGCCGGGCCGGAGGGCAACCTCTACGTCACCTGGCTGGACGACCGCAACGAGGCGACCAGTGGCTGGGATATATATTTCACCCGCTCGACCGACAACGGAGCAAGCTGGGCTGCGCCGCTTAAGGTGAATGATGACAGCGGCAACCACGACCAGTTTGAGCCTGCTATCGCCGTCGCCCCCAACGGGCGGGTGGATATTGCGTGGATGGATATGCGTAACGACCCCGCCAACACCCTCGCCGACGTGTACTATAGCTCCAGCGCCGATGGTGGGCAGATCTTCGCTGCCAATCAACGGGTCACTGATGTCAACTTCAACCTGAATGACGGTATCCCCAGCGATGCTATTGGTGATGCTGGCTATTACCTGGGCATGAGTTCCACCAATAGCGACGTGTGGGCGGCATGGACCGACACCCGCAACAGCGACGGCCACGGCAGCCACGCCGAGGACGTGTACGCCGGGCATCTCCACCTTATCACCAATACCCCCACTGCCTTGCCAGACCAGACCGCTACGCCAACGCCGCCCACAACCACCACCCCTGCGCCAACCGAGACCCCCGGTGGTCCGACCGACACGCCTGCGCCAACCGATACATCTATCCCTACCAACCCACCATCCACCCCCACCGTCACACCTATCCCCAGCAACACCCCCGGCGGCCCAACTAGCACCCTTGCGCCGCCCACGGCCACGCCCACCGATTGCGCCAACCCATTCGTAGACCTGCAAGGCAATATCTTCTACGCCGCCATCCACCGCCTGAACTGTCGTGGCGTAGTCAATGGCAGCGATGCCAGCCACTACGCGCCTGCTGGCAGCAGTACGCGGGGACAGTTCGCTAAGATTGTGGTACTCGGCTTCGCCCTGCCACCCTACACCCCGGCTAATGGCGCAACCTTCAGCGATGTGCCGCCCGCCTACTTCGCTTTCCTATTTATAGAGAGTGGCTACCAGGCCGCCATCCTCAGCGGCTTCGACCAGGCAGGCTGCCAGGCAGCGGGCGCGGCTTACCCTTGCTATCTGCCCAACCGCGCCATTACCCGCGCCCAGCTTACCAGGCTGGTAGTCAACGCGGCGCACTACCCGCTAGTTACGCCGGTGACGCAATCGTTTACCGATGTGCCGCCCAGCAACGTCTTCTATAGCGCGATTGAAACCGCGCACGCCCACAACGTGATCAACGGCTTCGCCGATCATACCTTCCGCCCCAACCAGAGCATCCGCCGCGACGAAATGGCCCAGATCGTCTTCACTGCCACCCTAAACCCTTAAAGCCAAAATCAGCAGAAAAAAGGCTGTGCCTGATTGAACCGCCAGCGGGCAAACGTGGTATACACGTGTAAGCAAACACATTATTGCGCTACGCCGCGCCGAGCAGCGGGTGGGATGGGCAATCCGCTACGCCAGCCACAGCGTATTTGACAATAGAATGTGATTCTGCTAAACTGGCAACACACGCAAATCGTAGTTGCCAGCGCCGACCAAACACCAGTCAAGCAAGACCAATCGTGCAACCGCATTGCGACCAGCCTCAAGGAGGAGATGCAGGATGACTACTTATTTGATTCGCCGAAGTCTTCAGGGCGTACTCGTTCTGATCTTTACCTCGGCGCTGATCTATGGGCTATTGAATCTGACCCCCGGTGGGCCAATCGGCGATGTGCTGCAGAGGCCCTATCGCACCGCCGCCGAGCGCGATGCCGCTATCCGCGCCGCTACTCTCCGCTACGGCCTCGACAAGGACATCGTCACCCGTTACATCTTCTGGCTGTACAACTGGGATCCAACCAATGCCAACAACCCCACTTACCTGACCAACACGCTGCAAGCCGATCAGGCCGAGTTGCCTGGCACCACCGACCCCGCCCGCAAGACGCAGTTGCAGGGTGAGGTAGCAGTCCTACCCGCGCAGATCGCGGCGGCAAGCAAGGCGCTGGCAACGTGCAGTAACCTGTTCGACTTCAGCAACCTCGGCTCCTGCCTGAGCATACCTCGCAACGGTGGTATCCTAACCGGCAACTGGGGTGCCTCATGGAAGGTATCCACCGGCGCTCCGGTTCTTGACCTTATATTTGGGCGCGGCGCGTATACCGACCCCTCGACTGGCGTAGTTCACGCCTCTGAACGCTGGCGCAGCCCGCTTGCCAATACCCTCGTGCTTATGAGCCTGTCGGTGTTGATCTCGCTGCTAATCGCCTTCCCCATCGGGGTTTACTCGGCGGTCAAGCAATACTCAGCCACCGACTACGCGCTCACCCTGTTCAGCTTCTTTGGCATCTCCATGCCCACCTTCTGGTTCGGCCTGATCCTCTACCTGCTACTTGGCATCCAATTTAAAACCTGGCATGATGCAGGGGCAACCTGGCTGCCCTATCTACCTACTGGCGGAGTGGTGGACGATGTGTCCAGCACCGCGCAGTATAGCGACATCGGGGTCCGCGTCAGGCATCTGCTCCTGCCAGTGGTGGTGCTATCACTATCCTCGGTGGCAGGCTGGAGCCGCTTCCTCCGCGCCAGTATGCTTGAGGTGCTGCGTCAGGATTATGTACGCACCGCATGGGCCAAGGGGCTGAAGCAACGCACCGTTATTCTCAAGCACGCCCTCCGCAATGCGCTCATCCCCCAGGTCACGCTGATTGCGCTGGCAATCCCGGTGCTGTTTGGCGGGGCGATCATCACTGAACGCATCTTCAACTATGGAGGAATGGGGACGCTCTACTTCAATGCGGTCGGGCAAAACGACTGGCCGCTAATGATGTCCATCCTGATCATCTCATCCTTCCTGGTGGTGATCAGCAACATGATTGCCGACATTGCCTATGCCATAGTTGACCCGCGCATCCGCTACTCGTAAGCGAGGGCCACGTCGCAATAGTGTCTTAGAGGAGGTTTGTTATGGCTATAGCAACCACGCTCGACCGCGAACAGGTCGCAGTCGCAAAGGAAGAAAGCCAGATGTCGGTAATCTGGCGGCGCTTCCGCAAACACAAGCTGGCGGTAGTGGGGCTGTTCATCATCGGCACGCTCACGCTGCTGGCCCTAACCGCGCAGTTGTGGACCCCTTACGACCCAACCGTGCCAGGCTTCAACTCCGGGGTGCAGGCGTTCGCCAACCCTGGCTACGTCAACCCGAACAATGGCGATGTCTATATCATGGGTACCGACAACATTGGCCGCGATGTTCTCAGCCGCCTCGCCTACGGCGGTCAGATCTCGCTGTCGGTAGGCCTGCTCTGCACCCTGCTGGTAGCGATGATTGGCACCATCATCGGCTCGATTGCGGGCTTCTTCGGCGGCTTTGTTGATACCTTGTTGATGCGTATCGTAGACCTGGTGCTGTCGCTGCCCTTCCTGCCCATGCTGCTGGCCTTGAGCATTGTACTAGGGCCAGGGTACTGGACGATTGTAATTATCCTAACCGCCTTCGGGTGGCCGGGAACCAGCCGCCTGGTACGCGGCTCAGTGCTATCATTGCGTAACCTCGACTTTGTGGAGGCCACGCGGGCGCTGGGGGCTAGCAACACGCGCATCATCACCCGCCACCTGCTGCCCAACTCGCTTGCTCCTATCATCGTGGATGCCACGCTCAACGTGGGCGGCTTCATCGTCGCCGAGTCGTCGGTCAGCTTCCTGGGCTTCGGCATCAGTGAACCGGCCTCCAGTTGGGGCAACATCCTCGCGGGCCTCGAAGACGTAGCTCGCCAGGCTCCCTTGCAGCTAATCTGGCCCGGCCTGCTCATCTTCCTGACTGTGCTTTCGATCAACTTCATCGGCGACGCGCTGCGCGACGCGCTCGACCCGCGCCTCAAGTTGTAACCTGACCCCCGCCGATAAGACCCACATAGACTAAAGGAGCGCACGGCGCGGTGCGCTCCCCACGGCAACAAGACAAGGGCGCACTGGCGGTGCGCCCCTGTTGAATAAACTGGTAAATCCAGTGTGCAGTAAGCAGGCTCAGGCAGTTGACGAAGCGGGGATAGCAGGTTATAATGTTGGCTATCCACCTGTAACACAGCAGCACCATATTGGCATATCCGGTGGCGCAGTGGGCGTAAGCGCCCGCTGAGGAAAGGAGCAAACATCTGGACGGGATGCAGAATACCAACGATAGCGCACCCAGCGTGATCACCAATGCAGCCAGTGGCAACGGGGCAGGGACCGTGAAGACCGACTTGGCTAGCGGGGGCGCAAGCGCACCGCAAGATGAGCTGCTCAGGGTAGAGGGTCTCAAAACCTACTTCTATACCGAGGATGGCATCGTCAAGGCGGTGGATGGGATTGACTTTTCGCTGAAGCGCGGCGAGGTGCTGGGCATTGCAGGCGAAAGCGGCTGCGGCAAGAGCGTCACTTCGCTCTCGATTATGCGGCTAATCAGCCAGCCCGGCAAGATCGTCGCTGGTCACGTCTGGTTCGATGGCAAGGATCTGGCGAACGCTTCGGAAGATGAGATGACCAAGATCCGCGGCAACCGCATCTCCATGATCTTCCAGCAACCGACTAGCTGCCTCAACCCGGTGTTCAAGGTGGGCGACCAGATCGTGGAGGTGCTAAAGGTTCACAAGCGGATGAGCGATCGCGCCGCCAAGGATCGCACCATTGAACTGCTGACCATGGTCGGTATCCCCTCGGCCAAGAAGCGGTACGACAGCTACCCACACGAAATGTCCGGCGGGATGTGCCAGCGGGTGATGATCGCAATGGGTCTGGCTAACGAGCCGGAACTGTTGATCGCCGATGAGCCGACCACCGCCCTCGATGTGACCATCCAGGCGCAGATCCTGGAGCTGATGAAGGCGTTGAAAAAGGATATCAACACGGCAATCATCCTGATTACCCACGACCTGGGGGTAATGGCGGAGATGGCCGAGCGCATGGTGATCATGTACGCCGGTAAAGTGGTGGAGCAGACCGACACCAACAGCCTGTTCGAGAGTCCCAAGCACCCCTACACCCAGGGGCTACTTGCATCCATCCCCGTGCTGGGCCAGGTGCGCGATCGGCTGGAGGTTATCCCCGGTACTGTGCCAAGCCTGCGTAACCTGCCGCCGGGCTGCCGCTTCGCCGCCCGCTGCCCCCGCCAGATGCCGGTTTGCGTTGATGAGGAACCGGATCTGCTCAAGGTGCATGGCCGCTCGGTGCGTTGCTGGCTCTACCATCCGGCAATTGACCCCGACCCCGCCGCCTGCGCCGACCAGACTGTGGATAAGCTCAATACCTACCGTCAGAATCAGCAGGAGCCACCGGCTACTGCCGTCGCTGCCGCCAAGTAAGTTAAAACGCCGAGAATCAGGAGCAGATATGGCAACAGATGTGAACAATGTCAATGAACTGGACGACCGCGAACCGGCGGATGCGATCAAGCCGAGCGAAAACGGTTCGGCCACGCCGGTACACCACATCACTGGCGTGGGCGGCGGCGCAACTGGTGAAAGCACCGACTACATCATGCAGGTGCAGAACCTGAAGAAATACTTTCCGGTGCGCGGTGGCGTGCTGCAGCGCGTGGTCGGTCAGGTCAAGGCGGTGGACGGGGTCAACTTCGACGTGCGTCGCGGTGAAACCCTCGGACTGGTGGGCGAGAGCGGCTGTGGCAAGACCACCGTAGGCCGCACTGTGCTGCGCCTGCTCAACCCCACCGGCGGCAACGTGCTGTTCGAGGGTCGGGATCTCACCACGCTCAATGCCGCCGAGATGAAGAAGACCCGCCGCAATATGCAGATCATCTTCCAGGACCCCTATAGCTCACTCGACCCCCGCGTGCCGATTGGCGCTAGTGTGGGCGAAGGGCTGCTCATCCACGGGTACAGCAAGGAAGAGCGCGAACAGACGGTGCGCGATATGCTAAAGCGCGTCGGCCTGCACCCCGAACACGCCCGCCGCTACCCCCACGAGTTCAGTGGCGGCCAGCGCCAGCGCATCGGTATCGCCCGCGCCCTGACCATGCACCCCAGCTTCATCGTTGCCGATGAGCCGGTCTCCGCGCTCGACGTGTCCATCCAAAGCCAGGTGCTGAACATCCTCAAGGATCTGCAGCAGGAGTTCAAGCTGACCTATCTGTTTATCGCCCACAACCTCAGCGTGGTCGAACACATCAGCGACCGCGTGGGCGTGATGTACCTGGGCAAGATGGCCGAGCTAGCCGACCGCGACGAAATCTTCAACAACCCGCGCCACCCCTACACCCAGGCATTGCTATCGGCCATTCCTATCCCTGACCCGCGCATCCGCCGTGACCGCATCATCCTGAAGGGCGATGTACCCAGCCCGCTCAACCCGCCCAGCGGTTGTCGCTTTCATACCCGCTGCTGGCTGGCGCAGCAGATCTGCTCCGACCAGGAACCGGAATGGCGCGACATCGGCAGCGAAAACGCCACCAATCATCCCCACCTGGTCGCCTGCCACTTTGCCGAGCAGACTAAGGTCAAGGGCCTCGCCGCTGAAATCAAGGAGCAGCTAGGGGTTGAAGCAAAGTTGTGAGTGGTGAGTTTTGAGGTAGGACATCGCAGATAATGCGGTGTCCTTGCTTTTTGCCAGCTATCCGCCCGCCAACTCATCCGTAACCCGCCGCTGGGCCAGCATTTCACGCACCGTTATTGGCGGACGGAACCAGCCCGCCAGTTCGGTATCGCTGATGGTGCGGGTGCGCTGGATGGCGCGGCGGCTGGCAAGCATGGGGCCGAGGTCGCGCAACCCATCAAGCCGCCCACGCAGCAGGGCCGTGTCGCGCTTGAGCAGCCCATAGGCCAGCGCCATCGCCTCATAGCGCAGGATGTAGGGCAGCCACTGACGCAGCAGGCCAGTCGGCAAGTCTTTGGCGATGGTCCAGATGCGATTGCGGGCCAGATGATAGCTCTT
Source organism: Chloroflexia bacterium (assembly GCA_038230695.1). Taxonomy (GTDB): domain Bacteria; phylum Chloroflexota; class Chloroflexia; order QHBQ01; family QHBQ01; genus QHBQ01. The sequence goes on from JBBRMT010000049.1 coordinate 8,524, forward strand.
AAATGGTGAGCCTTGCACACCCGTCGCCGAATAGTGATGCAGCACCGCCGCTGCAGGGGCATACAGGCAACGCCAACCACGCAGCCGCGCCCGCCAGGCCAGATCCACATCCTCCAGATAAGCAAAATAGCGGGCATCGAAGCCGCCCAGTTCGGTCAGCAACTGCCGCGAGTAAAGCGCTGCGCCCGCAGTGGGGCCAAATATTTCGTAAGGCGCTACGCCCCGCTGGTATGGCCGCCCTGCCAGCCGCTCCAACGCCAACCCGTCACGGCGCAACTCCAGCCCGGCGGCGGCAATCGTGTCGGGGCGGCTGGTGAAGAGCAACGCGGCGGCAATCATTCCGACTTCGCCGAGTGCTGAGCGCTGAGTGCTGAGCGCTGAGTTAGTGGGTGTAGGAGTGAGTCGATGTTCGCCCTGTGCCACATCTGTAGGGGAGAACTGCGGTTCGCCCTGCACTACTGGGGTAAGCGCCGCCACCATCTGGGCCAACCAGTCGGGGTTGGCGATGGTGTCGTTGTTGAGGGCGGCGATGTAGTCACCGCTAGCTTGAGCGAAGGCCAGGTTGTTGCCGCCGCTGAAGCCGAGATTGGTGGGGCTGGGCAGCACCCGCACCTGGCCGGGGGCGAAGCCGAGGCGGGCGAATAGCTCAGGGTCGGCCAGATACTCCACCGAGCCATCGGTCGAGCCGTTCTCCACAATGAGCAACTCGAAGTTGCGGTAAGTCTGCCCTCCCAGCGCAGCGAGGCAGGCAGGCAGGTAGGCCAGCCCGTTCCAATTCAGAGTGACGATGCTGACACTGGCGCTATCGTAGCGCATAGAGTCCCTTCTGACCGAAGTAATATAGCGTGGCGTTGGCATATGCTGCCTCGCCTAGCGGCGCGTCGGGCAAGGTGATGCTTTTGACTAGCGCCCCGCTGCGGGTGTTTAGGATGGTCAGCTTGCTGTCCGCGCTCAATACGTACAGATTGTCGCCGACAATAATCGGCGACCCAACCGGAGCGCCGCTCAAGGGGTATGTCCATCGCTCGAAGCCGCTGGCAGTGTCTCTAGCGGTTACAGCGTTGCTGCTGATAAGATTACTGCGTTTAACGGCGACAAACAGGGTATTTCCAACGGTGGCGAAGCCAGCTACTTCCCCTCCGACCGAGAACTCGGTAAGCTGATTGCCACTAACAGCATCGAATGGAATGACTGAGCCAAAAGGGGTACCCACATAGATACTGTCAGCCGTGGCAAGTAGCACATCGTTGGATGTGGCCGAAACTGGTAGTTCAACCTGCCATTTCACCTTACCGTTGGTGGGGTCGAGGGCAGCTAGCCTAATACCGTTAACGACGTAGACGCTACTGGCATCAGGACTGAGCAGCGGCGGTGAACGAAATAGACCACCGCTCTGCCACAATTGCTTGCCGGTTGCCGCATCGAGCGCAGTGAGCGTCAGTGGGGTAGTGGCATAAAGCACGCCATTGGCAATCACCGGCGCGTAGGGGCTGGGGCCACCGAGGTTATACCGCCAGGTGGCGCGGCCCTGAGCGGCGGGGTCACTGGCGTATAGCTGACCCGTGCCGTCTTGCAGGTAAAGGAATGTAGCTTTGTCCGACTTCGCATAAGCAAGGCGATTCATCGCCAGCGGCCCGCCAGGTAGGTCAAATGACCAGGCGGGTTGGCCGCTGGCATCGAGATAGAGGGCGATGCTGCCTGCGCCTTGCGCGGTCTGGCCGGGGGCGATAATATAGTAACCCTCGTTGGCGATGATCAGGTTGGCGGGCGTGTAAGCAGCCACGTTGACTGGGTAACTCCATAGCGGGCTGCCCGCAATTGCTAGGTCGTTGTCGTGGCTGAAGTTTGTGCCGCCCCAATCGTAGCCGCTCATCCACCATTGCCCACGCGGACTGCGCGAGTTGAGCGCAGCATCAGTCACGCCCGGCGGCGCGGCGACGGTAGCGGGGTAGAGTGTATCCGGCGGGGCTACGTGGCTGGCCGCCGTGCCGATAAACGGCAGGCTGAAGGGCAGCAACCCAAAGTATGAACCACCCACGATCAGCCCAACCAGCAGTAGCGCGAGTACAATAGTTTTGAGTTTTGAGTTTTGAGTTTTGAGTTTTGAGTTGTTGGCTGGGAGCGTTCTAGGCGGACGTGGCGAATCAGCTGCCACTGGCAGGGCAGGCACAGCATTCACCTTGCGTGCGGCTGGCAGCGGCGACGGGGTGGCAAGGTATTGCCCATCCAAACCAGCGATGGCGCGGGTCGCTTGCGGCGTAGTTGCTCCCCTCCCATCGGGAGGGGCTTGGGGTGGGTCCGTGGCGCGTGACGCAGCCCCCCTCCCTGCCTCTCCCTTGGAGGGAGGGGTTTGGGCTGTGGGTGGGGCAGAGTGCGCTTTGGTACTCCCCCTCCCAGCTTCCCCCTTTGGGGGAGGGGCCAGGGGTGAGGGTGAATGTTGCAGCACGCGCAAGGTTTGCGGCGGAGTGGGATGGGCGGGTTTGGGATAGAGCTTCGCCAGTTCGTTGCGTACCGCAATTATGGTTTGATAGCGGGCCTCCGGTTCGAGCATGGTCATGCGTGCCAGCATCGCAGCCAGCGGCGCGGGGATGGCGGGGTTGAGGGTTAGCGCAGGTGGCAGATTGAAGATATGCTCATCGGGATTGATATTGGTAAGCAGTTCGTAGATAGTTACGCCCAGACTGTATATGTCGCTGCGTTCATCGGTCTGGCTGCGGCCATATTGCTCCGGTGGCGCATAGCCGGGAGTGCCGAGCGCACGAGTGTCGGCGGCGCTATCCCGCTTGAAGAAGCGGGCGATGCCGAAATCAATCAGCTTGACGATGCCCCCCTGCCCTGCGACCATCACGTTGCCGGGCTTGAGGTCGCGGAAGATAATCGGCGGGTCGAGGCCGTGCAGGTAGACGAGTACATCGCACAACTGCCAGAACCAGTCCAGCACGCTGCTTACTGGTAGCGGCCCATCGGCATCATCGAGCGCCTTGAGCAAAGTCTTGCCGTCCACGAAGTCCATCACAAGGTAGTAGTTGTCGCCCTCGGCGAAGAAGTTGACCACCTGGGTGAGATTGGGGTGGTTGAGCGACATCAGCAGCCGCACCTCGCTGCGAAAGGCGGCGGCGTTCTCCGCGCGGTCCACCGGGTCGGCAATGCCGGAGACGCTGATCTCCTTGACCGCCAGGGTGACAGGCATCCCCGGCACAGCGCGATTATCCTGCACCTTGTAGACGCTACCCGCCCCGCCCAGCCCCAGCTTGGCTAGCACGGTGTAACGGTTGCCATCCAGTTGTTGTCCCAGTGTCAGCGGCATTTGGATATTAGCCCTCACCCTACCCCTCTCCCTTGGTGGGGAGGGGGCATCTGTGTAGGGGCGAACCGTTGTTCGCCCTAAGCGCACCAGTTGGTATAGATAGACATCATCAGACGAAGCGTGCCAGGCAATGTCGGGGCGCACATCGAACAGCCCCACATCGCCATCCCAGAGCGAGCGCTGGCGGAAGATCTGGATGAACTTCAGACGCGGACTGGCGGCGAGGCGGTCGCGCATCTCCGGCCAGCGCCGCCCGTAGCACCACGAATCGGTGGGCGAACCCACCTGGCACGAACTGACCGCGATGTACTGCACGTGCCAACCCTTCAGCACATCGAGCGCGGCATCCTGGGGGAAGAGGTTTTGCAGCGTATCCTCGTTGAGTTGGTAGTCATTAGGCATAAACGTCTCGTAGCCATAGGCAATCGGCTTGCCATGATAGACGCTGGCCCACATCGCTGGGCCATCGCGGGTGGCGCGGTCGAACGGCATCATCGCCACCACCGGCTGGCCGGGCAGCGCGGCAAGATAAGCATCGAGCGGCTGCTGCTCCACACGGCTGAAGCCCCAGGTATAGGGCGTGGCCCAGAAGTCGGCCAACACTAGCACGGCCAGCGCAATGATAAGAGTATAACGATAGACAGGCATTTTTGGTCGGGTCAGCAGCCAGGCAAGACCCAGCGCGGCGATTACGTAGAAGGCAAAGATGGCAATCAGCCCGAACCGCGCCCAGGCGCGAATCGAACTGAACAGCGGCACGAACTTGTAGAGCAGCAACCCCGGCAGCGGCACCTGCCAGCCTGCGCTCCGCAGCGCGGGGTCGAAGCGGGCCAACTCGCCCGACAAATCGTATTGCAGCCCGAACGACAACACCACCGCCAGCAACGCCATGCCGATATAGAGGCTAAAGGGGAAGGCAGCCAGCTTGCCGCGCAACTTCCAGCCCGCCCATATGCCCAGCCCGATCAGCAGGTACATCGCCGCGCCCGGCCACAGGTTGTACTCGGCAAGGTTCAGGTTGGCGGTGTGCGCCGTCTTGAACGCATCGCCCCAGATGGGGTGCAACTGGCTGGGGATGAAGTAGTCGCTCAGTAGGGCGCTGCTGCCGTTGGCCGCCTTGACGCTATACGCCAGGCTGTTGCCGCTACGCAACGCCAGATAGGGGATGGCGAAGGGGGCGACCAATGCAGCGGTAACGAGGATAAAGGCGGCTAGAGGTTTGAGGTTTGAGGTTTGAGGTTTGAGGTTTGAGTTGCGGGTCGTAAGGGCGGCGGTTGGCCCGCCCTGCTGCCCTAGATCCTGGTTTGTTGTGACCGCGAATAGCCCCCCCTGCTGCCCTGGATGCTGGCTTGATGCGGGCGTGGACAGCGCATCTTGCGGCGCGTTGCCGCGCAATTGCCACCAGCGCACCACGATGTAAAGGCCGACGAACAGACCGATAATTGCGGCGTAGTACCAGGCTTCCCAGCAGCAGAGCGCGAAGAACAGCCCCGCCAACGCGCCGTCTTGCCAACGCCGACCTCGCAGCATCTTTTCGAGGAACAGGAAGGTGAGCGGCAGCCACTGCGTCCCCATCATCTGCAAGTGGCCTAGCATATGGTTGAGGCGATAAGGCATGAAGGTGAAAGACAGGCCGATGAGCAGGGCGATGAGCGTCGAGTTTTTAGTTTTGAGTTTTGAGTTTTGAGTTATGGTTTCTGTAGGGGCGAGATTTATCATGCTCTCAAGCAAATATTTGACCAGCAGGTACATTCCCCAGCCAGAGAGGACGAAGGAGAGGAAGACCAGGAAGTTGTAGCTGACAATCGGGCCGAGCGTGGCGGTAATGGGGATGGTGAGCAGGGTGTTGGCGGGGGTTAGCTCGCCCTGACCGAGATTGAAGCCTATCGGATAGTAGACGTTGGGGTTGAAGACCAGTGAGGAGCCAGGCGGCGGGTTGCCGAATATCGAATGGCTGACCCACCATATCTTGTACATAAAGTTGAAATTGTCCATCGGCCAGCCGGGCAACCGAGTGCCGAAGCTGAGAACATAGGGCCAGGTGAAGACAATCGTGGCAATCAGGTAGAAGAATGGCACAGCCAGCACACGGGCAACTGGACGCTGCCACAGCCGCCACGCCTTCAACCAACCTCCCGCCCCCGCCAGCGCCGCTTCGACGCGGCGGCGCTGCACGAACACCGCAACCGGCAGCAACGCTACCAAACCACCCGCCAGCCAGGGCAGCAAAGTCATCGGCGATGCGATAAAGAAGCATACGCAGATTAGAATCAGGGCGACGAATGGCAGAGCCAGGGCCAGTAGCTTGCCAAAGGTATTTATCTCCCCTCCCGATGGGAGGGGCCGGGGGTGGGGCGCGGTCTCCCCTCCCAGTGGGATGGGCTGGGGGTGGGTTATAGCCCAGCCAATCGCATACAGGCAGATTGACACCAGCAGCCACAGTAGCGCGGCCAACAACGACGGCCAGCGTAGCCCCAGCGGGCCGGGGGCGGACTCCACCCTCATGCCGTAGAAGATAATCCCCAGTTCGCGGTAATCCTTGTCCGAGGGATAGAAGGTCTGCGCGGTGCGAAGCTCCAGGCTGAGGTCGGGGAGGATGCTGGCATCGTGGTAGCTGAGGGTGTAGGTAAGCGGCCCATTCGTCGCGGTGATGGTTGCGGCGGGCTGACCGTTGATAACGATGGTGATGGGGCTGGGTTTGAAGCTGGCGGGGCGGCTGCCATCGAGGTAGAGGGTGATCTGCGCGTCGTCGCTGAGACGGGTGGTGTTGATGCGCGAAACTTCTTTTGTCCAGCGGTAGTCACGGCTGGGATTATGCTCCGGCGGGTAGAAGTTGCCCAGCGTGGTTTCCTGCTTGCCCGCACCCACATTGATTATTGCAGGCGCTTGCAGCACGACAATCAGCAGGGCGATAGCGAAGGCAAGGTAAAAAATGAAAGATGAAAGACGAAAGATGAAAGATGCAGATCTTGTGTTTCGCAATGTACTTCTCCATCTTCAGAGCTGGCCCAAAACATTTTACGTCAGTAGGGGCGAATCGTTGTTCGCCCTGTTCGGATTAGCTCTTCATCTTTAATCTTTAACTCACTGGATTTGGAAGTAGTTGGCGATACCGCGATAGTAGGCATCGGCCAGCACATCGTAGCCGCCAGGGGCCGTCTCCAGCTTGTAGGCGTAGTCGTTGGTGAGGAACAGTGGTTCGACCAGCACGCCGGGCATCTGGCTGGGGCGGGTGATGCGCCAATTTTGCGGGCCGAGCAGGTAAAGGTGGCCGCTAGGCTTGCCCAAAGTGTTGTCGGGAACAATGCCACGCGAGGGTATCTGCCAGCCGTATAGCACATAGGTGTCGTGCAGCGCATCGCTGATGCTCTGGCCCAGCCGCATCGAGGCGGCAGCGTGGCCGCACTCCGCGCAGTAATAGATGGTGGCATCGTTATATGCCGTATCATATGTACGCGAGTCGTGGTGCAGGCTAACCAGAATATCGGCGTGGGCGGCGTTGGCGATGTCCACCCGCGCTTGCAAGTCGTCGTCGGTGTCAATCACCCCATTGCCGTTGCGGTCAGTAGCCGGTACATTCACCCTGCTATCGCTAGCGCGAGTGAGGACGACCACAATGCCAGCCGCCCTTAGCTTGGCAGCCAGCAGCAGGGCGACATTCAGGTTGGCGGTCTTCTCGTAGAGGTCAACGTTGCCCATATTGTCATAGTGCGCCCCGCCGGTCTCGCTGCCACCGTGTCCCCCATCAATCGCCACCACTGGCGACGCGGCCTGTGCCGTCGCCCGCGATTGGGGAAGCCATAGCAGCGCGGCGAAGGCGAACAAGGTCAGGATGGAGAGTAGCTTATGCTTCAAATGGGTTTGCCTTGCTAGTAGGACAAAGGTCGAGCCTTGACTCCCCTCCCACTGGCTAAAACTTACCAACAAATAAAAACGTTACGTAGTGCGGTGATGTGAGATAGCACGCGGCGGGCAGTGTTACCGGGGGTTGGGGGCGCAGCCCTTGCTTGCCATGCTACAATGCCTATCGTCTGCTCACCTACTGCTGAGTTTATAGCGTGAGTTGGTCTGATAGACGGATTGGTTGCACGGTTTTCACCCCACCCTGCCTTCAGCCGTGCAGCTGCCAGCGGTATTGGCACATTTACTATTCTGATAAGCATTGATGCGCTTGACCGCTCGGAGCTTCGCTCCCAACCCTCGGTAACTCGGCGAACGGCGGCTCGTCCCCCACCCCTAATGCCCTTCACCGTTTGTGGGTAAGGATAAACCCGCTAGGAGGGATAACAGCTTAGGTACTCATGCCTCATGCCTCATGCCTCGCTCAAACCTCAAACCTCAAGCCCAACCGCCCAAGATTGACGGTGTCGCCAGGGAGCAGGTTGCGCTTCTCGTTGGCGTTGAGTCGGTCGCGGTTGATGTAGCTGCCGTTAACCGAGCCGAGGTCTTCGAGGATGTACCCGCCGTTGGCCTCATGGTGGATGGCAGCGTGGCGGCGCGATACGCCCTTATCCATGCCGCCAAAGGGGGTGGTATCAATATCGGGGAACGAGTTACTGACCGCATCCTCGCGCCCGATGTAGATTACATCGCGGGGCGGCAGGGGGATCTCCGCGCCACCCTCGACCACAATCAGCCGTGCGTGGGGTGGCATCGTCATTGGCACCGGCTGGGGGGTGGATACCGGCGCGGGAGTGACGACCACTGGTGGCGGCGCAGCCTGCATTATGGGAGCGGGCGCGGCGCTGGCAACCGGCAGGGGGGTGGCAACTCCGGCGCTCACCGGCGTGGGCGCAGTGCCAACCAGCGATGCGCCGCAGTTCTCGCAGAACACTTCGCCGGGGATGTTGGCCGCGCCGCAGACCGGGCAGATCAGACCACCGCCGGGGCCGGATTGCGCCATCGGCGCAGCGGCGGGCGCAGGGGCGGCAACCGCCGGGGCAGCAGCATCATTAGCAACAGCGGGTTGCGATTGGCCGAGCGGCGTGCCGCACTGGTCGCAAAAGCGAGCGCCAGCCGGTTGCTGGCTACCGCAGGTTGGGCAGGTCATGGGCGATTACCCTCCTTAGCAATACTCTCTGGGTGATTGTCTCTATCCTTCGCAGCCACATTATAACCGCTGGGTGGGGTTGCGTCAAACGGCATGGATGAGCAGCCACATCGGTTGGTGAGTTGGCGCACCCGGAGTGCTGGGAAAAAGAATACGCCCTGCAGCACAACCGTGCAGGGCGTGGCGGCGTTCCATCCTTCTATACTGCGTTACGGCGAAACCCATTGGCAGGTGGCGATGTCGAAAACGAAGGTGTTGGGCTTGGCGTTGCCATCAGCAGCGCCGAGGATGAAGCGCGTGCCTTGTACTTCGTTGACCCTTACTGCCCCGACCATCGCTGGTGTGTCATAAGAAGCAGTATTACGTCCAATGCACGCCACCTCGATGTATCCCTGTCGCACATCGGCGCTACGCCCACGCCTGCCGGCTTTGGCTCCAACCAGATTGTCATTTACCAGCCAGTAACCACAGGAGATAGGGACATTGTGCTGCATATTAGGGAGCGAGGGACACTGGTATAGACCTGGCCCAAGTGTGGGGATCGGTGCTGGCGTGTCGGTCGGATAGTCAGCGGGAAAGGTTGGTGGAGGGGTCAGTGCTGATTGGGTTAGCATATCGGAATAATTCCTCACGACTATATCATCGGATGCAGCTTGTGTAGGAAGGGCATCATCATCGGCAACGATTTGAGGCGATGTTCCCATCGCTCTAGCCCTAAACGCAAGTGTAGTAGCGGTAGCTGCGACGGCAGCAGTGGAGATAGGAGGCGGAGTGCTAGTGAGTAGAGGCGGTGCACTAGCAATGGCTGTAACGAAAGGGAAACTGGATGGTGGTGTTATGACCATATGAGAGCTTGAGACGGCATTGCTGGTTGTCTGTCCGGGCGCATCACAGGCAAGTAGGACAACGGAAATCAGCAATGCTGCTATAAGCTCAGGCAAATGCTGGGGTAGTCTTTGCCATAGCCTGAGTTCGTTCATAAGTAGCCTCCTTAGCCGTTAGGCTGAAACACAAGCTTGCACACTCAATGCTCATGGAGTGGGTGTTACACAGCCTGGATAATTACCGATACTACAGGTGAAGTCCGTCGAGTATTGGGGGTCGCTCTGATTGGTTGCAGCATCAGAGTCGAGTTCCAACCAGAGTACCTGCCATGCCTGCTGTGGGTTGAACTCACCCGTAGGGGTGGGTAGGCAAGACCCAGATTGACATTCGGTAGTCTCCCCGGCAAAATCCTTCTGTGGGCCATACTGCTCATAGCCCCAGCGTTTCACCAGATACCACTCTCTAGCGTATAGGTTCAGGTAAAGCTCGGGCAGCGCCCTTGCTCGATATATACCCGTAGCTATTGTGTAATCTTTATCTACAGACCAAACCGAGCATGGCAGGCTTGAGGGTAGTGGGGTTGGGGTAGGGTATGGAGGGCAAGGATAGGCATCAAGACTGCCAAAGTCGTAGTAATCAGATACACCTTGGTTGCTGTACCCTGTTGCCCAGGTCGCTACAGGTGGGAACCCAGCATCAGGGGGCATTGTCGGGGTGGGTGTAAGAGTGCCTTCTGGCTGCGCGGGTATCGCATAGTCAGGTTCTGCATCAATCGCGGCGGCGAAGGAAACCTCAGGGTTGGCGCGGAAGTCGAACTGAATCTGCTTTATCATTGCCGCCCATGCCTGAGCGTGGGCAGTGGTCAACTCGGCAGGCGAATACTGGCTATCATTATTTATCCCTGGGGCAATAATCAGCGGCGGTCCGGGTGCGCCATTTCGGCAGACAATGTACCCATAAGCGAAGCTCTCTACCGCGCCAAAGATGTCACTGCCGCCATAGGGGTGATGAATGTATGCCTGTTGGAGTGAGCCAATCAGCAGTGTACCATACGGGGATACAGGATCACCCCAGTTTTTGGGTTTGCCGTAGTCAAGGATGAGCAGACCCACCTCACCATGAGTGGTTAGATCCTGGGCCGCATTGCATCCTTGCTGCTTGTGCATATGGTAATCAAGAGAGTTTTCGTAGATGCTGGTGGTGGTAAGCGGAGCGGTGGGCGCAGTAATATCCTCTACCAACGATTGCGCCGCTGGCGTAGGTGTGCCAGCATTTCTGTAGTTGCCCGCTGACCATATGCTCGTGATGGGGATCTGGGAGTTAAAGGATTGAGCTTGGGCCGCCACGCTGAGTAGCTGGTTGCCAAACGTGCCAGGGCTGGGGCTGTCGTTGATGTCCCACTTGCTGATGTCGTTGAAGGTGCTGCCGTGCCAGTGCATGATGATTGGCTGAGAGGCCGCAAGTAGATCCGTAGGATGACCAAGACCGATACCAGAGCCAAACGTCGACGTTACTGTATCATCCGCGCCCCACACTCCCCATATGGCAGAGGGTGATACTCGCGGGGTAGGGGTACTACATTGAGGACTGCTCTTAGCACCGGAGGGGCTACAAACCGAGGCATACTGCACGCCGACCGCCCACACATCCCGCTCTCGTGTAACAAACACGCTCTTCAGTTCGACGTTGGGTAGAGGGGGAGCAGGAAGCTGGCTTACGTCGGCTACCGACCAACCATGCCCATCGTAGTGCATAATCAATGGCTTGTACAAAGTGCCAATCTTCTGTGCGCCAACTGCCCAAATGTCGTCTTGGCTGTAAACATCCACGCCATTCAGGTAAGAATCCGAGGTGAAGGTAGGGACCGGCACCGGCGTTCCCCAGCTACTCCCGCCAGTGTAGTTGGCAACGAGCGGGCGGCGATCGGTCGGCGGGCTGTTGGATGCGCTGAAACCCACTGCCCAGATGTTGTTGCTGTTGACGACCGCAACGCTGGCTAGAGCGCTAAATATGCTTGAGCCGTTGAGAAGAGAGGTATTCATCTCGGTGCAACTGGATGTCCCGCATTGTTCGGCAAGCACCTTGTCCTGATAGTCGGTGGGTGGACCAGGGTTATATGCTCCTACTGCGACTACGTTTGCGCCGCCAGGTAGGTGCGCAACGCCGTTCAAAACATTACCAACGCTTAGAGGGTGATTAGCGCCAGCAAACTCTGTCCAACTGGTGCCGTTGTAATATTCAAGGAATGTGCATTGGGTGCAGGAAGGGGTAGGAGTACCTACAGGGGTGGGAGTGGCTGATACATAATAAGCGCCCACTGCCCATACCCTACTTGAGGAAGCAGCCACTACTGCAGCCAGGCCTGCATAGCTACCCGGGTTCGCTATGGGATATGTTTGCCAGGTTGTGCCATTCCAGTGATCTATGTTTGGGTTGCCGCCTTGATCAGTGTTGTCATGCTCACCAACCACCCAAACATCATTGGTGTTTACAACAGTAATACCTTGTAGCTGATTGTCACCTGAATGTTGAAGGGTTGAGCTAGTACACCAATGTGAAGCGGGTGTCGTGCTGCATATGGTAGCCGCTGCTGGAGCCTCTACCTTGGCTCCAGACTGGAGCTATGCTCCAGTCTGGAGCCCTTGGTTGCTGGCTATGGCGACCCCGAGCAAAGTTGCGCTAAAGATCACGACCATAACCGGGGTCAGTTTCAAGAGTCTCATTTTAGCTCTCCTTCGCTAATGGCTTCGTTCAGTCTTGCCCGCAGCCAGACTCAGTTTCCGTTCATGTTACCCATGTCCTGTTCATCTCACTACGATTATACTCTATGCCGCTGAATTATGCAATAGGTAGGCCACTGGATTTTCGCTATATCCCGCTGAAGCAGCAGAACTTTGCCCTGTATATTACAAATGAGATGGGTGACTCGTTGGCAAATGTGGCAAAGTTCCTGTTTCGTCTAACCGATCTTGCTTGGCTGGCTTGACAAATGTGCCTGAAAGTGGTACATTTGTGCTAACCAGAAGCTGAGTGAACCTGCGTACAGACCAGAAAAGAGAGTGAAAAGAGTGCCGATTAAGATATTGCCTTCCGATATTGCGATCAAGATTGCCGCTGGCGAGGTGGTGGAGCGGCCATCAGCGGTGGTCAAGGAGTTGCTCGACAACGCGGTTGATGCGGGCGCTCACAACATTCGCGTGGAGGTGCGCGGCGGTGGGCAGCAGCAGATCAGGGTGATGGACGATGGCAGCGGCATCCCCGCCGATGAGATGGAGACCGCCTTCCAGCGCCACGCCACCTCCAAAATTGGCGAACTGGCCGACCTGTTCAAGATTAACACGCTTGGCTTTCGCGGCGAGGCGCTGCCCAGCATTGCCAGTGTGAGCAAGACCAGCATGGTGAGCCGCACCGATGCTGATACGAATGGCACCGAGGTCACGTTCGAGGGCGGCGTGCTGCGTAAGCGCGAACCGCGGGGCGCACCGCGCGGCACCATCGTCACGGTCAGCGACCTGTTCTACAATGTGCCAGCGCGACAGAAGTTTCTCAAGTCGGTGGCGGCGGAGAGCGGGCAGATCAGCAGCATCGTCAGTCAGTACGCCCTGGCCTACCCCACCATTCGCTTCAGTCTCACCCTCGACGGGCGCACCGCATTTCAGTCCACTGGAAGCGGCGATTTGCTCGATGCCATCACCCAGGTATACGGCGCGGATATTAGTAAAGCGATGCTGCCGGTAGGCAAGCTACGTGCGACGCAGAGCGACGACAATGAGCAACCAGCCAACGATGCCGATGCCGAGACCGGCGAGATGCCAATCAGCGAGGATGACCTGTGGCAAATCGGCGAGAACGGTGTGGCCGAGCGCCGCGCCCGCTACAGTGTGGAGAAGAAGACCATCCCGCTGCCCAGAGTGTGGGGCTATGTCAGCCAACCCACCATGACCCGTGCCAATCGCCAGTACATCAACTTCTTCGTCAACCACCGCACCGTACAGAGCCGCACCCTCGGCTACGCAGTGGAGGAGGCGTATCATACGCTGCTGATGAGTGGGCGACATCCCGTCGCGGTGCTGAACATCGAACTCGACCCCGCCAACGTAGATGCCAATGTGCATCCCCAGAAGGTGGAGGTGAAGTTCGCCGATGAGCGCGGCGCGTTCATCGCGGTACAGCGGGCGGTGCGTGAGGCGTTGGCCGCTTACACCGCCGTGCCGAACATGAATCCGACCAAACGCGAGACCGAGCAGGATGGCGCGGACCAGGGCGAACTCCGCTACGGCCCTACGTTCGAGGCGCGGCCCATGCCGCTGC
>JBBRMT010000050.1:0-21985 GCA_038230695.1 Chloroflexia bacterium
CCAGGTTATCTGGACTATAACTTCGGCCCACAGCACCCGCTCAATCCCGTGCGGATGCAGCTTGCCGTCGCCCTAATTGAGGCGTGTGGCCTGCTCGACGAGTCGCGCTATATCGCCGCTCCTCCACCTGCCAGCGAGGCCACCCTGCTGACCGTGCATCGCCCCGACTATGTGCATCTGGTCGAAGCGGCCGCCAACCCGCCACCCGGCTGGGAGGCGGCTGCGGCAACGCACGGCCTCGGCCCCGGAGACACGCCCGCTTTCCCGGCGATGCACGCGGCCACTTCTCTGATCGTGGGTGGGTCGCTGCTAGCAGCGCAACTGGTTCTCAGCGGCAAGGTAAAATCAGCCTTCAATGTCGGCGGCGGGCTGCATCATGCCCACCCCGATGCCGCCTCCGGCTTCTGCGTCTACAACGACCCGGCGGTAGCGATTGCCTACCTGCGCGACCAGGGGATGCGGGTGATGTACATTGACACCGATGTGCATCATGGCGATGGCGTGCAGGAGATATTCTATGACGATAACCGTGTGCTGACCCTCTCAGTCCACGAGTCGGGCCGCTATCTATTCCCTGGCAGTGGCTTTGTGGATGAGCGCGGGCAGGGGCGTGGCTATGGCTATGCCGTCAACCTGCCGCTTGCACCATATTCCAACGATGCTTCGTATATCGAGTGCTTCGATCTGGTTGTCCCCGCCATTGCCCGCGCCTTCCAGCCCGATATTATCGTCAGCCAGAACGGGGCCGACGGCCACTACCGCGACCCGCTGGCCCACGTGGTGATTGGCACGGATAGTTATCTACACATATCCCGACAGGTCAAATCGCTGGCCGATGAACTATGCGCTGGCAAGCTGGTGGCGCTAGCGGGCGGTGGTTACGATATTTACAACGCGGTGCCGCGTATCTGGACACTGATGTGGGCCACAATTACCAATCAGCTAGACGCGCTGCCGGTGCGTACACCCCTATCGTGGATTGAACTTGTCACCGACATGGTGAAGGGTAACGCCAAGCTGCCGCTCTACCTTCAAGACCCCGAACTGATAGACGAATTGCCCGCTCTCGATCGTGAACATATCAACGTGCAGAACCGCGCCATGGCGAAGCAGGCTCTGGAGGGGGCATTGCCATTGGTCAAGAGCAAGTAATAACATATAAAGTGATTCTGTAGGGGCGAACCGTTGTTCGCCCTGGCTTATGTTGGGGCAAAACGTTGTCCGCTCTAATCGGTTATACAATAGCTTCACGAACACCCCTGCTGAAACCTTAACCCCTCGCGTCTGGTCTAACCAGACAGAAGCAACCACACCAGATTAGCGAGGAAACCAACATGAGCTACAACCCCAACGCCACCGCCCTGCTTCGCCAGGGCATAGATGACTACAATGCCGGGCAGCGCGACCGCGCCGAGGCGCTAATCCGCCAGGCGGTTTCGCTTGACCCCAGCGCCGAGCAAGGCTGGCTTTGGCTAGCCGCTGTTGTCCGCGACCTGGGCGAAACCGAAAATGCCTTGCAGAACGCGCTGGCGATCAACCCCGCCAATCTCGAAACAGCCGCCCATCTCGCCTCAGTGCGCGGCAAGCTGTCTGCAGAAGAGGGGGAGCGTTTCAAAGCGCCAACTGGCGAACGTCCCGCTATTCACCCCCCGGCCTTGACTGCCCCGCCCTCATCTTTCGACACGGCTACCACGACTATGCCCACCAACGCTACATCATCGCCCACCGTGCCGGCAGCGGTACATAATTACCTTCCGCTCACCGCGCCGATGCTAGCGGTCAATGCTGCGCCCTTGTCTGCTGTTTACCCTCAACCCGCCTCTGCTGCTAGCAGCAGTGTAAATGTGCCTGGCTATACCCCACTACCATCGAACCCATACCCAATGCCAACTGCGCCCGCAGGCACAGCAGTTTACGTCAACAACAATTACTACGCCGCTCCACCTCCATCGCTGCTACTAGTCCCCGCCGGTCCGCCATTTATTGTGCGGGCTATATACTTCGTGTTCATCGGCTGGTGGCTAACCTACCTGTGGGTAATCTTCGCCTGGATGCTCAACCTAACCATCATCGGTCTGCCCATCGGCCTGACTATGATCAACCTCGTTCCCCAGGTGCTGACCCTGGAGCCGGTACGCCGCAACTATATCGCCGAGTACACCGCCAGCGGGCGTTTGATCGCCCGTGCCGTGGATATACCCCAGTTGGCATTGCTGCCCCGCGCTATCTACTTCGTGCTGATAGGCTGGTGGGCTTCTCTAGCCTGGATGATGGTGGCGGCCACTCTCTGCCTCACTATCCTGGGCCTGCCACTAGGCATCTGGATGTTCCACCGCAGCCCCACGATTACTACCCTGCGGCGGCTCTAACGGTAGGGTATTGGTTGGGTCTTGTGGCTGAATCGACCATTGGCTGTAGTGCGATTATGCTGGTCATTTATATAAAGTTGCACCCTTTCATATGCGCCTGCTTGCTTTAGTGCTAGCAGGCGCATTATCGAGCTAAGTAGATTGCGCGTAGCCAGGCTTCGCTACGCCCTCTGTTTTCCTGTCGAAGTTGACACTGCTCTTGCCCAGTGGGTATAATTCAAGCAAGGGATTATTAGAACAAACAACCAGCATAGCACAAAGGAGCATCATGGCTGAGACACTTGTTGCGTCAATGCAGACGCAGAGCAACGCCCAGATGGCCGATTTCGGTGACGGCAACGATGTCGTATACCAGCAGTACCAGGTAACTTACACCCAGGACCAGAACCTACGCGCCCCTGGCCCGACCCCCTTGCCCCCCCAGGTAGTGCAGGGCATGACCCGCCCGATGATTTATCACCGTACCCCGGAGTGCCGCGACCTGGTGCAGGATGTTGTTACCAACCTCAAGGCGGTGTTCCAGACCAAGAATGACCTGTTCATCTACCCCTCCAGCGGCAGTGGTGGCTGGGAGACGGCCATTGTCAACCTTTTCTCGGCGGACGATCACGTTCTGAACGTAGCTACTGGCGATTTCGGCGAACGCTTCGGCGATGTTGGCCGCGCCTTTGGCTTGCGCCTGGAGGAATTGAAGTTCACTGAAGGCACCCCCGCCGACCCGGCCGCAATCGAGGAGTTCCTGCGCCGTCCCGAAATGCGCGATATCAAGGGCGTGACCATCGTGCAGAACGAAACCTCCACCGGCGTGACCAACGACATTCAGGCGATTGCCCGCGTAGTCAAAAGCATGGGTAAGGTGTTGGTGGTGGATGGGGTCAGCGGCATGGGCGGCATCAACATGGAGACTGACAACTGGGACGTGGATGTAATCCTCACCACCACGCAGAAGACGTGGATGACTCCCCCTGGCCTGATGATGATGTCGGTCAGCCCCGATGCCTGGAAGCTGCACGCTGAGGCCAAGCTGCCGCGTTACTACTGGGATTGGACCAAGGCGAAGAACTTTATGGAGAAGTGGGAAACCCCTAGCACCCCGCCAATTAGCGTGCTGTACGGGCTGCAAGCGGCCTTGAATATGATGATGGCTGAGGGGGTTGCCAACGTGTTCGCCCGCCACACCCGCCTGGCAACTATGTGCCGCGAGGGTGTCACCGCCCTGGGCGTGGCCGCCTTCTGCAAGGATGCCGCCCGCTACAGCAGCACGGTGTCCAGCTTCGACTGCCCCGCCGGGCTGACCAGTAGCCAGATCGCCAAATGGTTGAAGCAGAATTATAAGCTCATTATCGCGGGCGGCCAGGGCCAGCTTAAAGAGAGCATCTTCCGCATCGGCCACATGGGCTACGTGCGCGACGAGGACATCCGCTACGTCCTCACTGCAATGGCCGCCTGCCTCAAGGCGCTCCGCCCCGCAGCTTAGATTGAATTGGCTGGAATCGCAGGAAACGCAACAAACATCCGCTGCGACAAAATGGCCCAGATCGTATACAAAGCGGTGATTACACCGTAGTCGGGTACGCAAAGATGATAGCTAAGTGGCAAGCCCTGCCGTGCATTATACGCTGGGGCTTGCCACTCAACTATGTCTGTGGAAGATTGTGCGTCAGGTTTGTTCGCCTTATTTTGGTATGCAGGAACGTAACGCGCACCCAGATGTACGAACTAGCTAGACAAACCCCCACCCTATCCAGTAAAATACCCCACAATCGTTGAGGCGAGGCCTATCCTCTCCATACCATCCCTGCTGAGGGAGGGGATTTAACAACTTTCAACTTTCAACTTTCAACTTTCAACTTCAAGGAGTTAGACTGTGGCAGAGCAACGTAGCTGGTGTGGCGAACTACGCGAGAGCGAGGCGGGCAGCGAGGTGCTGGTCGAGGGCTGGGTCAACCGCAAGCGCGATATGGGCGGGCTGATCTTTATTGACCTACGTGACCGCACTGGCATCATCCAGGTGGTAGTAGACCAGAGCCGCGACCCGCATCTGGCCGCCGTAGCCGAGAGCCTGCACAACGAGTTTGTGCTTGCGGTGCATGGCACGGTGCAGCAACGCAAGCCCGGCATGGCGAATCCCAACCTGCCCACTGGCGGTTTTGAGGTGATTGCCAGCCAACTGCACGTCCTCAATCCCGCCAAACCGTTGCCCTTCGAGCTAGCCGATGCCGAGCGCGTCTCCGACGAAGTAAGGCTGAAGTATCGCTACCTCGACCTGCGCCGCCCTGCGATGCACAACATGATCGCGCTGCGCCATCGGGCGGTCAAGTACATCCGCGACTTCCTCGACGCGCAAGGCTTCTACGAAATCGAAACCCCCATCCTCACCCGCAGTACGCCGGAGGGGGCGCGTGATTACCTCGTCCCCAGCCGCATCTACCCTGGCGAGTTCTACGCCCTGCCGCAATCGCCACAGCAATTGAAGCAGATCCTGATGGTGGCGGGCTTCGAGCGTTACTTCCAGATTGCCCGCTGCTTCCGTGACGAGGATCAACGCGCCGACCGCCAGACCGAGTTCACCCAGCTAGATCTAGAGATGAGCTTTGTGGGGCAGGAAGACGTGCTGCAACTGGGCGAGGCGTTGCTGACTGGCCTGGCCGAAGCCTGCTCCAGCCTGCGGGTGATGAATACGCCCTGGCGGCGCATCACCTACGCCGAGGCGATAGCGAAGTACGGCAGCGACAAGCCTGACCTGCGCTTCGGCATGGAGATTGAGGACATCAGCGACATTGTGAAGGACAGCCCCTTCAGCGTATTCTCTGCGGCGATTGCCAACGGCGGGGTTGTGCGTGGCCTACGCGCCCCGGCCAGCGCCGATTACTCGCGCAAGCAGCTAGACGAATTGACGGAGTTGGTCAAGAAGTTCGGCGCGGGGGGGTTGGTCTGGATCGCCTTGCCCAACAAAGAGGTGGACAGCGAGGGCAATATTCACTGGCAGGTACGCACCTCGGCGAAGGCCATCCCCCAGCCAGAGCTTGATGCCATCGTCGAACGCATGGGCGGTGAGCTAGGCGATCTACTGCTATTCGTTGCCGCTCCACAGAAGGTGACGGCCAACGCGCTAGGCCGCCTGCGGAGCGAACTAGGCAGCCGCCTCAACCTCAAGGATGCCAGTGTGCTGGCCTTCGCCTGGGTGGTAGACTTTCCCATGTTCGAGTGGAGCGAGCAGGATGGCCGCTGGGATGCCCAGCACCACCCCTTCTGTATGCCCAACGCCGATGATGTGCAATATCTGGAGTCCGACCCTGGCCGGGTGCGGGCCGCCGCCTACGATGTGGTCTGCAACGGCTACGAACTCGCCAGCGGTAGTGTGCGTATCCACGAACGCGCTATCCAGGAGCGCATCTTCGCTATGCTAGGCTACAATCTGGAGCAGGCTTACGCCAAGTTTAGCACTATCCTGGAAGCGTTCGAATACGGCGCTCCGCCGCACGCCGGTTTCGCTCCCGGCATTGAGCGGCTGGTGATGATGCTGGGCGGCACCGATGACATCCGCGACGTAATCGCCTTCCCCAAGACGGTCCGCGCTCGCGACCTGATGATGGCCGCTCCGAACACGGTTGATGCCGGGCAGCTTGATACGCTGCATATTCAGTTGAAACAGGAGTTACACGGTTGGCATATAATTGAGGTTGATCTGTAGGGGCGAACCGTTGTTCGCCCTGCCCCATTTCAACCAATCACCTTAGTCGAGCAGACGGTGTAAATTGCATAAGGGCGGGCTGCTGCCCGCCCCTACGAATAACCCACTATCTGCTTGACGATTGGTAATACAACTGTCTTTACGCCGAAGCCACACCGCTCGGTGGGTGTTTCTCATCGTCGCTGCGCTTATCCATTCTGCCGATATGGTATGGTACGCTGGTAACAACGATGCCGGGGTGGAAGAGCAAAGCGCCCTTCAGCCTTAGTGCAGTCTGGTTGTGCAGGATGTGTTCCCACCAGCGTTGAGCGACGAACTCGGGCAGCACCACGGTTATCTGGCGGTCGGGATACTTGCGCTGCACGTCGTCAACGTAAGTTACCAGCGGGCGCACCAGGGCGCGGAACGGCGACTCCAGCACCACCAGTCGAATATCGCTATCGGTCATCAGTTCGCGCCATTCCTTTTGGATTTCCTCTGCCTCCTCCATGCTATCAGTAACATTTACCGCGATTACCTTGTTGAACACGCTGCGGGCATAGAGCAAGGTATGCAGCGTGGCCTGATTCAGCACGGCAATTGGCACCACTGCCAGGTGATGGATGCGTTCAGCCTCCTCAAGCACATCGGTAGCCGTGATCTTGGTGGCGCTGAGTTCGTTGGCGACGCGCTGATAGTGGCGGTTGATTGAGCGGAACATCATCACCATCAGCGGGATGATGATCATCACTATCCACGCACCCTCCTTCACCTGAAAGCCGCTGATCTCGAACATCGGTTTGCCCTCGGTACCACCATTAAACTTGGTGTAAGCAATGACCAGGAACACCAGCGCCGTCACGATCGCGCCCAGCGCGTTGACTGCTGCGCCGCGCTGCCAGCCTGATTGCTTCTCCTTAATCCACTTGCTTACCATTCCCGCTTGCGAAAGGGTGAAGCTCAGGAACACGCCAATGGCGTAGAGGGGGATTAGTTCGTCGGTGCTGGCATCGAAGATAACTATAAGTATCCCAGCCAGTAGCGCCAGGGTGATGATGCCAGTGTTGAAGGCGAGACGGTCGCCACGGAAGAGAAACTGGCCGGGCAGGAACTTGTCGCGGGCAAGGAACGAGGCGAGGCGGGGGAAGTCACTGAAGGCGGTGTTGGCGGCCAGCACCAGGATAGCAACGATTCCCACCGCGTAGATACTGTAGAAGATAGTGCCGCTGCCCAGGGTGTGCCGGGCGATCTGGGAGATGACCGACTCCTGACCCTTGAGGCCGAGGATTTTGTACTGCTGCGCCAGGAAGGTGATGCCCAGGAACATAAAGGCAAGGATACCCGCCATCCAGGCCAGGGTCATACGCGCATTGGAGGCTTCCGGCTTCTGGAATGCAGGTACGCCGTCGGAGATTGCCTCCACCCCTGTCATTGCCGAGCAGCCTGCGGCAAATGCTTGCAGGATGAGGAAGATGCTGAGGTTCTCGGTCTGGTGGATGGCGTAGTTACTAGCCGCCTCTACCGTGATCGTACCAGTCGCAAACTGGAACAGGCCAATGGCAATGATGGCAATGATGCTGACGATGAACAGGTAAGTAGGTGCGGCGAAGATTGCGCCCGCCTCACGGATACCGCGCAGGTTGCCCAGTACGATGATACCGAGAAAAAATAGCGCCATCCACACCTTGAACCCTACCGTCTGAGGTATAGCAGAAACCACCTGCTGCACGCCTGACGAGATGCTCACCGCCACAGTCAGGGTATAGTCAATCATCAGTGCGGCGGCGGCAGTCAGGCCATAGTTGGTGCCGAGGTTGGCTTTGCTCACGATGTAGCTGCCGCCACCTTTGGGGTAGGCAGCAATCGTCTGCCGATAAGAGATCGCCACGATGAACAGCAGCAGGGTAATTGCTACCGAAATGTAGATGCCATATGTGAGGGTGATAGCTATGCCCGCCACAGCCAGTTGCAGGATGATTTGCTCGGTGGCATAGGCAACTGATGAGAGCGCGTCGGAGGACAGCACCGCCAGCGCCTTGACCTTGGTCAGCGTCTCGTGCATCGCCATGTTGCTGGCGATGGGGTTGCCGATTAGGAAGCGTTTGGTACGGCCAAAGAAGCTATGTGGTGCGCTGGCCGAGGGGTCAACTTGCAGCACCTCGCCGGGTGCGTTGCGGGTTAGCGCCTGCATTCGTGGGCGCAGGTATTTGATATAGCGATCGCCAGGGTGGCCGCCTTTTGTTTCCTCGACCTCAGTCCACTCCAACTCATGATCGCTTAGAGTTACGGTTGACCCGTTACCTTCACCCGTGATCGGCGGGGTTATACTCTTTGTACCGATGCTGCGATGGGTACGACTCACCCGCCGATAGCTATTGGGTAGCGGGCCATCCTCATTGCCATTGCTACTGGCTGGCTGACTCTCTGAGGCGTGCCAGCCGACGGCGGGTTGGTTTTGCTCGGCATTGCTGCCATTCTGATTAACCGGCCCCGCTTCGTTGTTGTCCATTGATAAAGCCTCCAATTTTGGGCTGCTGCAGGATTATTTAGCACGATCTCTGCCAGCATGGGGATACACACGGATGCTGCCTGGGAATCCCCGTTAATGTAAGTATAGGCTACGCCTGCCTTCATGTCAAATGAAAACACCTTGATAGCAGGCGCGAAATCACCTTATATTGTACGTATCAAACGGTTTGGAGGGTGCAAAGTTATGATGCAAGCGATGCAGTTGGCTGTGCCGAAGTCGATCGAGGTTGACCCCCTGGCGGCGGTTGAGCTGCCAGTGCCGCAGCCGGGCGTGGGGCAGATCCGTATCAAGGTTCACGCCTGCGGCATCTGTCACACCGATCTGCACACGGTCGAGGGGAGATTGACCTGCCCCGCCTGCCACTGGTGCCAGGCCATCAGATCGGGGGGGTGGTTGACAAGCTGGGCGCTGGGGTTAACCGCTTCGCGCTCGGTGAGCGGGTCGGCGTTCCCTGGCTTTATCATACTGATAGCGCCTGCCGCTACTGTGCCAGTGGACGGGAGAACCTTTGCGTCAATGCCCGCTTTACTGGACTTGATGTTGACGGTGGCTATGCCGAGTATA
This sequence comes from Chloroflexia bacterium, assembly GCA_038230695.1. Classification (GTDB taxonomy): domain Bacteria; phylum Chloroflexota; class Chloroflexia; order QHBQ01; family QHBQ01; genus QHBQ01. The sequence continues at coordinate 9,137 of JBBRMT010000050.1, forward strand.
TGGTCGCCCCTGCCGACTTTGCATACCATCTGCCCGATGGCTTTGACGATGTACAGGCTGCACCTTTGCTTTGCGCCGGAGTGATCGGCTATCGCGCCCTGCGACTCAGTGAGATCAAACCTGGTGGCAAACTGGGGCTGTACGGCTTTGGCGCGTCAGCGCATATCACTATCCAGGTGGCGCGGCATATGGGCTGCGATGTATACGTCTTCACTCGCGGTGAGGCGCATCGGCGATTGGCATTGCAGCATGGCGCGGCCTGGGCGGGCGATGCTAGCGAACACCCCGCCCCGCTCGATGCGGCGATCATCTTTGCGCCCGCTGGCAACCTTGTGCCACAGGCGTTGACTGCGCTCGATCGCGGTGGCACGCTGGCGCTGGCCGGTATCTATATGCCCCCCATCCCGCAACTCGATTACGCGCTCATCTACGGCGAACGCACCGTGCGTAGCGTCGCCAACGCCACCCGCGGCGATGCCGAGGAACTGCTCGCCCTGGCCGTCAAAATCCCCATCCGCACCGAGCAGCAAACCTTCGCCCTCACCAACGCAAACAAGGCGCTGCAGCAACTGAAGGCTGGGAGTATCGAGGGGGCGGCGGTACTGCAGGTAGGGAGTTGAAAAGGCGATATATCTCCCCATCAACTTACTTCCCACCAAGATCGAACACCTGCACGCGGTGGTTGTTGCGGTCGGCAACGTAGAGGTGGCCCGCCGCATCGGTTGCCAGCCCTGCCGGGTTGTCGAAGGAGCCGGGGTCGGTGCCACCACCGCCGAATGAAACCACGCTACCGTCGCCCTGAGTGTTCAAAAGGAAGACGCTTTGCGTGTTGGTGTTGCTGAGGTAGACCAGGTTCTTGTAGCTAGCCAGGTGCATACTGGCCGTGCCACCGCCCAGGCTTGGTATTTGCCACTCGCTGACATACTTGCCATCTGGCCCATACTTGATGATGCGCTGATTCAAGTCTACCGTATAGATTGACCCATCATCGGTGACGGTGACATCAATTGGCTGGTAGGTGCGGCGGGGATCGGGCTTTGGTGGGTTGCCCTGGACGGGATAGCGATTGCCCCCGCCAATCTCGCGTACCAGGTTATCCTGACTGTCTCTCGCCAGGATGCGTGAGCCGCCGGTGTCAGCGATGTAGAGGTTGCCCTGCTTGTCGGTTGCCAGACCTTGCGGCCCATATGCTCCGAACTTGTTGGCAGCGTTACGATGGCCGATCAGCTTGCCATTATTATCGTAGACTTCAAGGTTCTTGGTAACTGGGTCGAGAACATATACTTGACCCTTATGGTCAACGGTAATGTCTGTAAGCTTGGACTTATCCTGGCCCGGTTGATTGGGTAGTACCGCCCAATCCTTCACCAGCCCGCCGCTCTTGTCGTACTTGTAGACGTGGGGTGGCCCATCGGTGCCGACGAAGATGTTGCCGTTGTCGTCAACCGCTACCGCGTTCGTGGCGCTATTATCTAGCCCCGTGTTGATAATCTGCACCGGCTGCACGCGAGTAGCGTTTACAGGCGGCGCGGGCAGCGGATTGTTACTCGCAGGCGGCCCGCTTGTGCCTGCGTTAATGTTGTTGAGCGAGACGGGGAAGAGATGCTCGAAGGGGATGGGTTGCTCGGTCGTCTTCGCTGCAACCATGCCGAGGTGTACCTGCTGGCTGGCGGAGAGCAAGGCCACGCGCATACTGAAGCTATGCCAGCCCCGACTAAGCAGCGCCTGCGCTGCGCCGCTGTCCTGCCCAGCCTTCACCCGCAGCACGGTATGCTGGTCGAACACCAGCAACCCGGTGCCACCTTCAATCTTCAGCGTGTAGCTGCCGCTCTGGGCGGCGTAGACCGAGCCTTCCCATACCCCAACTGCTGGATAGCTGAGGTTGGCGGGCGGCGGGTTGCTGGCATCGAGTCCCGCGCTGCGTTCCTGGCGTACCATTAGCGGATTACCCAGTTGGTAGACATTGCCGCCCGCATAGTAACCCACTCGCGTGCCGTGCATGGCGTTGGCCTCACTGGCCCGCACAATGTACACCTCACGATACAATTGGCCGTCAATGTAGGGAATGGAAGAATGCAACGCGCCGGGATAAATGCTCGGAATCACCCCACCAGCAGCAAAGTAATTGGGCTGCAACATGAACAACGCATCCTTCGGCAATAGTTGGTGGAAAGGCAGCACATCAATCGGACGCTGTATATCTTCACCTTGCAGGTTGGGCGCGAGAAATCGAATATTGACAAAGTTTAGAGTTGCTCCTTGCCCACCCGCATAATAGACGTAGTAATTTTGCTGCGCGCCTTGTAGATAGTAGCCATCAATGCTCAAGTCGGCCCATTGCTTGACCGTATCACGGAAGCCATCGTAATATTGCTGCACCCCCTGGGTAGCCAGCAGGGCGATCAGCAAGCCTGCGGTAATGTTGGTGAAGCGCGGGCGCGAAATCAGCGTGGCGGGGGCGACCAGGTGGAAGGCGGTGGTGCGGGCGGCCCGCACTCGCAGCCTACCTGCGGCCACTCCGCTACGCAACCCTGCAATCTGCTGCTCCGGCCAGCGGCGAAACTCGCGGGGGTCGAGCCAGCCAGTGCGTTCAATCTCGTACAGTATCTTGTTCAGGGCGATAGCGATGAAGATATAGAAAGTTTGCACGATGCCCGCCATGCGTAGCAGCTCCGGCGGGTGAGTAGTGATTACCGTAGAGAGGAACAGACCCACCCAGAACCAGATAGTTAGTAGGGTGTAGCGAGGGTCGCGCCACCGCCACAGGCAGTAGGCAATGCCCAGCACTGCCAGCATCGCGGGCAGGGTGGGCAGAAATGGCTTGCCAGTTTCGTAGAAGTAGGTGCGATCGTCGTAGAAGTTGAGCGACAGATAGGTGTGCTTGGCTTGCTCGGCCAGCACCTGCAGCCAGGGCTGCCGGTGAGCCAGTACCGTTTGTGGGGTAATCGGCCCGTTGCCAATGTCATAGCCCACTTTCCAATCGCCAAAGGCAAGGCTCGATCCATACTGGGTGAAGATCGAAACCTCGTTCAGCCGCTTGAACAGCACTTCTTGATGGTAGAAGGTATAGATCAGCATTGGTGCGGCCAGCAGCCAGCCGCTGAGGACGAAAACGCCCAGTTGCCGCCAGTAGTTGCCCAGGAAGCGTAGGCGGGTGACGGCCAGATAGACGATCAGGATGGCGAACAGCGCGGCAATTGCCCGCGAGGATGGATAAAAGTAGAGGCTAGCTGCTGCTGCGAAGCCCGCCCACACAAAATCGAGGTAGCGCTTACTGCGTAGCCCCTTGAAGAAGAAATAGAAAGCCAGCGCCCAGAATAGCCCCATCTGCTCAGTGGCAGCGGGGTAGAGCGAGAAGTGTAGCAGGGTTGGCGCACCGGCCATCAATGCGGCGGCGATCAGGGCGGGGCGCGACCCCCACAGCAGCCGCACCAGTAAGAACACCGCGAAGATGTCCAGCACGCTGAAGATCGCGCCACTGAAGTGGATGCCCGCTGGGGTATCGTTGGCCAACAGGATCATGCCCGGCAGCATCGTCCACATCGCCGCGCTAGGGTAGTAGTACCACTGGCTGCTGACCAGTGGAGGTGCGGCGGCAAAATTGCCGCGCAGCAATTCGCGGGCGACTACGCCAATCTCGCCCTCATCGCTATGGATGCCGATTGCGCTGTAGCTGAGGCCATAAGCTCGCGCCCCCAACGCCGCTAGCAGGATAATGCCAAGCAATATGTATTCAAGGCGGCGGTTGGATTGTATACCAGGCCGCGCAATCACGCCATCGTCCTCACCTGACTCGGTTTCGTCGGGGTTGACGGCGCTAATCGGCCATATTCCGTGTTGCTGCTTCGTGAAGGCGAGGGCGAACAACGCAAGACTAATTGCCCATAGCAGGATGGCAAAGACGTTCAGCGGGTTTGGCTCGTGCAGAATAAGGGCAATTACATTGAGCAGCAAGGCAGGGACAATAATTATGAGTTTTGTGTTTTTAGTTTTGAGTTGAGCAGCACGTATCATTTTCCCACGCACGGCGGGAGGGGTTAGTGTGAGCGGGTTGTCCGAAAGTGAGGACAAGGGCAGGCTGGCCGGTGGGCTGGAAGCTTCAACAACGGATACCCTGCGACGCACGCGCAGGGTGGTCGTAGGGGGTTCAGCAGCCAGCCTGGTGCGTCGCACCCGCAGGGTAGTTACTGGCGTGGTGGCTTCAGCGTTAGGGGTAGCCCGCCGCACACGCAGGGTGGTTGCAGGGGAGGGAGGAACAATCGGTGCGGCAGCGTCGCTTACTGGGAGGATGGCGGTAGGGGCATTATCCGTAGTTGGCGCGGCCTCGTCAGTTACCGGCGGCGCGGCAATTACGTCATCTTCGGTGGTGGGCAGCTCATATTCGCCGTTGCGGAAGAAGGCGTGGTTCTTGTAGGTAAACAGGTAGCCGACGATCAAAATGGCGCAGGCGAGTAGATAGAGGCGCACCCCGCCCAGATCCTGGGCATCATAGGCTGCCTGCCCCCGCCAGGCGAGCAGCAACGCCGCCAGGCTGGCGATAAATCCCCTTACCCTCAGAGCCTGCCGACCCAGGCGGCGGATCCCGTTCATCCCCAAATAATCTCTCCCTAGATTGATCTCGCCCCCATTATAAGCGGACTTGAGTAGGAGCGCAACCGTCCAGGGGATAATAGGACATAATCACTGTAGGGGCGGGCAGCACCTGCCCTGGTGCGGCGCAACAATGCCCATCGCAAGCGTCAATGCTGCCCAGCTTAATCAGTTTATTGGCAGACCGCTCCCCTTTGCGTTATAATAGCCCCGCTAATATAACGAAACACAAAGGAGCCACATATGAGCGAACCAAAGCAAGATGGGCAGCAGCTACCTGCTGACCTGCTGGAGATCCTTTCCTACCCTGGCACCAACATCCCCGTGACGCAGGAGGGCAACTGGATTGTCTGCCGCGAGAAGGAGGTGCGCTTCCCCATCGAGCAGGGCATCCCGGTGATGCTGCTGGAGCGGGCCGAACCGTTGCCCGCTGAAGAAGCCGCCCACGCCGCCCAGTAATGCCCACTCGCCCGCTGGAAATATACTTTTTCTACCCGCAGATTAAGAAGCTGACTGGCGCGGAGCGGCTGATCCTGGCGCTGGCCTCACACCTTGCCGCCAACCCGCAGCGGCCCGCGCACGTCACCATTGTAACCCATTATTTTGCTGCCGAGTGCTGGCCCGATGTCGGCCCCGGCGTGCGGGTGGTTGCCGGGCCGCGACGGCTGGATCGCTTTGGCAGCCACTACCTCAACGCCGCCATCGAGTATCTGCGCGGCCCCGCGCTGCTCAAGCGGGTGCCAGAGCGGGCCGATGCGGTCTGCTTCTTCGGCCCGCCCAGCCTGCCCAGTCTGTGGTGGGCGCGGCGGCGCAAATTGTGGCGGCAACGCCCTTGCCTCTATTTCTGCTACGAGCCGCCCCGCTTTATCTACAGCGACACAGCCGCAATCACCCGCCGCCTGGGGCCGCTTGGATTCGCTGCCCGCCCCTTCTTCGCCCTCTACAAGCGGCTCGATCGGGCGATGGTGCATCAGGCCGACGCGGTGCTTGCCAACAGTCCCTACGGAGCTAGCCTGATCAAGCAGGCGTATGGTCGCGCCGCCCGCGTGATCACCCACGGTGTAGACTTTGCACCCGCCAACAAAGAGCAGGTTGCTGAGGCCTGCAGCCGCTACAAGCTGCCACCCGATTTGCCGGTGGTCGTTACCGTCAACCACCTGCATCCCCGCAAACGGATAGACCTGTTTATTGACACAATTGCCAAACTTAAGCAGCCTGCAGTTGGCCTGATTGTGGGCAAAGGGCCGGAGCAGGCCGCATTGCAGGCGCAGGCGGAAGCGTTGGGACTGGGCGAACACATCGTCTTCGCTGGCTTCGTGCCAGAGGCGGAGTTGCCCGCCGTCTATGCCCTCGCCAATGTCTATCTGCATACCGGCAAACAGGAGAGCTTCGGACTGTCGGTCATCGAGGCGCTGGCCCTCGGCGTGCCGGTCGTCAGCGTCAATGAGGGTGGGCCTTGCGACACGGTGCTAGAAGGTAAGAGCGGCCATCTAGTCCGTTCCAGCCCCGTTGCCCTCGCCGCTGCGGTAGACGACTTGTTGACCGATCCCACCCGCGCCGCCGCGATGGGCCGCTTCGCTGCTACCGACATCGCTGATCGCTTCACCTGGCAGCAGGGAGCGGCGGATTTTCTTGCTGCACTCGATAAGGTTTCTTCAGGCATGAGGGATGAGTCATGAGGGACGAGGAGCAACCAACAACCCTCCCCGATGGGAGGGCTGAGGGTGGGTCTGTGCCGCGCTCACCCTCTCCCAGCCTCCCCCGATGGGGGAGGGGTGATCAGTCTACTCCCCTACTAATAGGAGGGGTAGGGGGTGGATCGGTGTTCAGCCGCTACCAGGGCTGGCTGCTAGCGGCGATCCTGGTATTTACCCTGCTGCGCGGCATCGCATGGGTTTTCATCATCATCCCCCTTGATGCACCCGATGAACCTTCGCACCTGATGACCATTGTGCAGATACGCACCTATCACACCCTGCCAGTTGCCCACTTGCTCTCGCCAAACTCGGTTAGCGCAGACAGTACCCCGCGCCCAAAGTGGTTGCTCGACTACTTCAGCCAGCCGCCGCGAAACTTCACCCACTTCCGCGCCCTGCCCTACGAGGCTACCCAGCCTCCGCTCTACTATTTGCTATGCGCCGCGCTCACCCTGCCGTTTCCCGGCGATGCCCTCGTCCTGATCTACGCTTGTCGCCTCATCTCCGTATTGCTGGGAACGCTGACCGTGTTTGTGGCAGCGAAGGCAGCGACTACACTTGCTCCTAACCACCCAGGCTTCGCCCTCGGCGTGCCGCTGGCGCTCACCCTCTGGCCGCAGTTCGCCTTCCAGACTGCTACAGTGACCAACGATGTCGCCATTAATCTGGTGGGCGCAATCATTGCCTGGTCATGGGCTGCAGCGCTGCGCCAGCCGCAGCAGCGTCGCTGGCCGCCGCTGCTGGGCGCGATCACCGCGCTTGGCTTGCTTACCAAACTGACTATGGTTGCCACTCTACCAGGCACTGCGCTGGTGTTGATTGGTCGCGTCCGCGGTGGGCCGCGACCGGCAACAGCCTGGCTGCGCCAAACAGCCGTCGCAGCGGTGATCGCTCTCGCGCTGATTGGCCCGTGGCTGGTACGCAACCTACTGACATATGGCGAGCCAACCGGCGCATCGCCGATGGTACGGGTGATACATGGTATCTACCTCGCCCGCCTGGGCCTGACCAATGCCAGCCCCTTCATCATAGTGCCGCCGCTGGGCGAAGCGATCGGGCGCAGCTTCGCCTCGTTCTGGGCGGTGTTCGGCTGGCTTACCCTATTTCTGCCCACCCCGCTGTACATTGTTGCCGCCGCCATCAGCGGAGTGGCAGTGGCGGGGGCGCTTGCCTGGGCGGTGCGCCGCTGGCGCAACGGTATGCCGCTGCCCACTGCCCAGTTCTGGACGCTGGCGGCCTACGCAGCTACTGCACTGGCAGCGGTTCTAAGTTTCGTTATCTACGTCCTGACCGACGACGCGGCTTATCAGATGCGCTACACCTTCGTTGCACTGGTGCCGTTCACCATCATCGGTGTGGGTGGGCTTTCTCACGCTACCCCCTCGGCAACCCTGAATCGGGTCATCATTGCTGCCGCGCTGGTCGGATTGGTCGCGCTGCAAGTGTCTGCCTGGCTGATCATCGGCCACCCGCTGGCGAACCGCTAAATTGGCACCTAACTTGTGTTATAATCCAACCGCTATGGCAAAGAACAAATCCGTATCTTTCATTCCACCCTTGCTAACTGCCGCTGCGCTGGGCATGGTTGGCATGGGCGCGTTGCGGCTGGCCCGCACTGTGTGGCAGCGCAACGTGGAGTACGTCAGCCCCTACACCGTGCCGCTACCGAACGGTGAACCATTGCCTACGTCGCTAGCGAAACGAGCTATCCTGATCGTGTTCGATGGCTTGCGCTGTGATACCGCCCTAACCATGCCGACGCTGATGAAGCTGCGCGAACATGGGGCAGCGGTGGTGTCCCGTGTGGGCCAACCCTCGTTGTCACTGCCGGGCTGGACGGCAATGACTACTGGCGCCTGGCAGGAGATCAGCGGAGTCAACAGTAATTTCTACACTGGCACGCCTGAAATCGAGAGCATATTCAGTCTGGCGCGAAGGCATGGCATGACCACTGCCATCGTGGGCGACCGTGTTTGGCAGCAGCTATTCGGCGATCACGCCAGCTACGGCAAGTATGTGCAGTGGCAAAAGGCGCTGGGTGCGGGCCATGTCATCCCTGAAGGCTATATCCCCGGCCCTACCAGCTACCACGACAAGGCGGGCATCATCGGCAGCGATGAACAATTGCTAGCTGCTGCGTTGGATCTGTGGCAGAACCAGCGGCCCAATTTTATGATGCTGCACCTCTCTGCCGCCGACAACTACGGCCACGGCTACGGCGGGGCCAGCCCCGAATATCGCACCGCTGCCCGCGACCATCTCGACCACGCTCTCAGCCAGTTGCTCGATATTGTCAACCTCAACGATACCGCCGTGCTAGTCACTTCTGACCACGGTCATCTCGATGTGGGCGGGCATGGCGGCTGGGAGGAGGTTGTGCTGGCCAGCCCGCTAATCATGGCGGGGGCGGGCATCAAGCCGGACGGTCAGGGTATGGGCTACTGCGGGCGTGAAGCGCAGGTGGACATTGCTCCTACCCTCAGCGCCCTGCTGGGTTTGCCCCTCCCAACGCACAATCAGGGCCGCCCGCTTACCGAATACCTCAGCATCGGCGCACGCCACAAAGCGGCGATTGACCTTGCCTGGCTGAAGCAGCAGGCCAGCTTTTACCAGATGCTGGGCGAGCGTAGCGGCGCACCAACGCCGATAACTTCCGGGGTTAGCAGCGAAAGGTTGGAAGCTGATCTCCAACGCGATGAATACGCTGAGGTCAGCAAGGCCACCCACCAGGCGGTACGCACCTTGCACGCCGAGATCCGCGAGTGGCGCAGCGAGCGGCTGGCGTTCGACCGCGCCCATCGCCTGATGCCTATCGCCACCACTGCCCTCCCCGCCGTTGCCCTCACTATATGGCAAGCGATTAACTCCTCCGCTGGCGAGGGAGGTTGGGAGGGGGTTCATGCCACCCAACTCAAAACTCAAAACTCAAAACTCAAAATTGCCCTCGCAGCGGCCCTCACCAACCTTGCTTATCGCGGACTATACGCAGCGCGGGGTTATCGCCTATCGCTCAGTACCTTCCGTACCGATGACAGGCTGGAGGAGTTCTTCCGCGGGCGCATCGGCGATGCTATTGTCAGCGGGCTAGCCAGTGCGGCTGCGCTCGGCCTGTTGCTACGCAAATCATCACCCAGCCAACTCGCGGCGGCTATCAGTGCAGCCACTTGCGGCAGCCTGCTCATCGTAGGCGGGCAGATTGCCTGGTTCTATTACCTGTGGGGTATTGAATACAAGTGGCACCTACCCGATTATCGCTACGCCTTCAAGTTCTACCTGGACATCGTGCAATTTGGTGGCTATGCCCTTGCCGCCCTGCCCGGCCTCGGTCTGGCATTGGCGTTGCACTGGCTGGCGAATCGAGCAGCTTGACGGAATTGAAAGTTGAAAGCGGAAAGTTGAAGGAAGGACGAGTGCAAGCTGCCCTTGACGATGGGTGTGTCATGTTTTGGCCGAGCAAGCGTTCAGTAGGGGCGAACCGTTGTTCGACCTTGTTGCGAATGCAAAAACCTGAATCGCATCGCCAACCACATCCTGCCTTCCACCTTCCACCTTCCACCTTCCACCTTCCACCTTCTACCTTCTACAAAAGGAGATTCTTATGGCAACAACCTATCACATCGTTCCCCGCGAGGTTTGGGACGCGCTGGGCGAGGAAGATTACGCGCCCTATTCGCTGCGCGAGGAGGGCTTCATCCACACCACCGATGGTATGGATAATATGGTCGTTACTGCCAACAAGCACTATCGCGATGACCCGCGCCCATACTACATCCTAACCGTTGATCTCGGCAAGCTGAAGAGCAAGTGGCAATATGATGACCCCCAGCGCATCTATCCCCATATATACGGCCCGATCAACCGCGATGCGGTGATTAAGGTCGAGGGGATGCCCCGCGAAGATGATGGCACCTTTGTGGGCGTGACTGAGTGAAAAGTTCATAAGATTCAAATGCCGCTCCGCCCCTGTTTGTGGTATAATATCAGCGATGGGCCAGACATCGGCCCAGCGTCACCATGCTTTACCTAATTTGGCAGCAGCTACCAACGCAATAAACTAGAGGCGACGGTGTGGTGGTACGGACCCACCCCCAGCCCCTCCCGGTGGGAGGGGAGTTCGTGCAATCCCTCCCAACCCAATAGGAGGGGTTGCACCGAGGAGGATAGAGCAAATGGCTGAAGTAGGACCTGAACTTTTGGAGCGCGGGCGACGGGTTCGCCTGCTCTCGATGGTCAAGGCTGAGGGTTACGCCCCCCACCCGATGGAGGACGTATCCGGCCTCGACATCAATACCGGCAACGCCGACTGGTTCCTGGCAAACATCAGTTGCCAGTCCGCCTGCCCCGCTTATACCGATGTGGCCCGATATATCGCCCACATCGCCACCGAAAACTATGATGCCAGTTACCGCATCAACCTGGAGGACAACGTGTTTCCAGGGATGCTGGGCCGCATCTGCGCCCGTCCCTGCGAACCAGCCTGCCGCCGCGGGCGGGTGGATAAGCCCATCGCTATCTGTTGGCTGAAGCGGGTGGGCAGCGATTACCGCACCAACAAGAACCTGCCTAGCCGTCCCCCGGTAACCAGGCCGCAGAAGATCGCGGTGGTTGGCGCTGGGCCAGCGGGTTTGGCTGCCGCTCGTGACCTGGCTAAAATGGGTTATAGCGTCAAGGTATTCGAGGCATTGCCAATCCCCGGTGGGATGTTTACCTGCGGTATCCCTGCCTGGCGCTTGCCCCGCGACATCACCAAGTATGAGATTGATGACTACTTTGCGGCGATGGGTGTGGAGATTGAATGCAATAAGGAAGTGGGCAAGAACCTTACGGTGCGCCAGTTGCTCGACGACTACTCGGCGGTGCTGCTGGCCGCTGGCACCCAGGTGCCGCAGCTGATGCAGATCCCTGGCGAGAAGGAAGGCAGCGAGGGTAAAGTCAAGGGCTTCTACTTCGGTCTGCCGTTCATGGAGCGCATCAACCTGGGCGAGGAAGTGACGGTTGGCAACAAGGTGGCAGTTATCGGCGGTGGATTTACCGCAATGGACTGCTCACGCTCGTCGCTACGCATGGGCGCGGAGAAGGTCTACGTCATCTACCGCCGCAGTCGTCACGAAATGTCGGTCTACGAAGAGGAAGCGGCTGAGGCCGCCAATGAGGGTATCGAGTTCCTCTTCCTGGTCACGCAGACGGAGATCCTCTACGATGCTGAGGGCAACATCACCGGCATGAAGTGCATCCGCAACCGCCTCGGCGAGCCGGATGCCAGTGGTCGCCGCGCCCCGGTTGCCATCCCCGGCACCGAATTCATCCTCGATGTGGATACCGTCATTGCCGCCACCGGCCAGAACGCTGACCCAACCATCGCGGAGAAGGAACTGGGCGTGGCGCTCAATCGCAACCGCATCAAGGTTGACCGCAATACCTACGCCACCAACGTCTCCGGCCTATACGCCGCTGGCGACTATACCGAAGGCGCACGCAATGTAATCAGCGCGATTGCCGACGGCCACAAGGCGGCCATTTCGATAGATCAGTGGCTCACTGGTGTGCAGCCAGAGCCAGTGGCCCTACGCAGCAAGTTCAGCATTTCGCCACAGTGGGAGGATGTTTCCGACTACCACCGCCGCGTCTCCGCCGAAATCGCCACCACCGAGTATCAGCGTGTAGGCCAGCCCCAAACGCTGGGTAGCGCAGCGGTGCAGGTAACCGCCATGGATGCCTTTGGCCCAACTGCGCTGAAGCAGAAGCATTATGAGCCGATCAGCATCTGGAGCAAGAACACCACCAACCGCCGCCTCGAAGTGGGCGACGACTACGACGCGATTGACCGCCAGGAGATGACGCAGATCCCCGTCGAGGAGCGCGGCAGCCTGGTGCGTGAGGTGGAGCAGGGCTTCAGCCGCCAGGAAGCCTTCCAGGAGGCCAAGCGTTGCTTGCAGTGCCAACTGAACATCTTCCTCGACGGCAATATGTGCATCCTGTGCAACGCCTGCATTGACATCTGCCCGCCCCGCGTGCTGCTGATGGTGCCATTCGACGCGATCAACACCATCAACGCCGACCCTGAACACCCCATCCTGAACACTGCGATGGGCTGGCGCGACGGCGCGGCAATGCTGATTGACGAGTCGCTGTGCATCCGCTGCGGCCTGTGCATCGAAGTCTGCCCCGTCAATTGCATTACCATGCAGCACTTCGAGCCGGAGATCGTCCCCATTTCCCAGCTGCAGGCGCAGGCAACCAGCGCGGCACGACCCACCGCTGGGGCAGTGATGCAGCCCGCAATGGCCGGTCGGATGAACCCTTAATATTACCCTCTCAGTTTCTGCTTGCGAAGGAGCCACTCAAAGCGAGTGGCTCTTTTTGTTGTGCTGGTAAATCCTACATGGCTGAAGTGTCCGCGTTATTGTGCCACCGCAGCGAATTGTTCGAGTGTGTGCAAGTGGATGGTGTGAGCGCAGCCAACAATTTTGCGCAGCGCAGCATACGACCAATGACGGTGGCCCGCAAGGTAAGCGGTGGCACGTGTAGTCCCACTGGCAGCAATATGCGAATAGGCTTGTAG
>JBBRMT010000051.1:0-21932 GCA_038230695.1 Chloroflexia bacterium
AATATTGAGTCAGAACCTTCTCTTCAGCGCCATTCATCAACCGTTGGCCGATAGGCTAGATCACCAACAACTTGCTTTTAGCGTTGTAGCTAACCAGTGGGCCAGCACACGCCAGCCAATGAGGGTGGCGTGAACAACACACACAACATCAAAGGCATCAGCAGCATTGTAGGCAGCGCGAACGCAGTTCCCCGCCTCTGCCTATTCACCGATAGCGATGAACCATCGGGCATGGGTGAACATATGCTGACCCTTGCTGCAGCCTTGCGGGATGATTATCGAATCTCCTTTGTTTGCCCCCCAACGCGGTCTGGTCGCAGCTTCCTCGAGCGGGCCGCGCAGTTGGGCATCGAGGTGGCTGCCATTGCCGCGCCATTCCACGACGCAGCGGGCAAGGATGTGCTAGGCCGCTGGCTCGAAGCGCGACGCTTCGACGTGTTCCACGACCATGCTGGGATTAGCTGGGAGGGGTTTGGCGGCATCGAGGTGGCCCGAGCAATCGGCGTACCAGCCATAGTACGTACCGAACACCTACCTTATCTGCTCACCCATGAGGGGCAACGCGCCGATTATCATCGTATCATCGGTAGCATTGATCGACTCATCTGCGTATCTCAGGAGGCGCGAACCAGTTATATCCGCGCTGGCATCCCTGCCGCTAAGATCAGTGTGGTGTACAATGGCATCAACTTGCATCCCGTTTACCCCAACCGCAATGCCATACTCAACGAACTTGATCTGCCATCTGCTAGCCGCCTCGTACTATCTGTGGGACGGCTGGTGGAGCAGAAGGGCTACGATGTGCTACTCGAAGCAATCCCCATCGTGCTTGAGCAGTCGCCGCAGGCCCACTTCCTCTGGGCGGGAGAAGGGCCGCTGCATGGCGAACTCAACGCCCGCATCGCCACGCAGGGTGTGGCTGCCAATGTGCATCTGCTCGGTCGCCGCCGCGATGTGCTGGCGCTGATGGCCGCCGCTGACCTATTCACGCTGCCTTCGCGCTTCGAGGGTTTCCCTTTGTCGGCGCTGGAGGCGATGTCCGCAGCACTGCCCGTAGTCGGCACTCGTGTATGCGGCATTAGCGAGGCGGTGCTGGATGGAGTAACAGGGCGACTAGTCGCGGCGGAGCAACCAGCCGCCCTAGCCGCCGCTATAATCGAGACATTGAATCACCCCGCGATCGCAGCCCGCTGGGGCGCAGCCGGGCGCGAGCGGGTTTATAAGGAGTTCAACGCGAACCGCATGGCCGGCGAGACCAGCGATTGTTATCGAACCCTGATGGACGATTCGATCCTGACGCTGCCCGCGCTTTCGTCTGTCAGCCAGCAGCTAATCTAATTCATAATCGAACAGGTAAGAGGAGAAACTCTGTGACAAAGGTGCAAGTAGGTTTTGTCGGCGCTGGGGGTATTGCCAGCCGCCATATCAGTGATTTGCTTGGTTTTGACGATGTGCAGGTGGTTGCCCTGGCTGACCCAGCCACTGCGCGGGCGCAGGAGCAAGCGCAACGCACTGGTGGGCAGGTCTACAGCGACTATCGCCAGATGTTTGAGCGTGAAAAGTTGGATGCGCTCTACATCTGCGTGCCACCGTTTGCCCATGGCGAGGCCGAGCTTGCCGCCATCGAGCGCAACATCCCGTTTTTCGTGGAGAAGCCGCTGGCAACCGACTGGGCCACCGCGCAACAGATTGCCAATGCAGTTGAGGCAAAAGCGTTGACCACCGCAGTTGGCTACCATTGGCGCTACCTGAATACGGTAGAGCAAGCCCAGGAACTGCTAGCGAAGAACCCGGCGCGGCTGGCGCTAGGCTACTGGCTTGATTCCACTCCGCCACCGCACTGGTGGCGCATCGAGGCGGAATCGGGTGGGCAGATGGTGGAGCAGACTACCCACATTTTCTACCTGACCCGCCTGCTGCTAGGCGATGTCGCTTCCGTCTATGCCGCTGGCTCGCGCATGGAGCGGGCTAACTTCCCCGACCTCGATGTTTGGGATGTGTCGGTTGCCACCCTGAAGTTTGCTTCCGGTGCGCTAGGGACGCTGGCCTCTACCTGCATCCTCAACTGGTCGCACCGCGTTGGCCTGCACCTATTCTGCGAGGGCATGGCGATCGAGCTTACTGAGTTCGAGATTATGGTTGATATAGGCAAAGGCCGCCCGGTGCAGAAGGCGGAGGGCGATCCCTTCGTGCGCGAGGACCGCGACTTCATTGACGCAGTTCAGGGCAAGCAGAACCATATACGCTCACCTTACTCTGAGGCGCTAAAGACCCACCTGCTAACCACCACCGCCGCCCGCGCCGCCCGCCAGGGTCACGTACTAGCGATCGATCCCCCCCCCGGTGGGGGAGGTCGGGAGAGGGTCAGCAGCACAGCCGCTAAAGGAGGTCAATCTTGAGCAAGGCCATCTCCTTCGGCTGGATTATGCAGCCCGCTATGTTCGACACCCCGGCGGGCATGGACTCACGCGATATTCAGCTTGCCCGCGACATGATCGCCGCTAACGAGCGGCACATTGCCATTGCCCAAGAGGCCGGGATTGACACCATCTGGGTCGAGGATCACATGGGCTGGGGCGAGAAAGCCCACCTGGAGTGCTTCACCAACATGGCCTGGCTAGCCGGTCGTCATCCAGGGCTGCGCTACGGCACGATGGTGTGTGGGCAGGCCTTCCGCAATCCCGCCTATCTGGCGAAGCTGGCCGCCAATATGTATCTGCTCACCGAGGGCCGCTTCATCCTGGGTATGGGCGCAGGCAACAACCCCGGCGAACACCACGAGTACGGCTATCAGTTTCTTGCCCCCGGTCAGCGGGTCGCGCAACTTGAGGAGGCGGTCAAGATCGTCAAGGCGCTGTGGACAGATAGCCCCGCCACCTTCGCGGGCAAGTATTACTCTATTGACCACGCATACTCCTCGCCGCGCCCCGACCAGCCTATCCCGATGATGATCGGGGGGATGGGCGAACAGAAGCTGCTGCGCCTGGTCGCCCAGTATGCCGACTGGTGGTGCGCCGATATTGCGCCGGTGGATGTGTTCAAACACAAGAACAAGGTGCTGCTGCAACACTGCGCTGAAGTAGGCCGCGATGAGGCGGAAATTACCCGCTCTATCTCCACCTGGGTAAGCGTCGAGGACGATTCGGCTCACGCGGTGCGCTGGGACAACCTTCATATCATCGCGGGCAACCCCGATGAAGTAGCCCAGGAGTTGGCCGCCTACCGTGATGCAGGGGTGCAGCACTTCCAGTTGCGCTTCCTCGACTACCCCAACACAGCGGGACTGGAACGCTTCATCAGCAAAGTGCTGCCCAGGCTAATGTGATTGAATATGCCCGATAAGCCATATCCACACCGCGTGCTGTTTGTATTCGCCTGGCTGGTGGTCGGTGGTGAGGAGACCGAGGTGCGCCTGCTGGCAAAACATCTCGACTCCGCCCGCTACCAGCTTGAGGTGGTGGCCTGCTTCCGCAAGCCGAATATGCCAGAGCAGACCCACCGGCAGTTGGCCGCCCTCGGCGTGCCAGTAGATCGCGCTCCCTATACCCTGTCGTTCGATGATACTGTCGCCTATCTAGCAGGTAAGCTCCCCGCATATGACCTGATTGTGGCCTGCCAGGCGGTGCCGGATGTTTATCCCGCCATGCAACGGCTGGAGAAACGTCCGCCGCTGATCGAACATGGCGGGCTGGTATCCGAGGCTACCGCTGGCTCCAAACGCTTTACCAACCGCTACGTGGGAGTCTGCGCCGCGATCCGCGATGCTGCTGCCGCAGTAATGCGTGAGCGCCCGCAGCACGCTATTGAGATACCCTCGATGATTGATCTGGCTGAGTTCAACCCGGCTGACCGCGCCGCCGTCCGCGCCGAGTGGGGTGTGGGCGAGGATACGCCGATTGTTGGCTGGGTGGGGCGGCTGGATCGCAAGAAGCGGGTGGAGGATTTCATCGCGGCAGCGGCAATCGTGCATCAGCAACGGCCCAATATTCGTTTCGCCATCATCGGCGGGCCTGATGCTTTCATGCCTGAATATGCAGACGAACTTGCAAATCTGGTGCAGCAGCGCGGCCTCAGTGGGGCGCTCTTCTTCACCGGCGACCGCCCCGATGTGCCACGACTACTTGCGGGGCTGGATGCGTTTGTCTGGCTGGCCCAGGGCGAGGGGATGCCGCACGTAATTGCCGAGGCTGGGGCAGCCAGTCTGCCCGTGGTCGCTACCCGCGATAACGGCACCGAGGAGCAAATCAGCGATGGGGTGAGCGGCCTGTTCGTGCCGCATCAATCGCCACGAGCGGTTGCCGCTGCGTTGGAGCGGCTGATTGCTGACCCACAACTAGGCCGCCGCCTCGGTCAAGCTCTACGCAAGAAAGTGGAACGCGAGTACAGCGCCGAGGTAGTAACCAGACAATGGGAGCAGCTTTTCGATGAGGTGATTGCCGAGGGTGGCAGGTTATCTGATTTCTGTACTAATGCTCTGATGGTTTGACTAGCTGCGCTCTATTTGCTAAAATGCCTTACAGCAGGCAAATACAACATCAGAGGGAGCAGCAACCCTCGTAGAAGTGAGTACAAATGACATCTCAGAAAGTAACCCCCCCGTGGCTGTTCGGCTCCTTTTTCATTGGTGGTTTCGAGTGTTCCTCCCAGTTGACTGCCGACGGCAGCAGGCTAGACATCATCTCCGCCAGCCAGCACGACACCCAGGCACAGCAGGATTATGCGCTGTGCAAACAAGTTGGCATCCATACCGTGCGCGAGGCCGCCCGCTGGCCGCTGATCGATCGGGGTGGTACGTTGCAACTAGAGGCGGTGCGCGATCTGGCGAGGTTGGGGCGCGTGATGGGGGTCGGTCAGATCTGGGATCTGATGCACTACGGTTATCCCGATGACCTCGACCCATTTGCGCCTGATTTTGTACCACGCTTCGCCGCATATGCTAAAGCCCTTGCCACCGTTATTCGTGCCGAAACAGTGGGGCCAACCTATTACACCCCCATCAACGAGATCTCCTACTATGCCTTCTCTGGTGGTGAAATTGGCTACATGGCTCCCTTCCTAAATGGGCATGGCGGCGACTTGAAGCGGATGCTGGTGCAAGCAGCCATTGCGGGCATCAATGCCATCTGGGAAGTGGATCCGCAGGCGATCATGCTCAACGTAGACCCACTTGTGCGGCAGCATACCCCGGTGGGCCGACCAGATTTGCAAGCCCAGGTTGACTTCTTCAATCAGCACATTGTCAACGAGAGCTTCGATATGCTAGCCGGGCTGGTTGCGCCAGAGTTGGGTGGGTCGCGGCGGCATCTTGGCATTGTGGGGTTTAACTTCTACGCAACCAATCAGTGGACCATCGCTACAGCCGAGCAGCAGCAGTGTTTCCTCTCCCCTGCCGACCCCGAATGGCTGCAACTCACCGAAATCCTGGCTGAACTTGAGATTCGCTATGGCGGTCCCCTCATCATAGCCGAGACGGGAAACTCTGCCGATGGCCGCGCTGACTGGCTGCGCTATCTCACTGCCGAGGCCAAGCGGGCATTGGCGCAGGGCATAGACTTGCAGGCGGCCTGCCTCTATCCGATCATCACTACGCCTGACTGGGAGAACCCTACCGCCTTCTTCGACGGCGGCCTGTTCGATGTGCAGCCCCAGCCTGATGGCAGCTTGCGCCGCGTCCTCGCTTTGCCGGTTGCCATAGCATTGCGCGAAGCCCAGCAGCAACTCGATCCCGCCAACGCGCTAACTTTGCCTCAAGCCGACCACTCTCTGGCTAACAGTGAAGGCAGCGCCAATCAGGAGATCGCACTTGAAAACCTGATCGTTACCCCCCTCGACCATGTGCGCGTTCGCGCCGATAACTTCTCCTATGAAACCCTGCTGGCGGGTGAACAGTTGACGGTGGACCTCTATTGCCTGGAGCCGGGCGGCGCGTTGCCGCCTCATCGCTATGCTACCACTGAGCAGGTATGGACGGTACTTGCGGGCGAAGCGCGGGTGTACATCGGTAGCCAGTGCGCGATGTTGCGCCAGGGTGAGACGATGCTCATTCCCGCCGGGGTCTACCGCAGTCTCAGCAACGAGGGTATGGAGCAACTGATCATCCAGCAGATTACCAGCCCCAAACCCTGGGATAGCCGCTTCGCCGGGCCGCACCCCAGTTTTCCAACCAAAGCCTCGACATGATGAAATAAATCCAAATCAGTCTGTCAACAACAAAGTGCGCTCCTGCTGGTTACTAGCAGGAGCGCAATCTACCTTCTACCCTCTACCCTCTATCCTCAGTAAAGGCTGTTGCCCGCGCCGCCGTAACCTTCCAGCGACTTCTTGATGGTTTGCAGGAAACGGCCCGCGCCGCCGCCGTCTACGATACGGTGGTCGAAGCTGAGGCAGCTATACATCATGTAGCGGATGCCGATCATGCCGTCAATCACCACTGCACGCGGCACGATCTGCTCCATAGTGATGATTGCTGCCTGTGGCTGGTTGATGATCGGCATGGACATGATGCTGCCGAACGCGCCGGGGTTGTTGACCGTGATGGTGCCGCCCTGGATGTCGTCGAGCTTCAGCTTGTTGGCGCGGGCGCGACCGGCGAGATCAATCACGCTGCGGGCGATACCGGCGATACTGAGGCCATCCGCGCCCTTGATTACTGGCACGATCAGGCCATCGGGAATGTCCACCGCGATGCCGATGTTGATCTGGTTGAGCAACACGACCTGCCCATCACGCCAGGTGGCGTTGAGATAGGGGTGCTGATGAAGAGCGTCAACCACCGCCTTGCAGAAGAAGGGGAAGAAGGTCAGTTCGATGCCCTCGCGCTGCTTGAACTCCTCCTTGTGCGCGGCGCGGTACTTCCAGATGTTGGTCATGTCAATCTCGACCAACGTCCAGGCGTGCGGCGAAGTCTGCACGCTGCGTACCATATGCTCGGCAATCGCCTTACGCATCGGCGTAAGCGGTACGGGGGTTTCGCCCGCGCCAGCGGCTTGCAGCGGCTGGCTGGGTGCGGCTTGCATATGCTGTGGCGCAGAAGGTGGGGGTGGCGCAGCAGGCGTGGGCGGCGTGACTGTGGGCGCGATGCTGCCACCCATGGGGAAGGCGACTGGCTGCTCGGTAGGTGGGGCGAGAGGCGCGGTCTGCGTGGCAGGCTTGGGCGCGGCGGCTGGCTTGGGCGGGGGGGCGGCTGCGCCAACGCCACCGGGCTGCGACGCGATGTAGGCAAGGATGTCTTCCTTGCTCACCCGCCCGTTGCCGCCCGTGCCGGGGATTTGCGCGCTACGCAGGTCAATGTCATGCTCCTGAGCGATGCGACGCACCGCCGGGGCATAGCGGCGGTTGACTTCCTTCTCGTCCAGCAGCGCAGGGGCGGCAGCGTCGGTCTGGCCGTTGCTCTTACCGTCGCTCTGGGCCAGGTCGGCCATTGGCGCAGTGGCCTCATAGCCAGCGTTGCCTGATAGCGACGCGCTAGGGCTGCTATCGGCGGCATCGGGCGGAATGTCTACTGTAGTACCCACACCCGCGCTCTGGCCCACGCCCACTGCCGCTGGCTCGGCAACATCGCTGGTCATGGTGGCAATGCTGGTGTTGACCTTGACCGTCTCGCCCTCTTGAACCAGAATATCCTTGAGTATGCCAGAAACTGGCGCAGGCACCTCGGCGGTCACTTTGTCGGTAATCACCTCGACCAGGCTCTCATACTTCTCCACCTTGTCGCCCGGTTTCTTCAACCAGGTGCCAACTATTCCTTCGGTCACAGTCTCGCCCAGTTGGGGCATCACTACGGTTACATCTGCCATGCTCTCCCCCTCCTTATCAGTACGCTGCCAGCTTGCGGACGGCGGCTTCGATGCGCTCTGGATTGATGAGGAACTCCTCCTCGAACACATGGTTGAAGCCCATTGCCGGTACATCGGGGCCGCAGAGGCGGACGATCGGGCCGTCCAGATAGCTGAAGCAGTTCTGCGCGACCAGCGCAGCGATTTCGCCACCGATGCCGCCCGTGATGTTGTCTTCGTGGACAATCAGCAGCTTGCCGGTCTTCTGCACCGTCGCGTAGATGGCCTCGGTATCCAGCGGGCGCAGACTACGCAGATCTAGCACCTCCACGTTGATGTCGTCGGCAACCAGCTTCTCAGCAGCGGCCAGCGCGTGGTAGGTCATGATCCCGTAGGTGATAATGCTGAGGCTGTCGCCCTCGCGCTTGACCTCGGCCTTGCCCAGCGGGATCTCGTACTCCTCGTCCGGCACGTCCTCTTTAATCAGCCGATACGCCTTCTTATGCTCGAACACCATTACCGGATCGGGGTCGTAAATAGCGGTGCGTAGCAGTCCCTTGAGGTCTCTGGGGCTGGCGGTAGCGACCACCTTCAGGCCGGGGACATGGGCGAAGAACGCCTCTGGCGATTGGCTGTGGTACAGCGCACCATGGATGCCGCCGCCGTAGGGGGCGCGGATGACGATGGGGCAGTTCCAGTCATTGTTCGAGCGGTAGCGGATACGGGCCGCTTCGCTGACGATTTCGTTGAAGGCGGGCATGATGAAGTCGGAGAATTGGATCTCGGCGATGGGCAGCAAGCCGTTGAAACTCGCGCCAACCGCTGCGCCGACAATCGAGGACTCGGCAAGGGGTGTGTCAATCACCCGCTTATCACCAAAATCCTTCCACAAACCGTCGGTGGTGCGTAGCACGCCGCCGTGCTTGCCCACATCCTCACCCATCAGGATGATGCGGTCATCCTTCTCCATCAACTGGTGCATCGTCTCGCGCACCGCTTCGATTAGTAGCTTGGTTGGCATTTTCTCTCCTTATTCAAAGCTATTCCCCTCCCACCGGGAGGGGTTGGGGGTGGGTCCATGCCGCACAACTTGCTCCCCCACCCAGCATCCCCATTTGGGGGAGGGGTTTTACTTATTCTCCCAGCGACTCGTATTGCGACTCAACGGTGGCCTCGGTGCGGTCGGCGTAGACAAAGGTGTAGAGGTCCTGGGGCTGGGGGTCGGCGGCGGTCAGCGCATACTCGGTGGCATCGTCAACTTGACGCTTGATACCGTCGCGGATCTCCTGCTCCTTCTCCTCGGTCAATACGCCCTCGCTCATCATCAGGTCTCGGAAGAGAGTAACCGGATCCTGCTGGGCGCGGGCCATTTTGACCTCGTTGGGGTCGCGGTAACGCTTGTCGTCGTCGTCGCTGCTGTGGGGGGTGAAACGATTGACCTTCGCTTCGATCAGGGTCGGGCCTTCGCCAGCGCGGGCGCGTCGCACCGCTTCGATCGAGGCGCGGTAAACGTCGAGTATATCGTTGCCATCCACCACCACGCCGGGGCAGCCGTAGGCCACGGCGCGGTCGGCGACGTTGCGGATCTTCATCTGCTTCTCTTGCGGCTCAGAGATGGCGTAGCGATTGTTCTCCACCATCATGATCATGGGTAGATCCATGGTGGCGGCAAAGTTCATCGCCTCATGCCACTCACCCTGCGAGGTACCACCTTCGCCAATCGAGGTGATGGCAACTCCATCAATGCCGCGTAGCTTGAATGCCAGGGCGATACCGGCGGCGTGAACGTTCTGAGTGGCAATCGGGCTGCTGCCGGTTGGCACGTTGAGCTTGCGGGTGCCGAAGTGGCCGGGCATCTGCCTGCCGCCGCTGTCGGTGTTCTCAGCGCGGCCAAAGACACTTAGCATCACGTCGCGGGGGGTCTGCCCCAGCGTCACCATCATACCTAGATCGCGGTAGTATGGACACGCAAAGTCCTTGCCCGGCTGCAAGGCATAGGCGAGGCCCACCTGCGCCCCTTCTTGCCCCTGGCAGGAGATAACGAAGGCGATCTTGCCCTGGCGGTTGAGCAGCCACATCCGCTCGTCGAGTGAACGAGCCAGCAGCATATAGTAGTACATCTTCAGCAGGTCGTCGGGCGTGAGGCCGAGATCGGTGTAATGCACCTTCGGCTTGGTGCTGGCTATGGCGTGATGCTCATCGTGGCCGTTCTCGCTGCTGGCAGCAGCGAAGCGGGCCGCCTCCTCGCCCGCAATGGGGTGTACTTCGGCGCTATCCTGCACCCCCTGCGCGGCGCTATCGGCGGCTTCCTTTTCCTTGGTGCTTGCCATGTTGTCCCTCCTTTTGGTGAAACTACCCTCTCCCAGCCTCCCCGAAGGGGGAGGGGTTTTGCTTATTGTGGTTTAACTATACCAACGGCTAGGCCGTCATTGGTGGTGATAATGGTGGAAAAGAGGCGCGGGTCGCTAGCCATCAGGCGGTTGCACTCGCGCACACTCTCCACGTCGGGGGTATGGTCGTTAGGGTCGAGGATAGAGCCGTGGCGATAGGAATTGTCTACCGCAATGATACCACCAGGGCGTACAAGCTCTAGCGCGTGCTTGAGATAGGCGGCCTGGTTGGGCTTGTCGGCATCAATGAAGCAGAAATCGAAGGGGGCATCGGTGGCGATCTGCGCCAGGCTATCGAGCGCAGGGCCTTCGCGCAACTCTACCTTGTCGGCGACCCCGGCTTTGGCATAGAACTCGCGGGCGGTGGCGGCGTGGTGGGGGTTTAGTTCGAGGGTAATCAGTTTGCCTCCAGCGGCAAGGGCGCGGGCAATCCAGATGCCGCTGTAACCGCCCAGGCTGCCGACCTCCAGC
The DNA here is from genome assembly GCA_038230695.1 of Chloroflexia bacterium. Taxonomy (GTDB): domain Bacteria; phylum Chloroflexota; class Chloroflexia; order QHBQ01; family QHBQ01; genus QHBQ01. Next base: position 10,637 of record JBBRMT010000051.1, read on the forward strand.
GCCTTGCGTGCGCCAATGGTGCGGATTAGAAACTGCAGCAGCCGCCCTTCGACCGCGTTGATGTTGATCTCAGGGATATTGCGGCGTGGCAACTCCGCCCGCAACTTGCGCAACACTTCATCTTCGGGGGCAAACAGATCGCTGGTATACTGCTCCAGCGCGTTCATATCATGGCTTGGCACTGCGCTCACCTCACTGTGAATTGCAGATTTGGCGCACAGCCCGGCCACTTTGCCTTGCGGAGTGCGTCATCGCCGCTATTATATCACGGCAAGGCGTGATTGTCTAACCCGATTCCGCAACTCTGGACATAATGAGCCTGGCAGTGATATAATACGATTGCGATGAAGTTGAAACTCCAACGAGGGAGGAAGTTGAGAATGGCAGCTAAGATAATTGTAGTCGGTGGCGGGTTGGCCGGATTGTCGGCCACTATCAAGGTCGCGGAAGCAGGGGTGGCGGTAGAGTTGTTCAGCATCGTGCCGGTGCGCCGCAGCCACTCGGTGTGCGCTCAGGGCGGCATCAACGCGGCAGTCAACACCAAAGGTGAGGGTGATAGCACCTGGCAGCACTTCGACGACTCGGTTTACGGTGGTGACTTCCTTGCCGACCAGAACCCGGTCAAGCAGATGTGCGAGATGGCTCCGGGCATCATCTTCCTACTCGACCGCATGGGCGTGCCGTTCAACCGCACCCCTGAAGGCAACCTCGACTTCCGCCGTTTCGGTGGCACGCTGTTCCACCGCACCGCGTTTGCGGGCGCGACTACCGGCCAGCAGCTAATGTACGCGCTGGACGAGCAGGTGCGTCGCCATGAGGCGGAGGGAACGGTCAAGAAGTTCGAGACCTGGGAGTTCGTAGGCGTAGTGCTGGACGAGCAGGGGGTATGCCGTGGCATCGTCGCCCAGGAGTTGCGGACGATGGAGATACGCGCCTTCGCCGCCGATGCGGTGATTATGGCGACCGGCGGCTGCGGCATCATCTTCGGCAAGTCCACCAACTCGGTGATCAACACTGGCACCGCCAATAGCGCCCTTTACCAGCAGGGCGCGGCCTACGCCAATGGCGAGTTCATCCAGGTTCACCCCACCGCCATCCCCGGCGAGGATAAGCTGCGGCTGATGAGCGAGTCGATTCGCGGCGAGGGCGGGCGGGTGTGGACTTACAAGGACGGCCAGCCCTGGTACTTCCTCGAAGAGTGGTACCCCAAGTACGGCAATCTGGTGCCGCGTGATATTGCCACCCGCGCCATCTTCAAGGTGGTCAGCGAGATGGGTCTGGGCGTGGACGGTCAGCGTCAGGTCTACCTCGATGTCAGCCACCTCGACCCGCAAATGCTGCACGTCAAGCTGGGCGGCGTGATTGATATGTACGAGAAGTTCGTTGGCGACGACCCCACCAAGGTGCCGATGCGCGTCTTCCCCGCCGTTCACTACTCGATGGGCGGCATCTGGGTGGACTTCAACCAGCAGACCAGTATCCCCGGCCTGTTCGCTTGCGGCGAGTGCGACTTCAGCATTCACGGCGCAAACCGTCTGGGCGCAAACTCGCTGCTATCCTGCATCACCGGTGGCTTCGTCGCTGGCCCCAGCGCGGTGACATACACGAAGAATGCAGGTAAAAGCGTGGCTGCAGTCAGCAGCACAGTATTCGACGCGGCGGTAAAGCGTGAGCAGGAGCGGGTAGACAATCTGATAAAGATGGATGGGCCAGAGAACCCTTACCAGATGCACAAAGAACTGGGCGAACTGATGACCGACAACGTCACCATCGTGCGCTACAACGACAAGCTGAAGCAGACCGACCAGAAGCTGCAAGAGATGATCGAACGCTACCGCACCCGCATCCGCGTTCCCGACCGCACCAACTACGCCAACCAGGCGCTGGCCTTCACCCGCCAACTTTGGAATATGCTGGTGCTTGCCCGCACCATTACCATCGGCGCTTTGCTGCGTGATGAGTCACGCGGCGCACACTACAAGCCCGACTTTCCTGAGCGTGACGATGAGAACTTCCTGAAGACCACCTACGCGCTCTACGATGCCAATACCACCGACCCAATCATCAGCTACCGTGAGGTGGACATCAGCTTGCTGCCCCCACGCAAGCGCAGCTATAGCAGCGACGATACGGCCAAGCCTGCAACAACCGCAGCATCAGCTAACGGTACATCGGCGAACGTAGCACACGCGAACGGCAGCATGCCTTACGTTGTAAGCGCCAATGGCGCAACCGCCAATGGTGTACACGCCAACGGCGCAGCCGAGCCAAACAGCCCTTACGCCGAAGCAGGCCAAACCTCCTCCGATGCGATCACCCTCGCCACCTCCACCGACCCGGCCACCACCGTCGGCCCGGTGCCGGACAGCAACACGGCCACCGCGCTGCCCAACGTGGGCGGCAACATCGCCGAAGCGATCCAGGCCGAGCAGGCCGAGCAACAGGCGCTGAAGAAGTAGCTTATATCTCCCTCTCCCCCAAGGGAGAGGGTTGGAGTGAGGGTAAGCTAGAAAGGCGAATCACATGGATACGCAAACTTATACTTTCACTGCGGTGGTGAACAAGCAAGGTACGCAGTATCGTGCCTTCTGCCTTGATATACCCGCTGATGGATATGGCCCAACACCCGAAGCAGCGATTGTGGCATTGAAGCAGGAAGTTATGCCCAGCCTAGATGAAGCGTTGCCTGGTTGTGTTAGGTGTTCAGTATTGAACCTAGAGGTAGAAGTGGCATACCAGAACAGACCAGTTCAAGTTTACCCCTTTACTGCGGTGATTTGGCCCGACGGTGATTGGTTCGTGGCCCTGAATGCTGAAGCAGGAGTGGTCAGCCAAGGTGAGACACTTGAACACGCGGTTGCGATGATTAAGGAAGCCACTCAGCTATACCTGGAGGAGATGCCGAACCCTGACTATGGTCATCCACAGATAATTACTTTTGAGCTTGAGCCAAGCAAGCTAGAGGCGGTTCATGCCTGATATACCTTCCGTCTCTGGTCAACAAGCGGTTCGTGCAATGAAAAGGCTCGGCTTTACGCTGGTACGACAAACAGGCAGCCATGCAATATTGCGGAAGCAAACTGCACAAGGCGAAGTTGGGTGTACAATACCAATGCACCGTGAGGTGGACCGCTTCACTCTATGGGAAGCACTCAAGCAGGCTCATATGACTTTGGATGAGTTCAAGAAGGCGCTGAAGGGGTGAATTCATTAGCGAACAAACATACAATCTGACTGCTGTAATTAACTACCGGAAAGGCGAGTATGTTGCCTTCGGTGTAGAACTGCCCAGCATGGCGGATGGCAAGGATGTGGATGAAGCAATTGCCAACCTGCAAAAGGATGCTCTAGAACTCTTGACAGAAGGGGAGCAACCTCATCACACCTTGCCTCATATAGTGCCATTCGAGGCTAGCGTACGCAAGGATGGCAAAATCAGTAGCTACACCTTTGATGCTGTTATATTCGAGTCGGAACCCGGAGCAATAAAATATTGCTCCTTCTGCCCAGAGGTAGGCACCGCTAGTTGCGGTCACACATTTGACCATGCATTGGCGATGATCAAGGAGGCAACCGAGCTTTACCTAGACGAGGTGCCGCTGCCTGACTACAGCAAACCTGAATTGGTTAGCTTTACACTCAACTATCACGCTGAGTAAACATGGAAAGGAGCATTATCATGTACTGTCCAAACTGCGGCAAGCAAATAGCCGACGAGAGCCTCTTCTGTATGTACTGTGGCAAGGCTACACCTACCATCGGCGCAACTACAGTTGCAGCACCTGAGACTAAATTGCTCAACTCGAACCCAGCTGTGCAAATGAAACTAAACTGCTGGCCTAGGGGGAACGTTGTCGCTAATAAGAATGCTGGCTTTAGTTGGATATGCCGTAGCCTTTGGGTCTGGATTAGACTGTTGGATACAGATAATAACCACACACCCAGTAATGGTAGATTTACTATGTTGGTTACAGGTTCAATCCCTAATAGCAGACCTCTTATGTTCAAAAATGCATCTAACGCTGCGTCAATTGTATCAATAAAGGAGAAGGAAAACATCAAATCGTATTTGGATGTTAGTGCCTTTAACATCCTCGGACAATCTGACATTCATTTTGAACTCCGTAACAAAGTAGTAGCTAAAGAAGATTTCGCAGAGAAATCTTTGATTTGGAATACAACACAGGCCGAAGAAAACGTCATTAGATACCATATTAATGTTCCCAACATGATTTGTGTACGAGATACTTCTAGTATGAGTCCAACAGTTCACCTATGGTTCTCACGCCCGAAAGTAGGTTGCTATACGCTTACTACACCATTGACAGCTGGCGAATATCATGATGCTTTAGCTCTGTTCTTACAAAAACGAAAACAGCCGCAACGCAGCGGCAAGGAGAACCTAAATCATGTCACAAGCACAAACCAACCCAAGCGGCAACGCTGCCGTTAGCGCGCCCCACCCGCAGCAGAACTATGAAGGGCGCACCATCCGTATGCGGGTCAAGCGTCAGGATCAGCCCGCCGCACAGGGCGAACCCAACATTCGCTGGGAGGAGTTCGAGATTCCTTACAAGCCGAACATGAACATCATCTCCTGCCTGATGGAGATCCAGCGCAACCCGGTGGACGTAAACGGTAAGACCGTCAACCCCATCGCCTGGGATAGCAACTGTCTGGAGGAGGTGTGCGGCTCCTGCACCGTGGTGGTCAACGGCAAGGCGCGGCAGGCGTGTTCCACCCTGATTGACAAGCTGAACCAGCCGATTACCATCGAGCCGATGAAGAGCTTTACTATCATCCGCGACCTGATGGTGGATCGGCAACGGATGTTCGAGTCGCTGAAGAAGATCAAGGCGTGGATCCCACTAGATGGCACCTACGACCTCGGCCCCGGCCCCAAGATGAGCGCGGAGACGGCGGAGCTACGCTACGTCGAGTCCACCTGCATGACCTGTGGCGCGTGCCTCGAAGTCTGCCCCAATGTCAGCGAAGAGTCGCCGTTCATTGGCGCGTTTGCCCTCAACCAGGTACGCCTGTTCAACTCGCACCCCACTGGCGCGCTCAACAAGAATGAGCGGTTGGAGGCGTTGATGGGCGAGGGTGGTATCGCCTACTGCGGTAACAGCCAGAACTGCGTGCGGGCCTGCCCCAAGCAGATCCCGCTGACCGACAGCATCGCCGAGATGAACGCCCAGGTCAACAAGTATGCGCTGATGAAGCTGTTCAAGCGATAGACAAGAGGCGGGGCGGGACTTATACCGCCCTGATACTTAATAAATAGGAAACAAGGAGAGATTGATGGCACAAGCAGGAAGCAGTATGCAGGGCAAGGTTTGCCTTGTCACCGGCGCAAGCTCTGGGTTGGGTTTCGTCACCGCAAGAGGATTGGCAAGGCTTGGCGCAACCGTAGTGATGGTGTGCCGCAATCAACAGAAGGGCGAAGCGGAGCAGGCTGAAATCAAGACCGCCAGTGGTAACGACAAGGTTGACCTGCTGCTAGCCGACCTCTCCTCGCAGCAGTCAATCCGCCAGCTAGCCGATGAGTTCAAGCGCAAGTACGACCGCCTCGATGTGCTGGTCAACTGTGCGGGTGGGGTTAGGGGCAAGCGCGAACTAACCGCCGATGGCTACGAGCAGACCTTCGCGCTTAACCACCTGGGCTACTTTCTGCTCACCAACCTGCTGCTCGACACGCTGAAGGCCAGCGCACCCTCGCGCATCGTCAGCGTTGCCTCCGAGGCACAGTCTTTTGGCCGCATCAACTTCGACGACCTGATGGGGGCAAAGAAGTACAGCGCATGGGGCGCTTATGGACAATCCAAGCTGGCGAACGTAATGTTCACCTACGAACTGGCACGGCAACTGGCTGGCAGCGGCGTGACCGCCAACGCGGTCCACCCTGGCGTGGTACGCAGCGGCTTCGGCGGAGACTTCGGCGGCATCATTGGTCTGGGTATGAAGCTAATCCGTCCCTTCGAGATAACTCCCGAACGCGGCGCACAAACGATCATCTATCTCGCTACCTCGCCAGAAGTAGAGGGCGTAAGCGGCGAGTATTTCTCCAACAAGAAGCCAATCAAGTCGAAGAAGCAATCCTATGATGTTGCCGACCAGCAGCGGCTCTGGCAGGTGAGCGAACAGCTTACCGCCGCTAGAAGTGCGCTACTTTAGTGCTAGCAGCATTACCATTTACCATTCCACGTTACTCACTTCTCCGTCTGACCACTGCCGTTAGCCCGCTCCAGGGCCAGGGCGGAGTAGCCCGCCGTCTTCAGCGTCTTCGCCAGTTTCTGCATCGCCGATGTGCGCGACCAGGCGTTGGTTTCCGGCAGGTTGACCAGGGCGAGGGTGGGGCTGAGGCGGCGCAGCAGGAAGGCGGAGGTCTTGCGGCTGGCGGCCAGTTCGTCGAGTACGTTGGGGTCGTCCACTTCAAGGATGGTTGCATCGGTGAGCCGCACCCGCTTGATGCTGCGGCCCCAGTCCTCGATGCTGCGGGCCACATTCTGCGGCACCTCGCGCTGGCTCTGCTCGGCCAGGAACTTGAGCATATCGCTCACGCTGGTGCCGTTCTCCACCGCCCGCATCACGCTCTCTTTTGTGATGGTGTAGACGCTGACCATATCGTGGCGGGTAAGATCGGCGAACTTGAGCAGCCGCCACAGTGGGCCGCTCTCAGGGTGAAAGACCAGCACTTCGAAGTTGGGTTGCAGCAGCAGCATCTTCAGCATTGCGTTAGTTTTGGGCAGTTTGTTGTCGCCATTGGTGGCGAGCAGCTCATGCGCCTCCGGCTTGATGCGGAATGCAGTGAACTGGCCCTCATCGTCATAACCAACATCCACCAACCCCAGCCAGTGCAGCCCAGTCTCCACGATCTTGAGCAGCACCCGCCCCTCGCGTTGCGGCCATTCCTCCTGAAAGCGGCCCAGGTTGCGGTAGCCGACATAGCGCAGGGTATCAGCCTTGCTGCGGAAAACGTATGGGTCGGCCTGCTCGAAGTAGCACATCAGGCTGAGGGCGCTGTACCAACGACCTGGCTCCAGCGCGGCTAGCTTCTCCACCACCTTCTTGCGCCCGGCGGTGACGTTGCCGCTCCACCAGTAGCCGCCGGAGTAGACCAGTGGCTCGAACCAGTGAACATCGTCCAGCCACAGCTTGAACAGGCGGCGCTGCTGTGCGCCAAAGGTAAGGTTGGCAGCCCAGTCCTCGGTGCGAGGAGTGACCACCAGGTTGCTGCCATCATTGCGAAGCAGGTCGAGACTGAGGGCGGCGTGCAACACCAGGTCGAGGCGGTCGTCGGCATCATCGTTCGCCTCGCCTGGCACCAGCAGCATCTCGTTGATGCGCTTGATCAGGCGCTTGGGCAGACGGCTGTCCTGCGCGGTCAGGGTCACGCTATTCTGCTGTACAAAGTTCAGCACGGTAAGGATATCCCAGGCCAGAGCGTAGGACGGAGTGGTGCGGGTTACGCCCGGTTCGACAGCGGCCAATTCGATTGGCGGTGGTTCGTTGGCAACCGGCACGTGTGGCTGGTAGATGTCTTTAGGGATGAAGAACCAGCGACGGGCCTCGGAATAGGTTTCCAACACCAGGAAGCGTTGCGCTAGATAGCGCAGGTACTGGCGCAGATCGCTTTCGGGCATACTGGCAATTTTGCGTAGCTCGGTCAGGCTGATGCGCCCACTTTTGTTGCAGATTAGCTGGTAGATACCCTTTGGCCCTACCGGCAGCGAGGCAGTAACGGCGCTAATGCGCTCCGGCTGGCTGAGAACCTCTAGAAGCAGATCGGCAATCTCCTCCTTATAGTAAGCAGGCTGGCTGATCTTCAGCTTCCAGGCCAGCGCAATCTGCTCTAGCTGGGTTAGTTCGTAGTAATCGAACAGGCTGCTGAGGCTGGCATCGAAGCGCGGCGGGGCGACCAATTCCTGCCCCAGCTTCTTCAGCACTCGCGCCACCTCGTTGCTGAGGGATACGGCGCGGCGCTCGTCGCCACCGCCCATGTTCGCACCATATGCGAAGCGATACTGCGCCGCCAGCACACGATTGCCTTTGGCGCTGACTTCCTCCACGTCCACCACCCCCAGGCGGCTAAGGTGAGCCACCATTGCCTCCGCCTCGGCGGGTGATAGCGACAACGCCAGCGATAGGCTATCCACGAAGGCCGCCATACCCCGCTGCTCCATCAGCCAGTTGAGGAACTGATGTTCCTCGCTGCTCATCTCGTCCCAGGTCCACTTTACCGCCGTCTCGTCCATCAGTTCGCGGTAGAGCATAACCGCCAATTCATTCTGCCCACCTTTGAAGGGCGGCAGTTGCAACGCGGTGGCGGTCTTCTTCAATTCATCATAGGAACGGCCCATCAACCGACCTAGCAGATTTTTCAATTTCTCCCCCCATATCATCACACAACAGCGGGCAAGCTACACCATCGGGCAGCCTACCACTCTTATTTTCTATAATAAAACAAATCATGCCAGTTTGTCAAACTTTTGACAGGGCTGCGGCAGCGTGCCTGCATAGCCGACCAGGGCGAACAACGGTTCGCCCATACCGAACGTTTGCTTTACATAAACCGAACACAGCCAAACTTTTGACAGGGCTGCCCGTAGCGTGCTATAATCCGCACGCCTGTTCTTATACTCACGTTTATGGAGGTATCACCATGCCCAATGGCCCGACCCACGATTTGCTAACCGTCGCCAGCGCGGCGGCAGCTACCCAGCTTGTGATCAGCCTGCCGCAGATGAACGCGCTCAACTACGTTTGCCTGATGGGCGCTTATCTTGGCTCCAACTACCTGTTCAGCAACGACCTCGATCTGCACTCGGAGAGCTACGACCGCTGGGGGCCGCTGCGCTTCATCTGGTATCCCTATCAGCGGGTCATCCACCATCGCAGCTGGGTCTCGCATGGGCTGGTCATCGGCCCACTGCTGCGCGTCATCTACTTCATTTCGATGCTCTACATCATCCTCTACGGCCTGTTCAGCATCCTCAACTGGCTGGGAACGACTATCAACAAGGGGGGAGTGCTGGATGGCTGGGGCCACGCGCTTTACAGCATCCTCGCTGATCATCCGGTGGAGACGATCTACTTCCTGGTCGGTTTCGTCCTCAGCGGGGCATTGCACTCCATTGCCGACATCATCAGCACTGGGCTGAAACGCCATTTGTGAGAGTTGACAGCAGGGGCGAAACATTGTAGCCTAACGTTGGCCCAGTAATTGCTGCATCTAAGGTGTTGTTGGGCATACGAAAGAAAGGATGGGTGCAATGAACAGAAGAGGTGGTGGTGGGTGTCTCGGCCTACTGTCGGGGCTGGCGCTGCTGATTATCGTGCTGTTGCTGCTTGGCGCGTTCACCGATTACGGGCTGGGCATCGGCGTAACGGAGGCGGTCACGACGGACACCAAGACGGTGTCGGTTGGCGGTGTGCCAACCCTGGATATTGAGAATCAAATCGGCAAGATCACCGTTCAGCCAAGCAGCGATGGCACGTTGAGCTACACGGTGGAAAAGCACGGCTGGAGCTTCACCAGTTCGACGGCGCAGGCTTCCGCTGATCGGATGAAGTTCACCGTAACCCAGAACGGCAACGCAGTGACGATGAAGGGTGAGCAACCCGCCGGGCTGCTGCGCTTCAACATCGGCAACCAGAACACCATGAACATCACGGTGAACGTGCCGCATGGCAGCATAGTCAAGGTGATTACCACAGTAGGACAGGCAATTATCACCCACCCTGACGGTTCGCTAGATGTCACTACCAATGCGGGTAGCATCGAAGTGACTGGCGCAAAGCTGGGTGGGCCGCTCAACCTGCATACCAATGCAGGCTCGATCACATTCAGGGGCGGGTTGGCAGCGGGTAGCAGCGCCAACACTGTGCTGGCTAACGCGGGCAGCGTGACCATGACCCTCGATGCTAGTGCGAAGTACAACCTCAACGTGAAATCGGATGTCGGCTCGGTAACTAGCAACTTCACCGTGCCGAACGGTATCCAACGCGCTGGCACCGGCCAGACTATGATCGGCGTGACCAACGAGGGCAATGGCGCGGCTATCCCGTTGCAAGTAACCGCCAACGCGGGTGGTGTGACGATAAACAAGGGGCAGTAAGATTACCGCCAATTTCTTGACAAACCCGACAGGGCGAATAGCTGTTCGCCCCTACTGAACCATCGCTCTACAAGAACCTGAAGCACAGCCAATTTAACGCCGATTTCTTGACAAACCCGCCACCCCGCTGCTACAATACGCTTACTGCTATTTCGCACAGATGTTCAGTCAGGGGCCAGGGGATGGACGTTAGGGAGCGACTTCGATTGATGGGGCTGGGCGGCGCAACTGGCGCACGCCCGGCCTCGCCTGTATACCAGGGTGGGGTTTATCCCGTCCCCGCCATTCCCTATTACCCCGACGATGATGCGATCGAGGATGACGCGCCGCTGCCGCCACCGCCTGCCTATGCCTTGCGTGTAACCCCCCGTCGCAGGCCAATCGAGGAGCTGGTGGCGGGCGATCAGGCCAACACTCCCTTCGGCCCTTGCTTCGTGGCAACCAGCAGCACCCCGCTGGACCAGGCACACGGCTCCACGCCTCTTCGCGCCCTGTTCCAATACGACCCCGCATTGTTGGCCGAGATCACCCGCGATGCCGCCTATGCGGGCTTCGATTTGCGTTGTGCCGCCTTCCTCGATACCGAAACGACCGGGCTGGCGGGTGGCACTGGCACCTACGCCTTCCTGGTGGGTATCGGCTACTTCACCGCCGACAGCTTCGAGGTGCGTCAGTTCTTCCTGCGCGACTACTCCAACGAGAAGGCGTTGCTATACGCCCTGAACATGATGTGCATCGAACTGGGGCTGAACTCGCTGGTGACTTTCAATGGCAAGTGCTTCGACTTGCCGCTGCTGGAAACCCGCTACACCCTGTCACGGATGCGCTTCAACCTCAGCAATGCGCTGCACCTAGACCTGCTTGCCCCCTCGCGGCGGCTGTGGCGAGGCAGGCTGGACAGTTGCGCCTTGCGTAGCCTCGAGCAGCACATTCTCGGCGTGCAGCGCAGCAGCAACGATGTCCCTGGCTACCTGATCCCCAGCCTATACTTCGACTACCTGCGTAGCGGCGATGCCTGGGCTTTGCAGCACGTCTTCTACCATAACCAGCAGGATATTATCTCGATGCCCGCGCTGGTGCATCGCCTCACCCTTGCTTTCGCCACGCCCGATTGTCTGGAAGAAGCCAGCGACCTGCTCGGCCTGGGCCGCTGCCTGGAAGACAACCGCCAATACGAA
>JBBRMT010000052.1:0-21913 GCA_038230695.1 Chloroflexia bacterium
GATACTATCCGCCCGCCGCGCAAGCTCGATCCGCCCTCCTCCACAAAAGGGGTGATTGGCGTGGCCGCCGACCTGGTTAGCTACGACCCTAACCTGGCGGATGTGGCCGCGATGTTGCTGGGCCGCTATCTGATAGTTGACGACCTGCCTACCGCCCGCGCCTTGCTGGGCAAGCGCGACGAATCCTGGACCTTTGTCACGGCCGAGGGTGAACTGGTGCGGCCTGGCGGGGCGGTTACTGGCGGAGGCGGACAGGGCAAGGTTGATAGCGGCCTGCTGGCCCGCGAACGCGAACGCCGCGAGTTGCCCGCCCAGCTAGCCTCCCTGCGCGACGAGATCGCCACTGCCATAGACGCGCAACACAAGGCTGCCACTGCCGTCAATGCTGCTACCGCTGCCCGCAATGATGCCCAGAGCGCCCTCAACGCTGCGCTTGCCGACCAGAGCAAGGCGCAGGCGAACGTGACCAGCGCAAACGCCGCGCTGGAGCGCGAACAGCGCGAATTGAAATATGCCCGCGATGCGGTGCAACAGGCCGAAGTTGCCGCCAGCGCGGCGGAGGCGGCCATCCCTGCTCGTGCCGCCGAAGTGGAGCGTAACCGCGCCGCTGTGCAACAAGCAGTCACTGATCTCGAAGCGGCCAACCAGTTGGTGCAGCATGAACGCGAAGCCCGCGCCGTTTCGCTGGCCGCACTGGCCCAACTTCGCGCCAACCTGCACGCCGCCGAGGATGAACTGCGCCGCCGTCGCACCACACTGATTGCCGCCAACGCCGAGCGTGATGCCGCCACTCGCGCCCTCGCCACCCGTCGTACTCGCCTGGCCCAACTGCAGGCTAGCGCCGATGCCGCCGAATCGGAGCGGGCAGGTGCGGTGGCCGATCTTGCCGAACTCAACGCCCGCCTCGCCAACCTCGAAGCCAAATTGCAGCCGCTATCCGACGCGCAGGCCGCCGCCGAGGATGCCGCCGATACTGCCAGCGCCGCGATAGCCGCCCGCCAGTCGGGGTTCTTTGAAGCGCAGCAGCAGCAATCCCGCGCCCGCCTGGCTTTGGAACGCGCCCACCTCGAAGCCGACGACGTGCTGCTTCGCGCCCGCGCCGAGCTTGGTGAGCAGGTCGCGCTAGACGATCAGCCCGCTAACCCCCTCGATGAAACGCGCATCCAGGACGAAATCAGTTCGCTACGCGCCCGCCTCGGTCGCATCGGCACGGTCAACCCGCTGGCGTTGGAGGAGTACGACGAGGTCAACGCCCGCCACGGGTTCCTCACCACCCAGCTTACCGATTTGCGCGAGGCGGCTACCAGCCTGCGCGAAGTTTCTGCCGAGCTTGATAGCACCATGCGTGAACGCTTTGCCACCACCTTCAGCGCGGTCGCGTTGGAGTTCAGCAAGTTCTTCGTGCTGCTATTCGGTGGCGGCAACGCCCGCCTCGAACTCAGCGCCAACCGCAACGATGATGGGCCGGAGGGGGTGGAGATCTTCGCGCAACCGCCCGGCAAACGCTGGCAGCCGCTTGCCTCGCTATCGGGCGGCGAACGCGCCCTCACAGCGGTTGCCCTGCTGTTCGCCATCCTGTCGGTCAACCCCAGCCCCTTCTGCCTGCTCGATGAGGTGGATGCCGCGCTGGATGAGAGCAATATTGGCCGCTTCACCGCCGCCTTGCAGGAGCTTGCCCACCGTACCCAGTTCATCATTATTACCCACAACCGCGCTACTATCGCCGCCGCGCAGTCAGTATACGGCATATCCCTGGGAGATGATCATACCTCGCGTGCTATATCGGTGCATCTAGGCGAATAAGGGTTGGCACAACTCTTGCTCATCTACAATGCCGTTGCGTCGTTGACAATGGCCGTAGCAAACCTGCGTTGCCCCGCATCACTTTCAATCTTCAACTTTCAACCCCTCAGCGGCATGGATTTTGCCTTGACAAGAGTGGATGTAAGTGTTACCCTTATCGGGTAGGAACAATGCAGATAAAATGAGGGTGCGATGTTGCTTGAATCGCCCTCTGTAGCAGAACACCACGTTTGTAGGGGCGTAAATTATTGCGCCCTGCGTAAAAGGAGGATTGCAGTTATGGAAGATTATCGTGGCGATCAATACGGGGAATACAACCGTCGCGCCTGGAAGGGCTACGGTACAGGTGATGGTGAGCAGCCGCAACTCGATGCTAACAGCATCGCGGTCATCGCGCTGGCCGCTGGCATTGCCAGCATGGTTGGCCTGGTCATTGTCTGGCTAGGCAAGCTGGGCCAGCCCAAGGAAGAGAAGAAGCTACAACAGATTATCGAAGCGGCCACTGCGGGCAAACTGGACGAGTGGGTGGGCAAGGGCAGCAGCAAGAAGGTAGCCCACGCCATGCTACAAACCCGCGACCGCGCTAGCGATGTTGCTGGCACGGTTGGCGATCGCGCTGGCAGCGTAGTGGAAACCGTAGTTGGCGCAGCTACACCAATTGTCACCGAGGCAGGCAAGCGCATCGGCCAGACCGTCGGAGACGTTACTGGCAACCGCGAGGTAAAGAAAGCGGCTCGCCAGGTGTCTGACATCCGTGACCACCTTGCCGCGATGATTGACAATATTGATGTGCAAGAATACCAGGGCAAGACCCGCAAGCAGGCAACCACCCTCCGCAAGCGGGCGGAGCAGATGCTAGCCTTGCTAGAAGTCGAACAGCGCACCGGCAAGGCGCGTAAGGCCATCGAGCAGCAGGCCAAGGAACTGGGCAAGGCGATTGATCAGGCCAAGCTGGGTGACCAGGCAGGCCGCGTCGCTGCCCGCGCCCGCGATGCGATCAGCAACATTGACCTGGGCCAGACCTTCAGCGATGCGGGCGATGCAATAAGCAGCAAGGCGAAGGGTATCGAGCACGACAGCCGTGGCTTGCGCCGTGATGCTGGCAAGGCGGCAAGCCAGGCCGCTGATGAGGCGGGCAAGCTGGCGAAGAAGGCAGGCAAGCAGAGCAGTAGCTGGCTAGGCGTAATCACCGACGCGGTTGGCACATTCGTTTCGGACTTCACCAAGAAGACGTTGCCCGAACTAACCAGGGCAGCGGGCAAGGCCGGTGAGCAGGTGCGCGGCCAGGTAGTCCTACCCGCCAGCGACTATATGCGTAATGAAGCCATCCCCAATGTCAGCGATGCGGCGGGCAACGTGGCCGATTACGTGCGTAAGGAAGCCATCCCCAACGTCAGTGACGCAGCGGGCAACGTGGCCGACTATGTACGTAAGGAAGCCATCCCCAACATCAGTGATGCGGCGGGCAATGTGGCCGAGTTTGTTACCGAAACCGCCCTGCCCGCCGCTGGCGAGTTCCTCAGTGAAACCGGCGACCGCGTGCAGAAGGCATACAAGGAAGTTGCGCCCCACGTTGGCGATGCCCTTGGTAATGTGGGTGAGGCTGTGGGCGGGATGTTCCACCATGACGGCCATCACGACGGCCTCCTCAGCAATGTGGGCGATACTACCGGCAAGGCGCTTTCCACCGCTGGTCACGCCACCCGCAAAGCCGCCGATGATACAGTCTCGACCATCTTCTGGGTCGCAGCAGCGGGCGCGGCGCTCGTGTTCCTGTTCGCCCCTGAGAAGGAGCAGCGCGACGAGCTGTGGCGCAACGTGCAGAACCTCGTCTCCCAGGGCCGCGATCTGGTGCAGGAGTTCCAGGGCTACGGCAACGAACTCGATGCCTAGAGCAACACCACGGGCAGAGGTTCAGAATCTGGTAGGTAATGTGGTAAAATCAGCATTGTTGGCGCTGCACCAGGGCGGGCCACCCCCGCCCCTACGATTAGCCGCATCACCCGTTGGAATTGGCATAAGAGGGTAATACAAAACCCCCCAGCATCGCTGGGGGGTTTTGTTGATCAATCGGCTGCTCACTATGCTCTCATCGGCTAAGGCCGCTTATGCCAACGTTGGCTGGCGCAGCGGAGCGCCGCCCCAGTGACCCTCATCATCGGCCAACGTTGGCTGGCGCAGCGGAGCGCCGCCCCAGTGACCCTCGTCGTCAGCTTGCGTTGATTGCACCGCAATATGGTGAGTGGTAAGCGACGATACCCAACCGCCCACCTCATTCTTCATGCCTGCCCCCAGCGCCAACGCAGCCACGAGCAGCATCCCCAGTACGAATCGCTTCAACATCTGTTTGCCCTTTCTGTGCGTAAAGTAAAGATTTGGTTTGCAACAGCAGGGCAAAGTGTAGCGCCAGCCTTTACAGACTGGGCGAATTGAAAGGGGAAAAGATGGGGAGATTATGGGCTAAACAAGTGGGGTGTTTAATGGGCAAAGCTGAAGCGGGGATTGTCAATGTTGTATCGCTGCAACTCATCATCGCTCAGGCCGCGACTTAGGTGAGTGGCGGCAGCGGTGAGCAAATCGGCGCTGTGGGTGAAATAGCGCCGCGCCGTGCCATCAGCGGATGCGGTCAGGACGCTGCGACCAT
This sequence comes from Chloroflexia bacterium, assembly GCA_038230695.1. Taxonomy (GTDB): domain Bacteria; phylum Chloroflexota; class Chloroflexia; order QHBQ01; family QHBQ01; genus QHBQ01. The sequence goes on from JBBRMT010000052.1 coordinate 4,448, forward strand.
CGGGACTGTAGACGGCGCTGTATACACAGCCGCTATGCCCGCGCAGCACGATCAGTTCTCGGCCACTCAGGTTCCAGATTCGTACCGTTTTGTCATCCGAGGCGGTGACGATTTGCTGTCCATCGGGGCTGAAGTGGGCGCTGGCAACGAAGCCGCTATGCCCACGCAGCGCAGCGAGTGGTTTGCCAATAATATCCCAGATACGGGCGGTATTGTCGTCGGAGACGGTGACGATCAGCTTGCCATCGGGGCTGAACGCGGCGTTGTATACCTGGCCGCTATGCCCGCTCAGAATCGCCCGTTCGCTACCGGCATTGTCCCAGATGCGGGCGGTGCGGTCATCAGATGCGGTGACAATGTACTTGCTATCGGAGCTATAAGCCGCATTGTGTAGCCCCTCGCGGTGGCCGTGCAGCACGGCTAGCGGCTGCCCCTGGCGATCCCAGATACGGGCGGTATGGTCATCGGCGGCGGTGACGATCTGTTGACCATCGGGGCTGAAGGCGGCGCTACGTACCCGCCCTGGCACTTCGATTACCGATAGTTGCGCCCCGGTCAGGTTCCAGAGCCGCACGGTGCCATCGGCGGATGCGGTGATTAGCTGCTGCCCGTCGGGGCTGAAGGCTACGTCAATCACCCGTTCCTGATGCCCGCGCAGGGCGGTCAACTCGTGGCCCTGCTCATCCCAGATGCGGGCGGTTTGGTCATCGGCAGCGGTCGCCATGCGGCTGCCATCGGGGCTGAACACGGCATTGCGAATAACTCCGCTATGTCCCCGCAAAGTAGGCAGGTCATCGCCAAGTGACTGCCACAACCAGGCTATATCGTCATCGGCAGTGGTGACAATATGTTCACCACCAGAACTGAACCTGGCATCATTCGCTCTGGCGCGGTGGGCGCTGAGTATCGCCTGCTCCTCACCATTCACGCTCCACACCCGCGCCGTGCCGTCGGCGCTGGCGGTGACCACCTGACGACCATCAGGACTGAACATCGCGCTAGTAACCCAACCCTCATGCCCGCTGAGGATAATCGCTTCGCCGCTGGCGACGTTCCAGATGCGGGCAGTGCGGTCTGCCGAGGCGGTGACTACCAGTTGGTTGTCGGGGCTGAAGGTGGCGGCTCGTAGCTTGCCAGTGTGTCCACTCAACACGGTCTGCTGCTGACCGCGCACTTCCCATATCCTGGCGCTGCCATCATTCGAGGCTGTGACGATCAGCTTACCATCGGGGCTGAAGGTCGCGCTCTTGATCGCATCATCGTGACCCACCAGCGCGGCTACCTCCGTACCATCTATGTGCCAAAGCCGGGCGGTGCGATCCGCTGAAGCAGTTAGGATCAGCTTGCTATCGGGGCTGAATACCGCGCTATGCACCTGATCCCGATGCCCATGCAGGGTCGCCAGTTCACCACCCTCGCGCTGCCAAACCCTGGCGGTTCGGTCATGCGCCGCGCTCACGATTAGCTGCCCGTTGGGACTGAAGGTGGCGCTGTCCACCCGCTCCTGATGCCCGCGTAGGGCAATCAACTCGCGGCCACTCGCGCTCCAAACTCGCACCGTGCCGTCGGCGCTAGCAGTTACCAACTGACGACCATCGGGGCTGAACGCCACACTACTGACTGCGCCTCTATGCCCCACCAGATTAACCAGACGACCGCCGTTTATGCTCCATATCGTTACAGTTCCATCCTCCGAGGTGGTGGCAACCCGCTGCCCATCGGGGCTGAAGGCTGCGCCGTTGATCTGGCCGCGATGACCGCGCAGCGCCGTGGGCCTCCACCTGAAACGATCCAGCGCATCACGCAACGCTTGCTCGGCGGCAGGATTAGGATCGCGGGCCACCGCTTCGTAAGCTAGCAGGGTAGCCAGTGGCGGGTTGCTCTGAGTTAGCCTGCGCGACTCATAGGCGAGGCGGAAGGAGTCGGATACCGCCGCCCGCGCTGCGTTGACCATCTGCTGGTGGGCCTTGCTCTCGGCCTGGGCCACGCTGCGGCGAAAGAACTCCTGCGCGGCGGGGGCAGCCAGGGCAATATCGCCCTGTTCATCGAGCGCCCGCGCCTCGGCAAGCCGAATGCCGATCAGCAGATAATCGTCGGGCTGGGCATGATCCTGCCAGGTGAGCAGTTCGAGGCGGAAGCGTTCACGTTGCTGTAGCTGCTGGCGATGCTCCTTGATCGCCTGCGCCAGTCGCAGCCAGTTCCGCAGCAGGCTCTCATGGATAATGTCAATGCTGACCCCATCGGTTGCGCCCTCGGCCTGGGGGTTGGAACTTAGCAGGCGGGTATCCACCAGTTCGTTAAGCAGCCGTTCACGCCGCGCCGCATCGTTCTTGAGTAGGCGGTCACGCGGCTGGCTCTGGCGGGTATCATGTTCGCTGTCATTTAGCAGCACTTTGGTGAGATCGAGGAATATGGCTATGATAGCGGCCTTATCCGCATCAGAACGCGGTCGTCTGTCTGCATCAAAAGCGTAGATCTGCTCGGCATGGCGGTTGAAAGTGGCAGTTAGCCCGTTATAGGCGGCCAGTCGCAGCCAACCTTTCCGCCAAATATCCTCCAGACAAAATTGTAGCAGCGGTAGCAGCGTCGCGTCCGCCCGCGCATCCTCGACCAGCCTCTGGATTAGCTCCGGCTCAAAGCGTAGCTCCCGCCCACCATATAGCGCATCGAAGGGGCGTAGGATAGCCCGCCGCAGGTTCGGCTCGTCCATCACCCGCAGGTCGCTGCCATGCTTGGCGGCGAGATCGTATAGCGCGGCCCACTCGTAGAGGCTGGGCAGATAGTCAAAACGCATCGTGGCAATGACGTGGGTGTGCGTCGCGCTAAAGGGCTGGCTGGCAAGCTGCTGCATCGCAGCCAGCAGACCATCGCGCTGCGCCGCGCTCTCGCTCTGGGTAAACAACTCCTCGAATTGATCAATTACCAGCACGTTGACCTGATCGGCAGGGGTGGCGGAAAGCAGCCTGGTCAATTGCGGCGCTGCTTCGCCAAGGCTAGCAAGGATAAGGTCAGCAGTGGGCAGGTTAAATTGCATCAGGGTGAGGGTGTCGTACAGCCGAGTCAAGGGGCGTTGGGCGGGACGAAAGACGGCATGAACCACCCGCTTGCCTCGCGCCGCATAGTATTGCTCCAGAGTGGGCAGCAGAGCGGCCTGGGCAAACGACGATTTGCCCGCGCCAGATGCGCCGATTACGAAGTAGAGGGGTTGGGGCTGGTCGGGGCTGGTGATGCGGGCCACCGCCTGGGCGCTCTCCTCATCACGCCCAGCGTAGCGTGCGCGAGTGTCGTAGGCGAAGCTCTTGAGGCCCAGGTAAGGATTGGTAGGCAGGTCGCCAACGTAGTAGGGGTCGGTGATGCGGCCAGGATAGCTGATATTGTCGCGGGGAGTTAGAACGTTCTCGCTTTGCAGGCGTACTGGCGGGCGGTTCAGGGCTAGAGTTACGGAGTTGGCCGCAGTCCTATCCCTGCCCACTTCCAGCCGATTGAGCGGCTCGTTACGCCAATCATCCGCCTGCAATGCGGGGCAGCCACTCAGGGCGACAAGCTCCTGCGCCTGCGTGCGGGTCTCGAATGCGCCCCAGCGGGCCAGGGTGTTGATAATCGCCCGAACGTTCTCGCAGGTTAGCCGCGCCTTCTTGTTGCCGTTCAGCCGATTGCTGAGTTCCCCTTTGCTGAGGCCAATCGCGGCGGCCAACTGGGCCTGGTTGGGGGTGCGCCCTTCCTCGTCGAGGCTGCGAAAACGGTAATCCCACACGCGCTGGCGGAAAGTAGCGAGGTCTTGCATAGTCTCCTGCTCTGGCTAGCGTGCCAGCCGCCGCTGTTCCAGTTTCCATATGCGCGGGGTAGGGATTAAGCAAAAACCACAGGTAATCCGATTTGCCATTCTGTCCACCTCCTGAATAGGGAATCACGCTTCGTGCCACAGTGGTGCGGCTAAGGTCGGTGGGCGCGAACCATCAATACCTCGTTCTTCAGCGCCACGCCACCATCATCGGCGGGGTGGGCTTTGAAGAAGGCGATCATGTCCGTCATCAACGCCTGCTGCACCTGGGGCGGCTGCTTGTCATAGAATGGCCGCATCGTGCCGGTGGCTGAAAGCATTGCTTGCGCCCCCTGCTCGGCGCTGGCGAAATGCCAGTCGTGGCGCACGAATTGATGCTCAATCTCGCCGAAGCCCGCTTCGGTAAGCAGCTTCTGGTGCAGTGCGGGGTCGCCCATATCCCACAGGCCGGGCGTGCCGGGCAGCGGCGGGCCTGCGGTATAAGGCGCGGCCACATCAGCAGTGCCAGCCAGGTCGCAGCGGCTGGCATCGGCCCACACCGCAATGGCGATGCGCCCCTGCGCCGCCAGTTCGCGGCGCATCCCCCGCAGCATCGCCAGCTTGTCGGGTACGTACATCAACCCCAACTGGCTGAGAGCGGCGTTGAAGGTGCGCGGCTTGACTTCGAGCGCCTCGGCATCCATCTCCATCCAGGTAATGTCGGTGTAACCCTCGTGTTCGGCGCGGTTCGCCGCAATGGTAAGCAACTGTGGCGCTATATCAACGCCAACCACTACCCCCTTCTCACCCAGGCGGCGACGGGCGGCTAGCGCAACCACACCGCTGCCAGTCGCTACATCCAGCACGCGATCGCCAGGGCAAATCTCCGCAAAGTCAACCAACTGCTCGGCGAGGGCGGCGGTAAGGCGGCCAAGATGGTTGGCCCAATCCTCGGCGGCAAGATCCCAACCTTTCTTCTCGCGGGCTTTGAAGCGGGCGGGGTCGAATTGATCACTCATATTTCTGCCGCATCCTTTCCACGATATAATCGGTCAACTGACCAATTGTGCCAAGCGTGTCCAGAATACTGGGGTCGTCGGTGATGTTGATACCAAACACACTCTCCAACTCGATCACCATATTGGCATTCATCTGTCCACCGCGTTCCATGCCGGAACTAAAGATGGGGCTGCCATCGTCGAGGTGGATAAGGTCAAGTCCCTCCTCGGCCCGCAGGTTGGAGAGGGTAGAGATAACTTCGGCATCTACCCCTTCACGGCTGGTGAATTGATCGTCCAAGTTCGCTCCTATTCTAGCCTAATTCCTTATCGCCCCGCGCCCTTAGCAGCAGCAAGCCGAACAGTGCGACCACCGCCACACCCGCGCCGACGAACAGGCGCAAGGTCTGGTTGGGCTGCTGAGGGACGATAACGCCATCGGGAGGCACGTAGTCGCGCATCCGCAGCCACAGTTTGAGCGTCTCCTTCATCGAACGGGATACTACCTTCCAACTGCCGCCACTCTGTTCGCCAGCGGTGCGAGGCAGATGGTTGACCCCCACCTCCACGATACTGCGCCCACGCACGTTGGCTTTAGCCAGTATCTCGGCGTTGATCAGGCCGTAGCGGGCTTGCAAGTTGATGCCCTTCAGCACATCGGCATGGAAGACCTTGAAGGCGCAGTCTATGTCGCGCACATGGACATTGAAGAGCAATTGCACCGCGATGTTGAACAACCGAGCGTAGAGCAGGCGTACCGCTGGGTCGTTACGCTTGATGCGGTAGCCAGCCACGATGTCATAGTGCGGCACATAGGGAGCGAGGCGGTTGAGGTCGCGCAGGTCGAACTGGCGGTCTGAGTCGGTGAACATAATGTAATCACCCTTCGCCGCGTTCATGCCGGTGGTGATGGTATCACCGTAGCCGCGATTGACCTCGTGGTGGATGACGCGCACATGGGGGTTGGCAGCGGCAAGTTGGTCGGCGATTTCGCCGGTGCGATCCTTGCTGCCATCGTTGACTACCACCACCTCGTAATCGCTGAAGATGGTGGGCAACACGGCTTCGGCATCGTGAACCACCGCAGCGATATTATCTTCCTCGTTGTGGGCGGGCAGCACCAGTGAGAGCTTGCCTTCAATCATTCGCTTAGTGTCTCCTCTTTGAGTGTTATGCAGGTTCAGCGGGCCGATTTTCGCCCACTTGAGAACGTGGATTGCAGCGAAAGTATAACACAAAATGCTTTGCCTTGCCCACAAAATCGCCGAAAGCCCGTGCCAGATAGCGCGGGCTTCCTTGTTTATGCTGAGGGTGACGGCTACTTGCCCATTTGCTGCAAAGCGGTGTAGGCGGGACGAGGGCTGTAGTCGGCGTTGAGTACCGCCCAGGGTACTTTCTCGTCGCTGGCGGGCAGGCCGAGCGTGCTAAAGTTGAGGTTCCAGACTGCCATCACCCCCATCCAGGGGTAGTCGTTGATCGCCTTCTGGTAGGCGCGAACCAGGTACGTACCCTGGGTCTGCTCGTCAATCAACTGGCAATACTCATAGCCGGGCGCAGGGTTGGGATTGCCTACACAGGAGGGCCAGCCGAACTCGGTGAGCCACATCTGCTTGGCCTGGTCACCATTCGTCTCCATCACTTGGCGCAACTGCTCGATGCGCCGGAAGTAGAAGCTAGGGTCGTTGAGCCAGCAATCGTTGCGCGGCTGGTACTTGGGTGGGCAAGCCCCCGTGCCGGGCTGGTCGGGCCACAGTTGGTCGGGCGAGTTACCGTAGCCCGCGCCGTGTGCGCCGAGTGCGTCAAAGTAATCCTTCACCTCGCCGCCGTTGATGGCGTATATCTGCTGCAAGTAGGCCACATCGTCAACCGCCAGGCCGGGGTCGTTAACCCCAGTGGGGGTGAGCGCCCCGAAGAGGACGACGGCGTGGTGGTCGGCAAACTTCACCCCCCAGTAGCCGTAGCGCAGCGCGGTGACGTAGCGGGCGGGGTCTACGTGGCCGCCGGTCTCCACTGCGTAGTTCTCCTCGTTCCAGATCTCGTAGGCGGAAACCCGTCCCTTGTAGCGGCTAGCCATCTGGTAAACAAAGTTGCCGAGGTCAGTGGGGTCATCGGGCAATCCGCCCTTTATCGTACCTGCGGTGGCCCAGTCGGGCGACTTGGCGATGCTGAAGATCAATTTCAGCCCTTTGGTGTTAGCATCGTCCACAATCTGGTCGAGTTGACCCCAGGCGTATTGCCCTTTGTTGCCCTCGATGTCCTTCCAGGCGATTTGCAGCTTGACCCAGCCGAAGCCTGCGCCCTTGACCATGTCGTATGCCTGGTTGTGGTCAACGTAGTAAAGAGCGGCGTTGAAGCCATAGCCAACGTGCGGGCCTTGTAGCGGGGCGCTGTAGTGGCCGACCCCTTGATAGCGCCATTGTAGATAGTGCTGGCCGATGTTGCCCATCTGCACGCGGTAAGCGGCGTTCGGTTCGCTGGGGACATAGGTGAGAACGCGCCGCTCGAAAGCCTGGATTAGCACAGCGGTGTTAGGATGCCCGGCGTACTTGACGTTAGCCCAATATGGTTCACTGATCGGCAGGCCGGTAGCGTAGTTCCAGGGGTTGTTCAATTGCTGGTTGACGCGCTGGCCGTTGACCAGCACCGGCCCCTGCGCGGTGAGGAAGTTCCAGAAAACGGCAGGGACGTTATGCTGGGTAGTGGTGTCGAAGTAAACGAACCTGGTACCCGCATCGCTGGCCTTGCTGGTATCGTTGCCAATGTTGCCAGCCTTGTCAATGGTCGAGGTGGCGTTCTGGCCGGTCTGGTTGGGGGCGGGCAGACCGTTGCCGCCGGTGATGCTGCTGACCGTCTGCCAGGTGCGGTAGGTGGGGGCGTTGCCGTCGTCGGCATCAGAGGCCAGAGGGATGTCGCTGGGGAAGCGCGACTCGAAGGTGGTGTCGCCAATCTGCATCCGCCCGCTGATTAGCTCCTCGGTGAGCAGCCCATTGGTGACAAAGTAGGCGCTGATGGGGTCGGCAGTGGGGTCGTTGATCTCCATGCGGCTCTTGTCAAAGTATTCGACCTTGCGAGTCTTGGTCGCGCCCTTCGCGTCCAGGTAAGTCTCATAGGTCCAATAGTTAGGCGTAGGTCCCCAGTACCATGAGCGGGAAACCGTGCCGTTGGCAACGTACTGGTCGGTGCGTTGCCAGGTGCTGGTGAAGGCGGGGTCGGCGAACTGCTTGTCAAGCGTAGTGGTAGCGGCGGCGGCAGGTTGCGCCGCTGGCAACTGGGTGGGCGCGGCATTGCTGTTACCGCCAGTGTTGGTCAGCAGCATAATCAAGGTAAACATGGAGATGAGCGTGATCGCTCGTTTGCGGATGTTTGACACCGGGTTATTCCTCCTTGTGGATAGGTAAAACGCACGTTACGCAACGGCAACATTATACCATGTTAACGTGCCAGCCGCTGTTTGGTTGCAATGGAAGGTTGTGCGGCACGTTCTAGCATATCCCAACTGGGCGAATAATGGTTCACCTCTGAATAAGGGTTCACCTCTATGGATGTCTGTCTTGCATGAATGTAACGCGCACTGGCAACGGAACGACCAGGCCAGTGGATCAGGTTCAGCGTTAATCACCAATCACCAATCAATGCTTTAACCAGCGCCCGCAGACGAGGGCCGATCAGGTTGGCGGTCTCCAGCACTTCGCTGTGGTTGGCAGTGCCGCCCGCTTCGTCGGCGATCGCCTCGTTGGTGATGGTGCTGATACCCAGGACGCGCATCCCACTGTGACGGGCGACGGTCACTTCGGGTACGGTGGACATCCCCACCGCATCCGCGCCGAGGGTACGCAGCATCCGCACTTCAGCCGGGGTCTCATACGTCGGGCCGCTGAGGAAGATATAGACTCCTTCGCGCAGGGGGATGTTCAGGCGAGTGGCGGCAGCGCGAGTCTGGCCGCGCAATTCGGAGTCGTATGCGCCGTTCATCGCGGGGAAGCGGGGGCCGAGCCGCTCATCGTTGGGGCCAAACAGGGGGCTATTGCCTGCCATCCCTGGTAGATTGATATGGTCGGCGATCAGCATCAGGTCGCCCTGGCGATAGTCGGGATTGAGGCCGCCCGCTGCATTAGTGACCAGCAGCGTGCCGACACCTAGCGCGTGCATCACCCGCACCGGAAAGGTGACCTGCTGCATGGTGTAGCCCTCGTAGAAGTGCAACCGCCCCGCCATCACCAGCACGGGCCGCCCGCCGAGGTTGCCGAGCAGCAACTTGCCAGCATGACCTACCACAGTAGAGGTCGCAAAACCGGGGATCTCCCCATAGGGGATGGCTATCGCGTCGGTTACATCGTCAGCCAACGCCCCCAGGCCGCTGCCGAGAATGATGCCGATGGCGGGCTGGAACTGCGGGGCGCGGCTGACGATGTAGGCGGCAGCGGTGTTTATCTGGTCGTAGAGGTCGGGCAAAGGGGTAGCCTCCTATGGGGATTATCGGTTTTCGCCGTCGGCGGGGGCCAGCACACAGTGGTGGCAGACGGTTTCCACCCCGCTCTCTGCACCCCGCGTGCTATATAGCCGTGCCGCCTGATACTCTTTGCTGTTCCATATCCCGCCAATCGTGCCACCACCCTGCAAGGTTCCGATGCGGTCTTCCTTCTTCTCCACCGCGCAACATGGCGCAATGCTGCCATCGGCGTTGACCACGGCAGTAGTGTAGAGCCAGATACAATCGGGTAGGCGACGGCGCAGCGGTTTGGCGGGATTGGCCTGGGGACGGGCCGGTAGCAGATCGAGCGCAGCACTCTGCCCGCGCTCCGGCATTGTGTTGGCTGCAATCTCTAGCGCGGCAGCCTGCTTCTCCTCCTGTGCGCTCCACAGCGCATCCAGTTCTACCAGGTTGTAGCGGCTGTATTGCGGCTGGCGGGGAATCCAGCGTTCGCCCTTCTCGCGGGTGTCCACTTCGAGATAGGCAAGTTCAGTCTTGAACTCATCCACCCCTAGCTCGGCGGCCAGCGCCCGCGCTTGCTCGATCTCGTACTCATTGTGGCGGAAGACCAGATATTGCCAGAAGATGTAGGGCGTGCGACTGCCCAACTGCTTGCGGGTGTCGGTTAGGGTACGCACATTACGCAGCACGGTTTCCAGATTGCCGCCCACGCGGTACTGCTCAAACGTCGACTGGGTTGCGCCGTCAATGCTAAGGATGAGGTAATCCAGCCCGGATTTTATCATGAGCTCCGCTGCTTGCGCGTCGAAGTAGTGAAAGTTGCTGCTCACCGAGGTGATGATGTGGCGCTGGTGGGCGTAGTCAATCATCGCGTAGATGTCCTTGTTGAGCAGCGGTTCGCCCCAGTTGAACATATCAATGCTGTAGAGGTAAGTCCCCATTTCGTCAACGATGTGGCGGAACATCTCGGTTTGCAGGCGGCCCTTCTTTAGGGTGATGCGCCCGTTGCCTGTGGGACAGAGGGGACACTTCAGGTTGCAAGCGCTGAAGGGGTCAATCGTCAGATAGGTGGGATAGCTGCTGAGGTGACCCGCGCCCCGCTTCATCGCGCCGATGGCCCGCCGCGCATTTAGGTAGCGACGCAGCTTGAGCAGCTTTGGTGTGCGCCGCCAGGTCTCACCTTCGGGGAAGCGGCGCAAGGGCGGGCTGACCTCCTGGACGGTATTCCAGTGGTCTACCAGCAGCTTTTCGATAAACTTTGGTTTCTGCAATCTCTTACCTCGGTCTATGCAGCGTGTTGCACCAGAGCAGGCCACCGCCCACCCATCCAAATGGGATAAACTGACAACCTTGCGGCTGTTGGGGTTATACGCTTCGCTCTCGATGCCCCATCCGACAATATGGGTAGGATGGATGCGGATTACCTCGCTAACGAAACCAGGCATAATCGCCTCACTACTGCCCAGCGCCTCGGCCTGCCCGCGAATCTCGATTCCTCGCGGCCATGAAACTGCACTATCGTCAACTGCGAAGGCCACCCGCCCATCACGGATTACGTCGCGGTACTTCTTGCTCTGCCCCATGTTATGACCACCGATGTCAATTGTGTCAAGCTCAGGATTATAGCGAAATCTGGCTACGGTGAGGTGCGGCGAACCATCAGCGCTCAAGGTCGCAAGCCGCCCCAGCCGCTGGCTGTTTAGATATTCGATCTCCTTATCGCTAAAGCTGCTCATTTATAGCCTCCTATTTGTATATGGCACTTTTGTTATGGCTGGTTTATGTGTGGGTTTATCATAACTAGCGGCGGGGTCGGTGTCAAGCCGAAGCAATTCCCCTGGCTGGTCATATTCCACTCGCAAGCACAAAGGAGCCGACTTTGCTGAGGTGCAACGTCGGTTTTCCCGTGTCTCCGCGTTCACTTCCGTGTCTTCCGCGATTCAAAATACTGCCTTAATCAGCTAGGTGGGGATTGATGGCAGGCTGCCGCAACCTTATTCGTCCGCCGAATATTAGTAGAGCAGCGGCCAGCAGCAGCCCCAGCGCCATTGCGCCCAGCCCTACCCACCAGATGCGCGGGGTGAAACTCATCGTGATGATGTGCTGGCCGGGGGTGACGCGCACGGCGCGGAAGGCGTAGTTGGCTCGCACGATGGTGGCGGGCTGCCTGTCCAGTGTCGCGCTCCAGCCGGGGTAGTATACATCGGTCAGCACCAGATAGCCATCCTGCTTCACCGTTGTGCTAATCGTCACCTGGTTGGGGCTATAGTCTGTGATGGTGGTCGCCTCGCCGGTTTCGGGGTTCGCGCCATCGGTCTCGTTGTAGCGGCTGCTGATCGCCATCGTGCCGCTCAACACATCGCCACTATCCAACGCCAGCGAGCGGCGGGGATTGAAGCTGGAGTCAGTGACTAGCGCGAATTGCCTGGCCGCATCCGGCTCGACTACGCTGCTGTGGACGATGTAGGCGCGGGCGAAAGCGTTGAGGTTGCGATAGATAGTCAGCCCAGTCGTCTCGCTATACACGGCGCGGAGCGGATTGTCGCTGTTGAAGCCAGCGCCGATCAGCGTCCGCGTATCAGTCATACCCACCACGTACTTGATGTTCATCATGCTGTAGAGGTTACTGGTGCGATCTTGCCGTGCTTTAAGGTATAGCTGGTCGTAGCGGGCGGGTTTGAGCGGGTTGTAGATACCGCTGGCATCCTGCAAGCCGTAGAGTTCCGCCAGGCTGGGTTGCCACAGGTTGCCCACGCCGGTGTCGCTGTCAATGCGAAACTGGCTGGCATCGCTTTGCAGCAGCTTGACCGCTGCAGGGTGCTGGAAGCCGCTGGTGTTATCAGTGGTGGTGGGGTTGAAGGCAGCATTGACACTGAATAGGTCAATTATAAACACCGCCAGCAGCATCGTCACCAACCATCGTACCCCTTGCGCTGCCGTCGCGGGGGCAATTGCCACACTGCGGGCATACCAGACCAACCCCGCGAAAGCAGCCAGCCAGACGATCAGCATTATCAGGTCGTTGGCGAAGGGGATGCTGCGTTCGATATTAGTACCTTCCGTCACCCGCGCCAGGAAGATGGGCAAGGCAACACCCGCAATCACCCCTGCGCAGGCTAGCAGCACGAAAGTGATACGGCGGAGTAGGATAGTAGCCTGTATATCCTGCGCCCACTCAAACAGCCGCGCCGCGCCGAATGCAGCCAGCGTTGCAGTGGCGAAGCCAAACGGTAGCAGCAGCCGCCCCACCGAGCGGAACTTGTCCCACTCCGGCAAGACGCTGAACAGCCAACCGAACAGCGTCACCCCACCGCCCAGGGTGAGCAGCAAGCTGATGATGGCGAGCGCAGCAAAGAACCAGCGGCTATCCCGTCCCACGCCTGAGATAAACCTCTCCTCCGATCGGGAGGGGCTGACATTATTCCCCTCCCACCGGGAGGGGCTGGGGGTGGGCCGCCCGACGAACGCCAGTGCGACCAGCAACAGGGTGATAACTCCACCATAAGCCCAGGTTTCGGTGCTGGCCCAGTTGCCCAGGCTCCAGTAGCTCTGCGGGTTGCTGCCCCATACGTGCGGCAACACCGTCCACAGCAGGCCGATCGGCTGGGTGGTAAAGTCGGTGGCCGCCTGGTTATAGCTGATGCCCGCCCGCACCGACTGGTTGCCCAGTTCGTTCGACAACAGCAGTTGCGGCGCGGCGATCAGCCCAAACACCACCGCTGCCACAATCGGCGAGATGATCAGGCGGGCAATTTCGCTCATGGCGTTGGATGCAACCCCACCCCCCATTTCGGAGGAGGTTTGGGCCGAGGGCGTACGATACGCGCCGAACAGCAGCCACAGCCACCACAGCCCCACCGTAAGCGCGACGTAGAAGAATATCTGAGCGTGACCACCCAGCGCCGACATTGCCAGGGCCAGTCCCGTCACCGCTGCCCAGCGCAGGCTATCGCGCTCGGTGGCCAGCTTTGCCCCCAGCATCGCCAGCGGCAGCCAGCTAGCCACCGGCACCATCGGCACATGGCCGAAATGGGCGGTCATGAACCCGCAACAGGCGAAGGCCAACCCACCCAGTACGCAGGCGGCGCGATGCAGGCCGAAGCCGTGGCGCAGGAAGGCGTACATGAAGGTGGCAGCCAGCGCATAATGAAAGATGACCAGCAGTTCAAGCGTTCCGTAGCTGAACTGCCCAAGCCAGAGAGTGAGCAGAGTGGGTGGATAGAGCGCGGCGGTCTGGATGTCGGCGGCGTAGGGCATACCGGCGTAGAGGCTGGGATTCCAGAAGGGGAAGATGCCCGCCTGTAGGCTGCGGCTGGCAAAACTGTAAAGGGGATAGTAGAAAGAGGTGAAATCGCCACCGCCCAGCGGCAGCCAGACATTGTTCTGGAACAGCGGCTGCCAGAAGAAGCCGATAATCGCGGCAACGATGCCACCCACCGCCAGCACGTCGCGCTCATAGCCGACGACTGGGTGCTGAGTGCTGAGTGCTGAGTTGGTGTAATCACCCACCCCCTGCCCCTCCCGATGGGAGGGGAGATTGGCAGACTCCTCCCCCATCGGGGGAGGCTGGGAGGGGGTATGCGGTTGGGAAGGGGTCCGTGTCCTCCTGCTCCACCACCAGGCCAGCGCGTAGCTAATCGCGCCCAGGGCGATGAGCAGCAACGCCAGTGTTGGTGACATCAGGCGGGCGATCTGCACTTGATCAGCCAAGCCCGTGCGCTCCCTCTTGGGTAGGCGCGGGTGGCGGTTCGCTGCTGGCGGTGGTCAGCTTGCTCCAACTAAGCCCTTCGCGCAGCATCACGATGAAGCCAACCACCACCAGCGGGCCAAAACCGATGATGTGCAGCACCACGGTGAAGGCCGTAACCAGACTCATGTTGGTCATGCCAAACACCACGGTCATGACCTTGGTGACGATAAACTCGAACGGCCCCACCCCGCCAGGGGTTGGCACTGACAAGCCGAGGTTGAATAGCACGGTGAGCAGCACGCTGGCAGTGATCGCCGGAACCGGCAGGTGGAAAGCAATTATCACCGTGTAGGTGGTGCCGATGTTCATTACCCAGGTGAAGAACGACCAGAAGATTAGCGCGGGGGCGAGGCGGATGTTGGCAAGCGGGGTTAGGCCATTGATGACCTGGGTGACAACTCCCATCACTGCGTTGCCCAGTTTGGCGGGCAACCGTTGCGCCAGTGCGCCTGTAAGCCGATGCGCCAGCGCCGGTTTGGCTGCGAGGATCACTATCACGATGAAGAGCGCCACGATTATAGCAGTCAGCGCTTGTACTGGCCCAGATAGCTCGGCGGGCAGCCCGGCGAAGGGCAACACCAGCGCCAGGATTATTACCAGGGTGAGGATGTCCAGCACCTTCTCGACAAAGATAGTGCTGAGGATACGTACCTTGCTGATGCCGGTTGTCTCGCCAATGTAGTAGGCGCGGATGACTTCGCCAGGGCGGGCGGGCAACGCAGTGTTGAACAGATAGCTGATCAGCAAGCCATTCGTTAGCTTGCCCAGTGGCGGCTTGTCGGGGTAGAGCAGCACCTGGTGGCGGAACACCTTGCCCGCAATGGTCAGCCAGAAGGGGATAATGGTGAGGATGATCCACAGCCAGTCAATATCGCCCATGCTGGTCCATACCAACGCCCAGTCAATCTTCTGCCCGGCAAAGGCGAGATAGAGGCTGAGGATACTGAGCAGGATGCCGCCCCAGATGACCAGCGTTTTGAGGTTAACTTTCATATTTGGCTGCCAACTCCTGCGCCCGGCGTACCGAGGCGTGGATCAAGTTGCTCTGCACCAGGTTCCAGTTGGGTCGCTCCTGATAATCCATGTGGTAGACAATGTGCTGCCTATCCACCACCGCGCTGCGGCCCATAGCGGGAAGCAGGGCGCTGAGGAAGGCGATGTCCCAGGTCTTGACCCCCTCGCCGCCCGCATCCAGCGTATCGAGCGAGCTTGAATAGTAGTCGAGCAGCGCGGCGCGTACCCGCGCATCCTGGCGGATAACCCCACCCGGTGAGTAATGATTCTCGCCCAGTTCCTCGAAGGCCGCTTTGGGGGTGGCGATGTTCACGCAGTAGGGCGCATAGTAGCCGTAGTTAGGATTAGCGGCGATGTAATCGCTGATGCGCTGGAAGGCCAGCCCCGGCATCACTATATCGTCGTCCATTAGCACGATATGGGGGCCGGTCAGGTTCTGCAAGAGGGTCAGCCGTCCCGCGCTGAAGTTGCGCTGCGCCTGGCGGGTGCGCTCGTAGCTGCATTGCACCCCCCGATCGAAAGCAAGGCGCAGGGCGGCCACCACATCGTCGCGGCGCACCACCGCCGTCTCGCCCGTATCCACGATGTGTATACGCACGCCGGGGGTCTCCTGGGTGATCATACTGAGCAAAGTCAGGCCCAGGGTCGGCTTGCCTCGCGTCAGCACGCCCACTTCTATCGAGTGCTGAGTGCTGAGTGCTGAGTGCTGAGTTGTTATAGTATCTTCAGTCATTCGTGGAGGCTAGCATAACAAAGGTGGGGATTGATGTCAAGCAAGTAATACCAATTCGCCAAGCAGGGAGTGTGTTGCGTAGGGGCGCACGTCAGTGCGCCCTGGTTGATGCTTTCAATTAGAACGCCTAGAACGCCGCCCGCGTGATGAAGAACTCCTGGCCCGACTCCTGGGCCGTGTCGAAGCTGTCGCCGTATTCCTGCGCCGTCCAGGTGCTTAGTTGAGCGATGGCGCGTGCGAACAGGTCGTCCGGCACTGCCCAGGTGCTGCTCCATTGGCGGCTGGCGATGTGATCACAGGATTGATGGGGGCTACGGCTGAAGCTAGAGTCAGCGATGGCGCTGGTCTCCACCGTTTTCGCCCCTAGCTCGGTTAGTGCGGTGTTAACCTGTGGTGCAATGCTGTGGCTGCTGGTGGACTTATCGGTGTAGCCCTCGGCGGCCAGCAACTCGCGCCACTTCTCCGTGACGCGGGTGGCCGCATCGCTCTTGGTGGTGGGGCGGCTGCCTGCGTGGATGATTAGCCCGCCCGCGCCCAGCACGCGACGGCACTCAGCCAACGCCTCGCGCCAGCGGGGGATCAGGTGGAAGACGTGAACTGCGACGATCGCCGCAAATGCGCCATCCTTGAACGGCACGCGGGTGATGTCTGCCTGCGCCAGCGGGAAGTTATATTGGCTACGCGCTGCGGCGTTCTCGCGCAGCTTACCCATCATCGGCATAGACAGGTCAACGCCATAGTAGTCGTAGCCACGCTGCTGCAAGGGGATGGCAATACGCCCGCTGCCAATGCCAATCTCCAGCGCCCGCCCATCAAGCTGACCGAGCGCGGCAGCCAGCGCATCAACTACCTGCACTTCCCGCTCAGGGTCGAAGCCGCGTGTAGCATCGTAGTAACCCACTGCACGGTCGAAGGCGATCGAGTCGCTCATTTTGCCTCCCGCTTCACTGTTTCGTTATGTATAGCGGTATTATAGCCACTATGTAAGGGGCTTTCAAGCCCGTCGGCTTGGTTACGTTGTGGGCAGACTTAGCGATTGAGATATACGGTGCGGGCGTGGTAGAAACTGGGGGCGGTGTCGCTGTCGCTGACGGTATAGGCAGTCACATAATCGCCGCGCCGCAACCCCACCAGGCTGCCTACCCGCCTGCCGCTGACCAGCGATTGGTACTGGGTAGCGGCGGTCACCGTAGCGGTGAAGGTTTCGCCATCGTCGGCGGTAAGCTGCAAGCGATTGGCGCTGGGGTTTACCTGGGTTACGCTGCCCGCCAGCACGTGTTCGTTGGCGGCAACAAGATGAATGGCGGCAACGTTGATGGCGATGGGCATGAAGATCACGTGTGATGCAGCCTGGTAGAAGCTATCTGCGTAGCCCACCCACACTCGCGCCCCATAGAGGATGAGGTCGTCGCCCGCTTTCAGGTCGGCGCTGCTGATCGGCTGGCCGAGCCGATCGAGGCGGGTGGCGGGGCTGATTACCACCTTGATATAACCGAACTGCGTGACCAGGGCGAGGATATTGCCATCGCTTCCACGAGCAACGAAGCTGGCGGCAATGGCCTGCAAACCGAGGGGATTGGCATCGCTGGCTTCGATAGAGAATGGGGCGGGGCCGATGCTCACCTGGTTGACTGTGGCGTTGTATCCATCGCCCAGACCAAAGAGGCGGCGCAGCAGGGTATCTTCATTCTGCGCGGCGCTGTTGTTAGTCGGTTTGGTAAGCTGGCCGATGAAGTCCTGCGCCTGGAACTGGGTGAGCCGCACCGTAGCATTGCTGCC
>JBBRMT010000053.1:0-21530 GCA_038230695.1 Chloroflexia bacterium
CAACGCGCCCGCCGATTGGAATCGCCAGGTGCATCTCCGCGCCGGTTACGTTGACCTGCCGGTGGACACTTCCAGCAAGCAGATGCGCATCAACCTCACCACCCAGGGCCAGCCGCCATACGCCCCCGGCAGCACGGTGACGGTCACGGTGCATACCGAGGATGTAGGCGGCCTGCCACTGAGTAGCCAACTGTCGCTGGCAGTGGTGGACGAGGCCATCTACGCCATCGGTGGCGAGAACGGCCCTGACCTGTTCGGCGCCTTCTGGGCCGAGCGTGGCACCAACATCAGCACCGCCAGCAGCTTCAGCGCGGGTCAAACCCCAGTGCGAGTGGATATACCGATGGACGCGGTTGGCGGTGGGCTATCTGCCGGAACCGCACCCGCGCCAGCCGATGGAGCAACCGCCAAGAACAGCGCCGCAAGTACCGCCCAGCCCGCTGCGCCGCAGAAGGTGCGTAGCAACTTCCAGGATACCGCCTTCTGGAAAGCCACCATCAGCACCGACGCTAATGGCAACGCCACTATCCCTGTGCCGCTGCCCGACAACCTGACCACCTGGCGCATCACCGCCGAGGGTATGGATGTGGCTACCCAGGCGGGCGAGGCGCACACCACCATCACGGCGACCCAGCCGCTGCTGCTCCGCCCGGTGCAGCCCCGCTTCCTGACCACCGGCGACAACCCGCATCCCCAGGCGATTATCCAGAACAACACCGACAACACCCTGACCGTGCAGGCTAGCCTGATAGTAAGCGGTGCGCTCACCCTCGACCCCCAGCCCAGCAGCGTGCAAACCCTGACCATCGCCCGTGGCGATCAGGCGGTTGTCACCTGGAGCGCGAAGGTTGGTGATGGCAATAGCGCGAACCTGCGCTACTGGGTGCATACCGTTGTCACCTCTACCGCAGGGGGCTTGGGAACGAGCGGCTATCTTGAGGATGCCATCGCTGCAACCCTGCCGGTCAAGCCGTTCGCCGCGCCGGAGGCGGTTGCCACCAGCGGCGAGGTAAGCGCCACCCGCGCCGATGAGAGCGTCTTCCTGCCCTACAGCATCAACCCACAACTGGGCGAACTGGTGGTGCAGGTATCACCTTCGCTGGCGGCAGCCACCACCAGCAGCCTCAACTTCGTAACCCAGTATCCATACGAAAGCACCGATCAAACCGTCAGCCGCTTCCTGCCGCTGGTGGTGTTGGAACAGGTCTACAATCAGCAGGGGCTGAAGACACAGTATCACGACCAGATCCCCGCCATCGTTGCCGCCGCCTTCCAACGGTTGCAAGATTTGCAGCAGCCCGACGGCGGCTGGGCCTGGTGGCTGGAAGGGCCGTCCAACTGGTGGGAGACTGCCTACACGGTGCAGGGGCTGGTGGCCGCCCGCGACGCGGGCTACTCCGTCCCTGGCGATATGCTGCAACGCGCCATTAGCCGCCTGCAGAGCTTCCAGACCGATGAGAGCCAGGCCAGCCTCGACGAAACCTATCACCTGAATATGCGGGCCTACAGCCTCTATGTCCTCACCAACGCAGTGGGCGACACCAGCGATACCCTGGTCGCCTTGCAGCAGGAGGGCCAGTCGCTAGTCGCGCAGTCGGCCCGCCTGAGCAACCATGCGCGGGCCTGGCTGGCCCTGGGCCTGACCAAGCTGGGGATGCAGGCGGAGGCCAAGACGGTGTTCGACAGCCTGATTGCCGCCGCCCGCCAGAGCAGCGCCACCGCCCACTGGGAGGAAGATCACCCCGACTACTGGAGCATGGGCAGCGACAATCGCGCCACCGCCCTGGCGATTGACGCGATGGTAACGCTATCGCCCAACGACCCACTGCTGCCCAAGGCGGTGCGCTGGCTGATGAGTGCGGAGAAGGAGGGCCACTGGCTCGACTCGCAGGAGACCGCCATCACCCTGATCAGCCTGGCTCACTATATGCAGCAGAGCAAGGAACTGAGCGCCGACTACTCGTGGCAGGTCAACCTGCTCGGCCAGCAACTCGGCGCCGGCATCGCCAACAGCGGCAATCTGACCCAGACCGTGACCATGAGTGTGCCAGTCTCGAAGATACCGCAGAACAACAATGCCGACCTGTCCTTCGCCCGCAGCGACCCGAAGGGCAAGCTGTACTACAGCGTCAGCCTGCGTTACTACGTGCCGGGGCAGGGCATCAAGAGCCGCAGCGAGGGGCTGGCGATCAGCCGCAGCTACTATCAGATGGCGAACGGGGCGACTGGCGATGAAGGGCTGCCGGTCAAGCAGGTAAACGCTGGCGATCTGGTCAAGGTGCGGCTCACCATCGTGGCGCCGGAGACTTCCTACTACGTGCAAGTTACCGACCCGCTGCCAGCTGGCCTGGAAGGGGTGAACGGTACGCTGAACACTACCTCGTTCACCGAACGCAGCCAGAACCCGGCGGGCTTCGCCGCAGGCAACCAGAACTCGCCCTGGTGGCGCTGGGGGCCGTTCGACGATGTAGAGATGCTCGACGACAGCACGGTGCTGTTCGCCACCTACATGAGTCCGGGGACATACGTCTATGAATACTATGCCCGCGCCACCACCCCCGGCGTGTACATGGCCCTGCCCGCCCACATCGAGCTATCCGCCTACCCCGACGTGTTTGGCAGCAGCGATGGCGGGGCGTTCACGGTGAAGTAGCAGAAACAGGGTTCAACCACAGGGGGAGCGCATATATTATGCGCTCCCCTTCTGGCGTTTCCACAGTTTGGTTGCCCATGCCTCTATTTTATCCCACTTTTATGAAAAGACCCCAATTCGCACCGTTTTGGCTTGACATGACACCATGATGGTGCTATAATGGTGTCATGAATATAACTCACTACATCAACGACCTCCAACACCATCTGGAGGTTGCCGCCGCAGCGGGCGGTGAAGAGTCCCGTCTACTTGCGGAACGCCTCATCGCGCCGCTTGAGGCGGCCATGCGGCTCGTGCTATTGGAAGCGCTATCGGCAGCGGCGAGCGAGATCACGCGCGAGCTTGCGCCAGGCTCAGTAGATGTACGTCTGCGCGGGCGCGACCCTGAGTTCGTGGTGACACCACCGCCCAGCCCTGTTTTTGAGGAAGTTGCCGAGAACAGTTCCTCGGCAATCCCATCATCTAGCCAGATTGCACCGGCTGAAGGCGATGAGGGTGGTACGTGGCGTATCACTCTCCGCTTGCCCGACCAGCTCAAGCTGCGGGTCGAGGAGGCCGCGGCAAGAGAAAGGCTTTCGGTCAATTCGTGGCTAGTCCGCGCGGTTACTGATGCGCTGGAGCCAAAAGAGCGCACCGCCGACCGCCCCAAGCATAGCAAACGCTTCACCGGCTGGGTGAGCTAGCCAGTTACCACTTTCATTACTTGTCCCATCGCCGGGGCATCAATAACCGTCATCAAGCAAAGGGGTAGCACCGTGCCAGTTTTCGCAACACCACAACCAATCACCCTCACCATCGAGCTAGCTGTCGCTGACCTGCGACTCATCGCCAGCGAGCGCAGCGACACCGTAGTAGAGGTACGTCCGAGTAACGCATCCAGTGCGGCTGACGTGAAGGCTGCGGAGCAGACCCGCGTCGAGTATTCCAATGGACGGCTGCTGGTCAAAGGGCCGCGCCAGCGCTTCCATCTCTTCAGAAGCGCGTCGGTCGAAGTGACGATTGAACTACCTGCTGGTTCTGATGTGAACGGCACTTTGGCCATGGGCGAGTTCCGCGTAGAGGGGCGGCTAGGCGAGTGCCGGTTCTACACCGCCATGGGCGACCTTAGCCTGGAGCAGACCGGCAGGCTAAACCTGAATAGCGGCTACGGCAACATCACCGTTGACCGCGCCGTAGGCAACGCCGACATCACCGCCGGTTCCGGTTCGGTACGCATTGGCGCGATCGAGGGCGCGGCGACGGTCAAGAACTCCGATGGCCGTACCACCATCGGGGAAGTCAGCGGCGAGTTGCGGTTTAACTCAGCTAACGGCACCATTTCCGTAGACCATGCGCTTAGCTCCGTCACTGCCAAAACCGCCAACGGCAGCATCCGCATTGGTGAGGCGGTGCGCGGCTCAATCCTGCTTGAAACCGCCTACGGCGCACTGGAAGTAGGCATCCGCAATGGCACTGCCGCCTGGCTCGATGTGAGTACCCAGTACGGCAGCGTGCGTAACTCCATGCACGCGCAAGACGGTCCTGGGCAGTCCGACGAGACGGTGGAAGTGCGCGCCCGCACCGCCTATGGCAACATCACCATCCAGCGTTCAACTTAAACCACTCAAACAAGGAACACTAAACTATGAACACCCAATCATCGCAACCGGCAATCACGGCAACTGGACTACGCAAGTCATACGGCAAGAAGGTCGTGCTTGACGGCATCAACCTCCACGTTCCTTCGGGAACGGTCTTCGCCCTGCTCGGCCCCAACGGTGCGGGCAAGACCACCATGGTAAACATCCTGTCCACGCTCATCGGTGCCGATGGTGGTGAGGTGCGCGTGGCCGGTCACGACCTGACCCGTGAACCCAACGCGGTACGAGCGGCGATCGGGGTCACCGGCCAGTTCTCAGCCGTAGATACTCTACTCAACGGCGAGGAGAACCTGCTGCTCATGGCGGACCTGCGACATCTGGGTAAGCGCGGGGGTCGCCAGCGCGTAGCCGAGCTACTAGAGCAATTCGATCTGGTCGAGGCGGCCCGGAAACCACTCGCCATCTACTCTGGGGGGATGCAACGACGGCTTGACCTGGCGATGACCCTGGTTGGCAATCCGCGCATCATCTTCCTCGACGAGCCGACCGCTGGCCTAGACCCGCGCAGCAGACGTACCATGTGGGGTATTATCCGCCGTCTCGTCGCCGACGGTGTGACCATCTTCCTGACGACGCAGTATCTCGAAGAGGCAGATCAACTCGCTGACCGCATCGCGGTACTCGATCACGGCAAATTCGTCGCCGAAGGAACGGCAAACGAACTCAAGCGCCTCATCCCTGGCGGCCACATCCTTCTTCAATTCGGCGATGCCGATGGGTTCGCAGCGGCCACTAGACTTCTCAGCGACTCCTCAGCCGACGATACCGCGCTTACTCTCCAGGTTCCCAGCGACGGCGGCGTGCAGTCACTGCGAACTATGCTTGACCAGCTCAACGATGAATCCATTGCCGTAGACGCATTGTCAATCCACCAGCCCGATCTCGACGATGTCTTCCTGGCGCTCACGGGCCACACCAACACAGAGAAGGAGACCTTGCAATGAACACTCTCGCTTACACATTGAGCGACTCAGCGACGATGCTGCGCCGCAATCTAATGCACATAAAGCGCTACCCGGTGGTGTTGGTAGGGGTCGCCGCCCTGCCAGTTATCTTCCTGCTGCTGTTCGTCTTCGTCCTCGGCGCAACGCTGGGCGCTGGGCTGGGTGGTGAAGGCGGTCGCGGTGAGTATCTCAAGTACGTTGTACCTGGCATCCTGCTGATGGCGGTAGCGGGCGGCGCACAGGGGACGGCGATAGCGGTCGCTAAGGACATGACCGAAGGCATCATCGCCCGCTTCCGCACCATGGCTATCGCTCGCGCCGCCGTATTGACCGGCCATGTGGTTGGCAGCGTGATACAGACGATGCTGGGCCTAGCGGTCGTTATCGGGGTTGCGCTGCTCATTGGGTTCCGACCCACTACCAGCCCGCTCGAATGGCTTATGGCAATCGGTGTCCTCACTCTAATCACATTCGCTATCACCTGGCTGTCGGTTGCGCTTGGCATGGTAGCCAAGACGGTGGAGGGGGCAAGCAACCTTCCGCTACCCCTATCGCTACTGCCTTTCTTCGGCAGCGGATTCGTACCCACCAGCTCGATGCCGGGTGGGGTGCGCTGGTTCGCAGAGAACCAGCCGTTCACGCCCTTCATCGAGACGCTGCGAGGCTTGCTCGTAGGCACCCCCATCGGCAACAGCGGTCTACTCACCATCGTCTGGTGCGTCGTCATCACCCTGATAGGCTACCTGTGGGCGCTCAGGCTGTACAACCGCAGGTCAGCACGTTAGCCAGATAACATAGAACCGGCAGACTTGCAACCCCACCCCACGATGTGCTATATTACCTGCACGATAACAAGCAGCAACGATGCTGCAAGCAGGGAGCGACAATGTTCGTCGAAACCTTTGTAGTGGCCGGGCTGGGTCACTCGTCGTATATGGTGGGGCACGAGGGCAGCCGCGATGTACTCGTCATTGACCCCAAGCGCGATGTGCAGGATTATCTCGATGCCGCCGAGCGGCGCGGGGCGCGCATCACCCATGTGCTGGAGACCCACAACCATAACGATTTCGTCTCTGGCAGCCAAGAACTGGCGCATATGACTGGCGCACAGGTGTACGCCGCCGCCGAGTGCGGTATCCAGTATGAGTTTCGCGGCCTGCGCGAGGGCCAGAGTTTCAGCGTAGCGGGGATTGACTTCACCGTGCTGACAACCCCCGGCCACACCCCCGAACACATCAGCTACCTTGCCAGCGATGGCGGGCAGCGGGCGTTGTTCAGCGGCGGCAGTCTGCTAGTCGGCGCAGTGGGGCGCACCGATCTGCTCGGTTGGGAATTGGCCGACCCGCTGGCGCGGCTGCTCTACCACAGCGTCCAGGACAAGCTCGCCCATCTCGGCGACGATGTGGCGCTATATCCAACTCATGGAGCTGGTTCATTCTGCGGCAGCGGCAATTTGAACAGCCATCGCAGCAGCACCATCGGTGAGGAGCGCATCAGCAACCCCGCGCTGGCCCCCCAGAGCGAGGATCAGTTCGTCGCCCAGCAGCTAGGGCAGTTGGGCGCATACCCTACCTACTATAATTATATGCGGGCAATCAATCAGGCTGGCCCGCGCCTGCTCGGTCGCCTGCCAGATGCCCACCCTCTTAGCGTAGAGCGGGCCAAAGAGCTACTTGCGGATGGGCGGCTGGTGGTGGATGGTCGCGAACCACGCGACTTCGCCCCGCTGCACATCGCGGGCGCGTTCAACGTCGCCCTCAGCGACGAGGCGTTTGCCCCCTGGGTGGGCTGGGTTACGCCCTACAACTCGCCGCTGCTGCTGGTGCTGGAGCAGGAGGAACACGATTGGCCGGAGGCAAGCACGTCGCTGCTACGCATCGGCTACGAACAGGTGGATGGCTACCTTGCCGGTGGGGTGCAGGCGTGGCAGCAGGCGGGTTTGCCAGTGCAGCAGATGGCGCAAATCCCTGCCGTACAGTTGCAGGCGCGGCTGGAAGCCGATCCCAACTTTACCCTGATTGATGTGCGCGATGACAGAGAGTGGGCGGCGGGCCATTTGCCCAACGCGCTGCATATCGAGGCGGGCAAGCTGGCGCAGCGCCTCAGCGAACTGCCCCGCGAACGCCCCATCGTAACCCTGTGCGCCGCGGGCTTCCGCAGCAGCATTGCCGCCAGCATCCTGCAACGGGCAGGCTTCCCGCAAGTCTACAGCGTCCTGGGTGGTATGAACGATATTGAACAACAACATAGTTTTAAGTTGAAAGTTACAAGTTGAAAACGGCTACGATGCAGTAGGTGTAATTAGCGGCACAAAACGCATTGCACTTTCAACTTTCAACTTTCAACTCCGACCGAAGGGAGAACACAATGGCAGCCACAGCAATTACCCCGGCGGAGTTCGCCGAGCAACTAGAAACTTTGATTGGCGACCTGCGCGAGGATCTCGACCGCGCCAACCGCGAGTTCAGCGAGATTGATATGCTCATCCGCCAGACGCAGAGCGAGGTGGAGAAGCTATCCATACGCGAGACTTCGATAGGCAATCGCGTCAAGGACATGGAGATCAACCTGGAGAATTACACCCGCGAGAACATGAAGGCGATATACAATCAGGCGCAGGAGAACCAGTTGCGCTTGTTCATGATGCGGGCGCAGGTAGAGCAGTTGCAGGCCAAGCGCAACTTCCTGAAGGAGACCCAGAACCGCCTGACCCACACCCTAGACCTGTTGAGCGAAGCGCCGGATGGTTTCGCCCCGGCCAATCGCGGCAGCGGCGCGAAGCGGGTGGATATGCTCGGCTCCGATGTTTCTCAGCAGGAGATGGTCACCCGCATCATCCAGGCGCAGGAGAACGAACGCCAGCGCATATCCCGCCAGATGCACGACGGCCCCGCCCAATCGCTCACCAACCTGGTGCTGCAGGCAGAGATCTGCGAACGCTATATGGACATGGATCAGGGGCGGGCGCGTAACGAACTTTCCAGCCTCAAGAGCAAGGTCAATGGCACCCTGCAGGCTACCCGCCAATTTATCTTCGACCTGCGCCCCATGATCCTCGACGACCTCGGCCTGGAGCCAACCCTGCGCCGCTACCTCAGCGCCTTCACCGAGAAAAGCCACGTCGAGGCAAACCTGGCGGTAACTGGCATAAAGGGCAGGTTGCCACAGGCAATCGAGGTGGCCGTCTTCCGCATCGTG
This sequence comes from Chloroflexia bacterium, assembly GCA_038230695.1. Classification (GTDB taxonomy): domain Bacteria; phylum Chloroflexota; class Chloroflexia; order QHBQ01; family QHBQ01; genus QHBQ01. The sequence goes on from JBBRMT010000053.1 coordinate 8,436, forward strand.
CAGGAGGCGCTTGCCAACGTCGCCGCCCACGCCAACGCTAGCATGGTGCAGATCGGTATAGAGCTTGACGAAGGCGAACTTAACATTAACGTGGAGGACAACGGCAGCGGCTTCGATCCCCAGAAGCTCGGTGATGGTGATAACCAGAAGGCGCTCGGCATCGCCAATATGCGCCAGCGCGTGGATATGCTGAACGGTCGTTGGCACATGGAGAGCGAGATCGGGCGTGGCACCAAGGTGGAGGCAATGGTGCCGGTGGAATGATCTGGATTAACCCCCGGCTGGCGGATGATAAGGACTTCCAACCCGATACCGTCGTCTTCGATATGGACGGCGTGCTGATTGACAACTCGCGCATCGTCGAGTTCGACATCGTGGCGCTGCGCTTCATCTTCACCGATGTATATGGTCTGTCCGACAGCGGCGTAGAATTGCTCACCCCTACCGAGGTCGCCGCCTTTAAGCAGGCCGGTGGCTTCAATGATGATTTCGACCTTGTGTACGGCCTCACTGCCGTGTACAATGCGGTGCGGCTCGTCCACCCCATCAGTGACACTGCTTCACTACGCCGCCTTGCCCCCAATCTGATTGACCTTGCTGCCGCGCAGCATGATGGCCTGCCTGGGCTGCTGGCAAGTCTGCCCGCAGAGGCGCGGCCCGATTGGCACATGGTGCAGCAAGTCAGTGGCGAGATCTACTGGGGCGCAGAGATGGTGCGCCAAAGGCTGGGGATAGAGCCAAAGTACACGGTGCGGCGGGGAATGGTCGAGGATGAGCAGGCGTTCGCCCTGCCACCACTGATGGATGAACTGGCTGCCCTGGGCTTGCATAAATGGGGGATAATCACCGGGCGCATCGCAATGGAGATGGACATCGCCTTGCAGCGCCTACCTACCAACTTGCAGCAGCCACCCGTGCGCGTTACTGGCGACATCATCCGCAAGCCCGACCCCGCCGCGCTGGTGCGGGTAGTACGTGAGCTAGGCAGCAGCGGTGGCTACTATATCGGCGATAGCGCCGACGACCTCCGCCTGGTGCAGAATTACGAATCGCTACGTATGGGCAATGCCATCCCCTACGTTGCCGCCAAACGTGAGCAGCGCACCATCGGCGCTCTTGCCCCCACCAACCTCAACACTGCCTTCAACCTTACCACCCTGCCGCCATTTCGATGCGTTATGATCGCCGCTTCCGGTGAGGAGGCGCTGTGGCAAACCCGCAACGCCGATGCCATCATCAATAACGTGAACCAGCTTCCATTGCTGTTGCGACAAATGTAGAGCCTCGTTACGTCGCCTTGTAATACCAACAGGTTAGGTTACGCAGTATAACTGTAGGGGCGAACCGTTGATCGCCCCGGGCGGTATAACTGTGCGACCAAACATATTTGGTATAAGTGGCATCCTCATGTCTTAAGCCTAATTCGGCTCCGTGTATTTTGCAACCATATCCAGCAAGTTGTCTATATCGAACGGCTTTAGCAGGAAGGCATCGGCACGAATATCATCGGCTTTCTGACCGAGGTGACGGTCGGCGGACATTATCACGATGGGCAAGGCGCTGGTCTCCGCATTATCCTTCACCGTGCGGCAGAAGGTCCAGCCATCCATCACCGGCATCATCAAATCGAGCAGCACCAGCGAAGGCTGCTGGGTGGCAAGCAGGTCGAGCGCCTCGCGCCCGTTGCTGGCGGTTCTCACCGCATAGCCCTCCTCGTCCAATACCATTTCTACCAGATCGAGAATGGCGGGGTCATCGTCAACCACTATGACGCTACGCTGTGAAGAATGACTGACCATAAAAGAGAACCTTTCAATAGAATAAAGATAGCCAGACGAAGCGCCGCCAGCCCCTACGGTATTCATCTATTATACTTGAATGAGTTAAAAATGCAAATGAAGGGATGGGCTACCCGCCCATAAAAAGGGGTGCAGCCGGATCCGGCTGCACCCTCTTTGTTATACCAAATCGCTTCGGGCATAAGGGAATATCAGCATTGTTGGCGATGCACAAGGGCGGGTCACCACCCGCCCCTACGATGTTGATATTAAGCGACCAATGAGGCCTGAGCCTCGATGGTGGCTGGCTCTGGGCGTTCGGCCACGCTGAAGTTGAGTTTGCCTTCGCTATCCACGTCAACCAGGATGCTATCGCCCGCCTTGAATTCGCCGCGCAGCAGCCCCTTGCTGATCGGGGTTTCCAGTTCGCGCTGCACCAGCCGCTTTAGCGGTCGTGCGCCGAAGTCCTTATCGTAGCCGTTGGCGGCGAGGTATTCTTTGGCCGCATCGGTAAGGGTCAGGCTGAGGCCGGTGGCGCTGGCCCGCTGCATCAGTTCGCTGGCCTGGATCTCCACGATATGCTTGAGGTCGGCCATGGTAAGGCTGTCGAAGACGATGACCTCGTCAATGCGGTTGAGGAACTCCGGGCGGAACGCCTGTCGTAGCGCCTCTTGCACCTTTTTGGCAGCGGCCTTCTTCTGCGCCTCGCTGATCTGCGTGTCGTTGCTTGCGCCGCTGAAGCCAACCTTGCGGAAGCCAATCGCGTCGGGGCGGGGGATGTATTCGTTGCCGATGTTGCTGGTAAGGATGATGACCGTGTTGCGGAAGTCAACGGTGCGGCCATGCCCATCGGTAAGGCGGCCATCGTCCAGCAATTGCAGCAGACTATTGAAGATTTCGGGATGGGCCTTCTCGATTTCATCAAACAGCACCACCTGATAGGGGCGGCGGCGTACCGACTCGGTTAGCTGCCCGCCCTCGTCGTAACCGACGTAGCCGGGGGGTGAACCGATTAGGCGAGCCACGGTGTGGCGTTCGGCGTACTCGCTCATGTCCACTCGCACCATTGCGGTCTCATCGTCAAACAGGAATGCAGCCAGGCTGCGGGCCAGTTCAGTCTTACCCACCCCGGTTGGGCCGAGGAAGATGAAGCTGCCGATGGGCCGCTTCGGATCCTTCATCCCAGCGCGGGCGCGGCGGATCGCGTCGGAAACAGCGAGGATGGCTTCGTCCTGACCGATAACCCGCTCGTGCAGTTTGTCCTCCATCTCCACCAGCTTCAGCATATCCGAGGCCATCATCTTCTTGACCGGGATGCCAGTCCACTTGGCAACGATGTCGGCAATATCCTCATCGTCAACCACATCGTCGAGCTGATGCTCGGCGAACCAGGTGGTCTTCTGCGCGTCGTAGTCTTCTTGCAGCGCTAGCCGCTCGGCCTTCAACACGGCAGCCCGCTCATAATCCTGATTCTGGCTGGCCTGCTCCATCTCCGCGCCTAGTGCGCCCAGGCGGGTCGCCATCGCCTTCAGTTCGGGGCTGACAGTGTAAAGGTCGAGCCTCACCTTGGCCGATGCCTCGTCGAGCAAGTCAATCGCCTTATCCGGCAGGAAGCGATCCTGGATGTAGCGTTGCGCGAGGTTGACTGCCGCTTCGATGGCGCTGTCGGCGATGGTGAGACCGTGATGTTCCTCGTAACGCTTGCGAAGCCCATGCAAGATTTTGATAGCATCTTCGACGCTTGGCTCATTGACGAACACGGTAGCGAAGCGGCGTTCCAGCGCGGCATCCTTCTCGATGTGCTTACGGTACTCGTCCAGCGTGGTCGCGCCAATGCACTGCAACTCGCCCCGCGCCAGAGCGGGCTTGAGCATATTCGAGGCATCAATCGCGCCCTCGGCTGCGCCCGCGCCGACTACGGTGTGGAGTTCGTCTATGAAGAGGATGATCTCTTTGTTGGCCTTCTTGATCTCCTCCATAACCCCCTTGAGTCGCTCCTCGAACTCGCCGCGGAACTTGCTGCCTGCGACAAGCGCGGCCATATCCAGAGCAAGCACTTTCTTGCCCTGTAGGATCTCCGGCACATCGCCATTGGCAACGTGCTGGGCCAGCCCCTCGACGATGGCGGTCTTGCCCACGCCCGGTTCGCCGATCAGCACGGGGTTGTTCTTGGTGCGGCGGGCGAGTACCTGCATGACGCGGCGCACCTCGTCCTCGCGGCCAATCACCGGATCGAGCTTACCGGCACGGGCAAGGGCGGTGAGATCTACACTGTAGCGTTCCAGCAGTTGATACTTGCCTTCGGCCTGAGGGTCAGTGGCGTGCTGGCCGCCGCGTATCTGCTGGATGGCGGCGTAGATCTTGTCCTGGTCAATGCCGAACTCCTGCAGCAGCCGCGCCGATGAGCCAGTGCGCTCGGCAGCGACGGCGAGGAGCAGGTGCTCGGTGCTGATGAAAGTGTCGCTGAGGCGATCGGCCTCCTCGGCGGCAACCTCGAACAGCCGCTTCACCCGCATGGTGATGTAAATCTGCAAGCCCCCGCCATAGTTGGAGTAATTACTGCGAGGGATGTTGTTGAGCGCCTCATCCACCTTGGCGGTGAGCCGGTTCACGTCAACATTCATATTTTGCAGGATGCGGGCAACGGTGCTGTCCTGCTGCTTGAGCAGGGCCAGCAAAATATGTTCATTATCAAGCTGAGTATGCTGCTTCTGCTGCAGAATCTCGTGCGCTTACTGGATGGCTTCTTGAGCCTTCTCGGTAAAACGGTTATTCACGGTTATATCCTCGATTTCGGTGGCCTGCCTAAGTCACACACAAGGGCTGCAGCAATGCCTTAATCGAGCGCAATCGTTAGCAGATGTGTATGGGTGATAAGGGTTCGTCAATCATGTTCCTACATTGTATACGTCTATTGTAACCGAATAGGCGCAGTTTCGCCACTAGAACAGCATTAGAATCAGTTTTGAGTTTTGAGTTCTGAGTTCAGAGTTTGAGTTTGCGAAATAGAGCTAGCCCTGCCACTTGCTTATTAGCTCATCTATCTTGCGCTGCCGCTCGGCTTCGTTCACCTTCCCCAGACCACGGCATAGGGTTAGATATTGGAAAAGCAACCCGCTACCCAGACCAACGAGAACCAGCGACAGCCCTGCACTTGCGATGGGAAACGAAGAGCCGAGTGGTCGGAGGGAGATTAGCAATATGATGGCAAATATTATCACCAGCAAAAGGAAGATGGTAACATTCTTACGCAGGTTACTGATATAAGGATTGTCTTCAGCACTGAGAGCAGGTTTATTAGGGGGTAGCCCAAGCGATGCATTATGCGCTTGATCTGTCTGCCTTTGCCTAATTTTATTTACTATTTGGTTGTTGTTGATTGTACTACTCAAATGAGCGGCATATGTAACATACCAGCCAGCAAAGAACGCTATATAAATCATCGCTACACTCAACCCGACGGAAAACAGCAGCACAAGATATGTCGCCGAAAGCACAACAGTAATCAAGGATTGAATAAGAAAGGCCCGTTTCGCATCCACCTCCTGATCAGCAGTGGTGCGGATCGCCTGCATCTCGGCCTCGCTGAAGCTGTCATCCTGCTTCTGCTGCACCAGTGGTGCGGGCCGCCATGGGGGCAGTGTAACTTCGGCTTGCGGGCCAACGTAGGCTTGCACCGGCGTGCCAGTGTCAGTTGGTGATTGGAGGTTGTCAGGATTGGTCATCAGGTTCGCCTTTGGACAATTTTAGCCAACGGATTGTGACAGCGGATAAACGGATTTGTTGGGCGAACTTTGGACCTATCTTGAACCTGGTTGTTGGGCGGCAGGGTGGGATAAATCTCGCCCTTACATCGCAACCACAATCCGCTTATCCGCTTTTTCAATCCGTTGGCTGGCCGTGCGTTGCTTGCGATAAACATTGATGGCGCTGCACCGGGGCGTATGCCATGCGCACCTACATCAGCATTTACTTGCAACTTGTAACTTGCAATTCTCGTACTACCGCCCCTCTAGCAAACGCGGTCCCAGTTCGCCCTCCATCATGTGGCGCATTGCTTCTAGCTGTAGCTCTAGCTCCTGCAACTGTTCGCGCATATTCAGGATGATCTCTGCTCCTGCCAGGTTCACGCCTAGATCGTTGACTAGCCGCTGGATAGTGCGTAGCCGTTCGATGTCTTCATCGGAATAGAGGCGGATATTGCCGCTGCTGCGCTGGGGGTTGACCAGGCCAACCCGCTCGTACAGGCGCAGGGTCTGGGGGTGGACGCTGACCATCTGGGCGGCGATGCTGATCACGTAGCGCGGTTCATGTCGGTTGATTTGTTCGTTCATGGTTATACCTACTATTGAGGGCAGTTGTTGTGCTGCTCCCCCTCCTTACCTCCCCCTTTGGGGAGGGATTTATTACACTTCTTGTTCCCTGAGTTCGCGTAGTTCCTCGAAGCGGTCGCGTTCGCCGTCACTGAGATGAGTGGGCAGCACCACCTCGACCTTTGCCAGCAAATCGCCCTTGCGCTCGACGTTGCCCAGCGTGGGCATTCCCTGCCCACTGAGGCGAAATACGCGCCCGTTCTGCGTCTCAGCGGGGATGCGTAGGGCCAGCTTGCCACCACGCGGGGTAGGCACCTCGACCTCACCGCCGAGGAGGGCGGTGTAGAGATCCACCGGCAGATTGACGCGCACATTGTCGCCGTCGCGCTCGAAGCGGTGGCTAGGCTGCACCGTGACCACCAGGAAGAGGTCGCCTGCAGGCCCGCCATTGCGTCCCGCCGCGCCCTGTCCCGCCAGCTTGACGCGGCTGCCGGTGGTCACGCCCGCAGGTATTTTGATCTCCAACTGGCGGGTGCGGCTGACATGGCCCGCGCCGCCACAGGTGGGGCAGGTCTGCACTGCAGCGCTGCCTCCACTGCTACCGCGCACTACACCGTCACCGTGACAGGTGGGGCATGGCTCCTGCACCTGCATCTGCAGAATGCGCTTGGTGCCATTGTAGGCTTCCTCCAGCGTAATCTCCACCGGCTGGTCGTAGTCCTCGCCCTTTAGCTGGCGGGGCTGGGTGCTGAAACCTGGGCCGTAGCCCGTGTAACCGCCTCTACCTGCGCCGGTGCGGGGGTTGGGAAAGCCGCCGCTGCCGCCAAACAGGGTCTCGAAGAAATCACTGAAGTCCTCATCATTGATGTCGCTGCCAGTATATGTGCGGGTGTAGCCGCCGCTGCCTGGTTGGGCGTAGCGGCTGTAGTCGAAGCCACCCTGCGCCCCCGCCTGCTGATAGCGTTCCCAATCGCTGCCAAACTGATCATACTTTTTGCGCTTATCCGCATCGGAAAGCACCTCGTATGCCTCGTTGATTTCCTTGAACTTCGCCTCGGCATCCTTGTTGTTGGGGTTGACATCAGGGTGGTACTTGCGTGCCATCTTGCGATACGCGCTCTTGATCGCCTTGACCTCAGCCTTGCGGTCTATCCCCAGTATCTTGTAATAATCCTTGTATTCAATCGCCATTGTTATACCATCCTTGTAAGTGGTATGTGCTTGTCATAACTACTGCGATTATACAGGGTTGAGTATGATACTGTCAAGTTTCTTGTGTTAGATGTGTGTATGAAGGGGAGTTGAGTTGAAAGTGAGGATTATAAATCGGCTGTATCTTCCAGCCTGGCAATGCGCTCTTCGAGGTCGGTGAGGCGGCGGGTGAGCAGTTCGGCATAGGCGTTGAGTTCAACTGCGGCGCGGGTGGTGGCCGAGTTGAAGCGGTTCTGCTGCTCGACGATGGGGTTGATATACCAGCGCAGCAGGATCCTCATGATGCGCTTGGTGTAAGCGCCCAGCCGCCCCACGATGGGAGCCTCCCAGGTGATGGGCAGATGGGCGCTGACGAACCAGGCATCGTTCAGTTCGTCCACTGCCTTGCGTAGCTCAAGCAGGTTGAGGTCGCCGCCCGCTTCCGCGTCGCTAAGGCGGGCGCGGCGGGCGCGTACCCGTTCGCGGATCTGCTCCAGTGCGGCGGCCACTTCCTGCGGATTGCTGAGGCGGTTATCGCTCATCGTATCCTCTTGTAAACTTGAATCGCGCTGGCGTAGGTTGGGTTGCTGGTCCAACTGATTAGCGCGTAGTGCTGGGCGAAGCTGGCAACCTTGCTGAAGTCGGTCTTATTCAGACTCAGGGTCAGCACTATGTAAGCCGGTTGGCGGTTGACCACATAATCGGCATCCTCCTTCTCGTGACCGGCGCGCCCTGCCCCCGCGTCGGAGATGACAATATGGGCGATATGTTCATCTGTCAGGCCGAGGGCATCAAGGTAGCGGCGGTTGCTGTTGAAGGGCAGCACCCCGGCGGCGGTGGTGGCGATCAGGTCGCTTGGCTGGCTGTGGTTGTCAATATACTGGGCGCAACTGTATAGTGCTGCAGCCACGCTCTGGTAGTAGCTAAGGTTGGGTTGCTCACCATGCGTCGAAGTGCGATCGTAGACTGAATAGCTGACCACCGCCAGGGTGATCACACCCAGGCCAACCAGCAGCCATTTGCGAGTACGTGGCAGGTTGGCCGTTGCATCCTCATTCGGCGACGGATTGCGCCAGCCGACGATGGCAAGGTAGAGCGACTTCAGCCCGTCGGCGTTCAACACAATCAGCGCGGGCAGGATCGGCACGAAGAAGCGGCCCACCGCCCAGTCCCAGTCGCCGCCCACGTAGATAATATATGCCCAGTAGCCCAGCACGATGCTGAACAGGAAGGCGAGGCGATAGGTCAGCTTCTGGCTGATCAGGGCGATAAGGGGAATGACAAAGAAGAGTTCGCTGTGTCGGTCGCGGAACTTACCCTCGTAGGTCAGACCGCGCTGAATCTGCGCCCAGCCGCTGCCTACCTTGTTGTAGAAGGTGTTGGGCAAGGGCCAGCCGTAATAGCTCCATCGCCAGATAAAGTAGGGCAGGTAGATGACAAGGCCAGGGGCTAGGTAGAGCCAGATATAGCGACCGAATCCGCGCCCGCGCACCGCCCGCAGCAGCAGGAAGGCGAAGCCAATTGCGTAGGCGAGCAGTCCTTCGGGGCGAGTTAGCGCGGCGAGGGTGAACAACAGGCCGCTGGCAAGGGCAAGGCGCTGCTCGGCAACGCCATCACGCTCCAGCATAAGCACAAAGCAGAGCAACCCGGCAGTGAGCAGCATGGTGTAGAAGCTAGTCTCCAACCCGGCGATGCTCCAGGTGGCAAAGCTACCGTCCGCCGCCAGCAGGACTAGCAAGGCCGCGCTGATAATCGGCAGCCGCCCGCGATAAGGCCCAGTCTCAGCCAGCCGGTAGGTTAGCGGCAGAGCGACCAGGCCAGCCATTGCGCCAACCAGGATGCTGATGCCAATGCCGCCAAAACCCAGCTTCATCGCCGCCGCAATCATCACCATCCACAGGAAATTGGTGTAGCCCTCGACGTATTCGCCCGCGTTCCAGACTGGCCCATTGCCCATTGCCAGGTTATGGCTGTAGCGGAAGGTAATCCAGGTATCGTCCACCCCCCAGCCGCCCAGGTTAGCAACGCTGTTCAGGTAATATTCGTGCCAGCCCAGCAGCACAAGGGCAACCGCTAGCCACGGCCAGGGGCTGGTGATTACAGATAGCAGAGTGTGGATTGTAGATTGTGTTTTTACGGCAGGCGCAGAGTGCGTTACACCCGGCGGCAGCGGGGTGGCAACAGTGCGCTCATCTTGAGCTATTGATGGGCGGGTGATGTTCTCTTGTTCCAGTGGTCTAGCCATTAGTTCCTTATCATATGGGCGAGTTGCACCAGGGCGGGCCGCAACCCGCTCCTACGGATTGCTGCTTAATAAGCGTTGCGGTCGGTGAAAATCTGCACCAGGGTACGCACGATGATCTTCAAGTCGAGCAGCAGCGACCAGTTTTCCACGTAGTAGAGGTCGTAGCGGGTGCGCTCTTCGATAGAGGTGTTGCCGCGTGCGCCATTCACCTGCGCCCAGCCAGTCAAACCAGTCTTCTCCTTGTGGCGGCGCATATAGCGGGGGATGGCCTGGCTGAACTGAGCCACGTATTGCGGCTGCTCCGGGCGCGGCCCCACGATGCTCATCTCACCCAGTAGCACGTTGACCAGTTGGGGCAGCTCGTCAATCGAGAAGCGGCGGATGAAGCGGCCAATGCGGGTGCGGCGAGGGTCATTGGCGGTTGTCCAGGTGCTTTCACTCTCCGCATCGGCCCTCATACTGCGAAACTTGATCACGTGGATGGGCTGACCGTCCAAGCCCACCCGCTCCTGCACGAAGAAGACGGCTCCTGGCGACTCCAGCTTGATCAGGATAGCGACCAGCAGCATCAGAGGCGAGAAGACCACCAGAGCAGCCACGCTGCCCACCATATCGAACAGCCGCTTGACCACCTTGTTGAAGCCGCGTAGGGTAACGTCGCGCACGCTGACCAGAGGCAGCCCGTTGATGTCGTTGAGGCCGAGGTCATTATTGATGATCAGCTGAAAGGTGTCGGGGTAGACACGGATGTTGATTTGCTCATCCTCCACCGCCGAAACAATGTCCAGCACATCCTCGTGGCTGCCGCCAGCGATGGCAACCACAATTTCGCTCACATTGTAGAGGCCCACCAGACGGGCGAGTTCGTCGCTATAACCAACGATGCGTAGCGCGGAAGTGGGCATCTCACCCGGCTCGTCGCCAGGATCGGCAACGAAGCCGACTACCTCATAGCCGAGGCTGGGAGCGCCGAGGATGCGCTGGTAAACGGTGTGGGCCGCCGCGCCGGTGCCGATGATCAGCATCCGCTGGCGACCTACTCCGCGACGACGCAGGAAACCGGCGCTTACCCCATAGAGGAAGCGGCCAGTGCTGACTAGCACGATGCTTGCCACCCAGCCGATCGCCAGGATCCAGCGGGCGTAGATGAAGCGGTCGGCTAGGATGAAGGAGTTGACCGCGATAGAGACGAACAGGGCGCTGGTAACGGCGGCGACCACCTTGTAGAACTCGTCTATCCGCGAGTAGCCGCGGCGCAGCCGGTATAGGCCATAGAAGTTGAACACCACCACCACTGATACTGTGGTGACAATTAGCATGGTGGTGTACGTATCCACCGAAGGCGGGGCAAACGAGCCGATAATATCGGAGTTGAAGCGCAGCATGAAGGCGATAACGAAAGCCAGGGTTACCAGCGCGGCATCAAGGACAAGCTGCACCAGCACGAAACCGATGTGCAGCAGATCGGGCGGGCGCAACGGCGTACCCATCCATTCGGGCATTAGATAGGGACGGGTGCGGGCTTCACGGCGCGACTGGCGGCTCGGCTCAGGCTCTGGTTCGCGCCTCGGCTCCGGCGCGGTTGGCACGGGCGGCGCTTCCTGTAGTGTACTCATAGGCAAATCCACGAATTGCAGATTGCAGATTGATGATGGCAGATTAGGTTCAAGTCTGCCGATCTCAATCTACCTCCCGCTATTTCTACCATCTTTACGTTACCCTCTTACGCGCGGCAGGGCGGAAGAAGTTCTGAGCCAGGGCGAACCCGCCTCTGGCAGCGATACCCACCTGCACCAGCCAGTTGATGGCAAAGAAGGTGCGGGCGGCGTAGTGTTTGCGGTAAAATATGAACATCGAGCGATAGAACTGCACGATCATCGCGTAGCTGCGCTGGCGGCTGCTCTCGCCCTTGTAGTGGATAACCTTGACTGCCGGGTTGTAAAACACCCGCCAGCCGCGTTGCTTGATGCGGTAGGCCCAGTCGAGGTCTTCGCCGTACATGAAGTAGGCTTCGTCGAGGAAACCAACCTGATTGATGGCCGCGCTCCGCATCAGCATGAACGCGCCCATCACGCTATCCACCTCAGTCAACGAATCAGGGTCGGCGTAGGTTACATTGTAGCCAGCAAAGCGTTTGCTGTGCTTGAAGATGGCGGCGAGGCCGGTCAGCTTGTAGAACGAGTTGAGCGGGGTGGGAAAGCCACGCCGACAGGCCAGATCCAATCTTCCATCAGGGCGTACCAGCTTCGGCCCAGCAACCGCCACATCGGGATGAGCCTGCATAAAGTCGAGCATCTGCTGCAGCGCATCAGGCGGCACGATAGTGTCGGGGTTGAGCAGCAACACATATGGCGCTGCGATGTTGGCCGCCGCGCCTACCTGCCCTGCCGTCCGCCCCCGCTTACTCAACTCGGCCAGAGCCAGATTGTTGCCTGTTGCGTAGCCGCCATTGCGCGGGCTGCGAATCAAATGCACCCGTTCGTCCACGCCAAAATCGTGAGCGACCATATCTGCGCTGCCGTCGGCGGAGGCGTTGTCCACCACCCACACCTCGTAAGGGTGCGTGGTGCGGCTTGCCAGCAGGGTAAGCAGCGACTGGCGCAATACCGCGCAAGTGTTGTAGCTCACCATGATGATGCTGAGATCGGGTTCAGGCATGGGGATATTATAGCATATTTGGGGCAAATGGGTGTAGGATTACAGGGTAGGGGTACGCCTGGTGGGATTCGGACCCACGACATTCCGCTTAGAAGGCGGATGCTCTAATCCCCTGAGCTACAGGCGCGTATTGTTCATATTATAGCAGGATCAAGGCGGATCCGTCAAGCAAAAACCGACCGTGACATTCCGTCTATAGTCGCGTCTCTAATAGTAGAGGCGCGTTCGTCTCACGCTGATGGGCAGGGGAGCGGAGCAGCACCTATGGCAATCTTCACCAGGAGCGCAGGCGAGATGAAGCGCGAACCCCCCACCAGCGATGGCGGCCCGGACGATGCGGCGCTGATCGCCCGCGCCCGCGAGGATCGGCAGTTGTTCACCGCCATCTACCTGCGCTACCTGAATCAGGTGTATCTCTACTGCTACGTGCGCCTGGGCAGCCGTGAGGCGGCAGAGGATGCCACCAGCGAGGTGTTTCTCAAGGCGTTGGCCGGACTGGATGCCTGGCGCGGCGGGGCAGTGGCCGCCTGGCTATTCCGCATCGCCCATAACGTGGTGATTGACGTTTATCGCCAGCGTCATCCCCGCGCCGCAATGGATGAGGCTGATGAGCTAGCTGACCCTGCACCCAGCGCCGAGGATGTAGCAGTAGAGCAGGCGGACTACGTCGAGGCCCAAGCCGCATTGGCGATGCTGCCCGCCGACCAGCGAGCGGTGCTGGAGTTGCAGTTCACCGGCTGGAGCGGAGCGCAGATTGCCGAGGCGCTGCAGCGTAGCCCCGGCGCGGTCAGGATGCTGCGGCTGCGGGCAATCGAAACCTTGCGCGAGATAATGTCAAACGAAGAGTAACCAACTCGATCCCCCCTCCCCACCGGGGGAGAGGGTTAGGGTGAGGGCGCGTAGGGGCGGG
>JBBRMT010000054.1:0-21402 GCA_038230695.1 Chloroflexia bacterium
ATGCCAGTCAGAACGGCCGCGCCAGCGGTCACATAACTCAAAACTCAGGGCGGACGCAATCCGCCCCTACGACAACTCAAAACTTCGCAATTGACAGAACGCCCAAGATGTTCATCGGTGGCAAGCAGGCGCGGCCCGATAGCGGCTACAGCATGGTGATACATAACCCCGAAGGTGGGCAAATCGGCGAGGTGGGCGAGGGCAACCGCAAGGACATCCGCAATGCGGTGGAAGCGGCGCACGCCGCCGAGGGCTGGGCCAACACCTACGGCCACAACAAGGCCCAGATCCTCTACTATATCGCCGAGAACCTGGCGGTGCGTGCCGACGAATTCGCCCGCCGTTTGCGGCAGCAGACTGGCGCAAGTGAGGCCGCTGCCAGCGCCGAGGTGGAAGCCAGCATCAGCCGTCTGTTCACCTACGCTGCCTGGGCCGACAAGTACGATGGCCGCGTCCACTCCACCCCGTCGCGCAACGTGACGTTGGCGATGAATGAGGCGATTGGCGTGCTGGGCCTGATCTGCCCCGACGACGCGCCGCTGCTATCGTTCGTCTCCCTAATCGCGCCCGCGATCGCGATGGGCAACACAGTAGTGGTGGTGCCATCGCAGGCGCATCCCCTCAGCGCCAGCGACTTCTACCAGGTGCTGGAAACCTCCGACCTGCCCGCTGGGGTGGTCAACATCGTGACCGGCCCCCGCGAGACGCTGGCGAAGGTGCTGGCCGAGCATGAGGATGTGGACGGTGTGTGGTACTTTGGCAACGCAGCGGGCAGCAAGATGGTGGAGTACGAGTCGGCCAGCAACATGAAGCGCACCTGGGTTAGCTACGGCCACCAGCGCAACTGGCTGGATACGGCGCAGGGAGAAGGCGAGGAGTGGCTACGCGAGGCCACCCAGGTGAAGAACGTGTGGGTGCCTTACGGGGAATAAAGGGGCGGTATCTTTATTAGAAGTCCCATTTTGATGCCCAAACTGGCTGGATGCCTGATTAAGCCGCTTTGCCAGGGCGCTCAGTTCGACTGCCTCGGTGGTGATCACCGTGCTGCGCTGGGCTAGTTGCTGGCTGGCGCTTGCCAACGACTCGATGGTGCCAGCGGCATTAACGCTGCCTTCGCGTTGTTGCTTGGTATCCTGCTGAATGATGCCTGCCGACTGGTTCAGCTTGGCAATAGTGTCGGAGATAGTGTGCATCAGCGTCTCCAGTCGGGCGCTCTGCTGCACCCCATCGCCAATCGCCTGAAGTTCGCGCTGGATCGAAGCGACCGCCGCGATAATGTTCTCCTGCACCTCGGTAAGCGATTGCTGCGCCACCTCTGAAGCAGTGTTCGATTGGTCGGCTAGCGCCTGCACCTCATGGGCGATGACCGCAAAGCGGAGGCCCGCCGCACCCGCGCCGCCCGCCTCGATGGCCGCATTGAGAGCCAGCAGCTTGGTCTCGTCGGCAATGTTGTTTAGCTCCTCCATTACCTCGCTAATCGCTGTCGAGCTACGGGTAAGGCTAACCGCGATTACCTCCAGGCTCTCGCTATCCTCGCGCAAGCGGCCTAGCACCTCGCGGGTTTGCTGCAGGGCAATATCGCCCTCATGTTGCTCGTCCTGCAGCACATCGGCGGCCTCGGCTACTTGCTGGCTGGATTGAGCGATGCGGGTGGCCGAGCGACTCAGTTGCCCGAAGGTGGCGGAGATCTCCGCCAGGGCGGTTGCCTGCTGCACCGCGAACTCCTTCTGCTGCGCCACGCTGCCCTGCAACTCGCTGGCCGAGCTTTGCAGCCGTTCGCTGACAATCTGCTGTTCGCGCTGGTTGCGTTCACGCTCCTGCAACAATGTGTCCAGGTCGCCTACCATCTGATTGAAGCGTTGCCCTAGCCGTCCCAGTTCGTCGTTGCTAGCGTTCGGTACGCGGGCGCTGAAATCGCCATGCGCCACTTCGCTCATCGCCACTTCCATGTGGCTGATCGGGCGCAGTAGCAGGAAACCGACCGTAATCAGCACCACGAAGAAGATAGCAATGAATGTGAGCGCAGTGCCAGCGACGAGCGTAATCAACTGACTGTTAAGTGTGGCGTAGGCAATGCTCTGTGGCGCGGAGCGCACCACCGTCCAGCCCAGTCGGTTGACCGCTTCGATCACGGCAGGATCATTCTGAGTATAACCGATGCTGCGCTGCAATGAGGCATAGGAGAATACGCTTGCCGCGTTGTCGCCTGTCTGTGTCGTTTCTGCGCTACCGCCGCTGGCATTTGGATTGTTTTTAATCTGGTCGAACCAGGTTTGGGGCAGGCTTTTAATGCTGCTGATTGTGCTGATCTGCGGCGCTCTACCGGCAACCTGACTGCTAATTTCGTACAATGCCAGCACTGCGCCGTTCTGATTGAGCAGCCAGGTACGTTCGCCCACCGCCAGGTCGCCGCTGGTAAGGATGGGATTGGTAATTTGGTCGGCGCTCAGGCCCACTATCAGGTAACCTGCCACGCGACCTGTCTGCTGCAAATCCGGCACTGCCGTGATGATGATAATGAGGTTATCGCCGACATTAGCGATAGACTGCGGCTCGGTAAAGGCGATGGGCAAGGCAATTGCCCCCGAATTAGTGGGATGCGGCCACCAGGCGAACTGGCGCAGATCGTAGGTCGGCCAGCCCAGGGTTGTGATACCCACCAATGCGCCACTGGGACTGCCGAGCAGCACGAATGCGCGGTTGGGGAAACGCTGCCGGTAGTCGACCAGACTCAGGCTAATCTGGCTGTTGACATAGGTGTTGCGGAGTACGCCATTTTCACCAGAGTTTTGCCACAACGAGGCGGTGTTGGTAATTGTATCGCCATTGGAGGAGTTGTACTGCAAGCTACTATGGACTATATCCTGGCTGCCCAGCTCTTCCATCCGCTCTCCCTCCTGTATAAGCTCGGATGCCAGCGCGTCGCGCTGCGATACGGCCCATACCCGCTGGTCGTTCTGCACCTTGTCTTTGAGCAACCCATTAGCTTGCTGATAATTGAAGATACCTACTAGTGCGGAGATAGGCACGATTACCAGCAGCAACAGCAGCAGGAACTTGAGCAATAGCGAGGTGGTCAGCCGTTTGGCAGCGACAGGGTTGGTCATTGAGATACTCTTCTATGATTTAAGGGTTGGGCTGTTGCTATTGTATCACAGTTAGAGAAGATACACAAGATGGGAGTAGCCGATTAGCCGATTCAATCACTCAGCGGGAAGCTGCGGTTGACCCACTCGTTGGGGTCAACCGGCGTGCGGCCAACGCGCACCTCCCAGTGCAGGTGGGGGCCGGTGCTGAAGCCGGTGCTGCCAACCCTACCGATCGGCTGGCCGCGAGTCACGCTGTCGCCAATGTTCACCGCGATGTAGGAGAGATGCGCGTAGACGGTGTGTACGCCCATGCCGTGGTCGAGGACGATGCAGTTGCCCCGCTCCGGTAGGGTGCCAGCGAAGACCACTCGCCCGTTGGCGGCGGCGGATACCACCGTACCCTGCGGCGCAGCCATATCTATGCCGGGGTGATAGGTGCTAGGTGGCGCTCCGTTATAGCCGCGCCGTTGCCCAAACTCGGTGGTGACATGGTACTGGCTCAAGGGGGTGAGGAACGGCCCTTGCCATAGTTGCTGGGCTACGGTGTTGTCGCTGGCGGCGTTCATTGCGGCTGTCTCCCTGGCTTCCGCTTGCGGAGTGAGCAGCGATTGCAAGTCGGAGCCGATCGGCAGATCCTGGCTAGGGAAGGCGCGAGCGTAGAGCTGCACGGTGCGGCTGAGATGGCGTGCTGTACCATCCGGCTCAGTCAGGGTCATGGTTAGCTTGTGAAGGCCGATTCCCTGGAACGCCGGTGCGCCCAGCAGCGTCCAGTAGCCCGCATGGGGTGGGTTGTCGTCGCGTAGCCAGGTTACGGCAAGGCCGTCGTAGCTGCCGCTAATAGTCGCGCCCGCTGCCGCGCTAACCCGCACCACCATGCTGCGGCCCTCAGCCAGCGTTGGCGGCCACATCTGCACCAACGCCCCACCTGGTGTGGCAATGCCGCTGCCTACTAGCGAGTCGTAGCCAAGTGGGGCAATCTGCACCTCGTCGCCGCTGACCGCCAGTTCGGGGAAATCGTCGAACCGCGCCCGCTCGAAGTATTGCACAGTGCGCCCGCTCTGATCCTGCACTGGCTCAGTGATGGGGTAGCCAAAGCGGTCGAGTCCGCCTTGCTGCTGCCAGTATTGCAAGAACACTCCGCCGACGTTGTGGCCGGTTGCCGCAAAGTATGCAATGCTACTTCGCTTTGGCGCAGCCTTAGCCGTGCTAACATTATCACGGACCGCCGCCTCACGGCCCAGGAAGCCGAGGCTGACCTGATAGTTGGGGTCGCTAAACTCAGGGTGGTACTCGAACCGCGCCCGCTCGAAGTATTGCACCGTGTATTCTTTACCGTCGGCGGCGTTGACCTGGCGAAACTCCTCGCTAATCGGCAGGCCGAATGTTGCCTGTCCGCCATGTGCCTGCCAGTAGTCGCGGAAGCCGAACGCCAGATTGTGGCCGGTCTCCGCAAAGTAGGATGCTACACTGCTGTCCACTGTGGGAGTAGCGGGCATCGCGGGCGAAATCGTCTGCGCCGCCGCTTGCTGGCCGCCGCTAATTAGTTGCAGCAGCATGGCAAGCAATAGGAGCGCCGCGCTGCGCTCCCTGATCGTACCTTTGTGCATGGCTCTATATTATCCTATCTAGCATCTCATGTTCATGGCTGCTTTCGCGCCTTACATATATAAACGTAACTAACCGCCTAAAGTTATACACTCTTTATTGGCAAGTGCTATTCTTTAACTCGCTGCTGACGCAGGCAATATACAATAAAGCCGATCATCTGCGCTATCAGGGTGAGGGCGGTGAGGGCAATAACCACACTGGCAATGCCCCAGCCTCTGACCCAAATGTTCTCGAAGCCCAAGGTGTGGATAACCACAAGTACGAATAGTATGTAGTTGAGCCGCTGCAATGCCTTCCAGCGCGGGCCGCGCAGCCGTCGCAAGCACCAATCGTTGGAGATGAGCAGCAGGCCGAGCATGATGATGCTGGCGAACAGGCCCAGATAGTTGACCAGGCCAAACCAGGTAAACTGGCCGAAGAAGTAAGCCAGGTTGCCCCCAAAATTGCGCCCCCACAGGATCAAGGCTACGTGTACCACGCTCGTCGCTGCCGCCCACATACCGATGTCGCGGCGGCTGTCCAGGTTGAGCGGCACTCGCCGATACTGCGCCAGCTTGAGTGGACCGATTAGCAGGGTAAGGATGATGAACAATAGCGAAACGTAGGCCAACCCTACCTCCAGCACCTCGAAGAAGCGGAAGTTGGGAGCTAGCAGGGCGGTGATATAGCAGCCCGCCACTGTGATGATGCCCATCAGCAGGTGGGTGGTGGCGCGGTTGGCCTCGCGTTTGGCCTCGCGGATAACCTTTCGGGTTGTTGCCATATTATAATTACGCCTTTGCGTGATTTGCAGATTGCCATATCGAGTGCTGAGTGTTGAGTGCTGAGTGCTGTCAATCTTCAACTTTCAACTTTCAACTCGCACTCGCTTCGAGCAACACCGCAAAGGTTTGCTCGGCGCAGCGTTGCCAGCTAAACCTGGCCGCCTGCTCAGGCCCAGCAGTCTGTAGTCGCTGACGCAGTGGTTCGTCGGTCAAGCCTTGCCGCAGTCCCGCAGCGATGCTTTCCACATCTTCGGGGTCGCATAGTAGGGCGGCATCGCCGACTATCTCCGGCAGGCTGGTGGTGTTCGATACCAGCGTCGGCGTGCCGCAGGCCAATGACTCTAGCGCAGGCAGGCCGAAGCCCTCGTATAGCGATACCAGGGCGAACAGGCTGGCCCCACTGTAGAGCGCGGGCAGGTCGGCATCAGGGATGTAGCCAGGGAAGATTACATAACCCTCAAGCCCCAGTGCTTTTACCTTCGCGTAGATGTTGGCATATAGCCAGCCCGGCTTGCCACCCAACACCAGCTTGTAGCCCGCTGCGTCCTCGCCCATCGTGGCCCACGCTTCGATCAGTCGCACCAGGTTCTTGCGCGGCTGGATGGTGCCGACGTATAGCACATACTTCTCGCTGGGCAGCAGGCCGATGCGCTGCTTGGCCGCCTTGATTTGCGCCTCGTCGGTAACGCGCACGAAGCGCGGGTCGTAGCCGTGATGCACCACCCTGATCTTGTCGGCTTTCATGCCGATATGCTTGATAATATCCTGCTTGGTGGCCTCGGATACCGCGATGATGCGCCGCGCCTGCCTTGCGCTCCAGCGCGTGCTGGCCTGCAGATACCAGCGGCTAAAGCGGCCATGCGCTTCGGGATAGAGCAGATAACCGAGGTCATGAATAGTCACAACTGTGGGGGGGTGGATAAGTGGCGCCACATGGGCGGGGACGAACAGCACGCGGGGGCGGTGCAGCAGCATCTCCATACTAAGGCGCAGATGTGTCCACAGGCGGGGCAACGGGATTGCCCTAATCTTCCAGCGCGGTGGCAGCGCGTCGAACAGGCCTACCGCTGGCGGCCCGTTGAAGTAGAGGGTGTAGTGGTTGGTGCGGTCGGCCCGAAACAGCCCGCGGATCACCTGATAGGCGTAGTTCTCGGTGCCGGTGCGCTGGCCTACTGCCAGGCGGCTGGCATCAATGCCAATCTCAATCGGTTTGCCCATGTCCCTATTATAACCGAAAAACTTGCCCCTTTGCGCCTAATGTTGGTATAATATTTGTTATAGAAGTGCTGATACTAATCTTTTGGCAACTTGGCAAGGAGGCCATCTTTTGAACCCCGCTAATCAGACTGAGATTAACCCGATTGAGCAGAACAATGAAGTTCCAAATATGCGTAAGCGCCCACTACTTTTGGATCTGCCGCATTTGATTTATCGCCGCTTCTATGCGGCGCTTGCAGCGCGACGCGGCAATATCGGTGGCATCCCTATCAATTTCAGTTGGATAACACCCAGTATGGCGGTGGGTGGCCGCTTTCCCCTCGATGCCATCGAGCCACTAGCCAAAAAGTTCGGTATCAGTCATATTGTAGATGTGCGGGTCGAGGACAAGGATGACGAGGTAATGTTGCGCCAGCATGGTATCACCCTGCTGCACCTGCCCACAATAGATAGCCGCGCTGTGTCGCAAGAGATGCTTGAGGATGGGGTGGCCTGGGTCAATCAGCAGCTTGCCGATGGTGGACGGGTCTACATCCATTGCGCCCACGGCATAGGCCGCAGCGTGCTGCTGGCCTGCTGTGTGCTGATAAGCATGGGCTACTCGGCGCAAGATGCGCTCCGCCTGGTCAAACAGAAGCGCCATCAGGCTGCGCCCAATCAGGAGCAACTCAACGCCCTGGTGGAGTTCGCCCGCCGCTGGCGTAAGCAGTTTGGCGGCTTCAGCGGCGATACCCTGACCGACCTCAAGGCCATTGCCTACAGTGACCGCGCCACCCTCGGTTTAGAACGCGAAAATAAGCTGGGCCTGAGCGATAACGACAAGGCTTATCTCTATCTAAGGACCTGGCGGTAGCAGCTTGCCCACACCCACCAAAATCACCTGGCTGCAAAACCCCCTGCAGGTAGCTGCTGATGCGCTAGCTCAGTATGGCCTGATTGCATCTCGGCTCACGCTGATGCCCACCTACTATAACACCGTTTATCGGGTGCAAACGACGGATGGCGATTTCGCGCTACGTATGCATCGGCTGGACGACCGCCCAATTGCGCCGGATATGGGTAAGAATTACATCAATTCAGAGTTGCTCTGGCTGCAAGCGTTGGCTCATGACACCTTCGTGGCAGCGCCGCAGCCGTTGGCTAACCTGAGCGGCGAGTTGGTGACGCTGGTACAGGACGCTGGTGGTAGGCTGCTGCCCTGCTCGGCGTTGCACTGGATAGAAGGTCGCTTCTACAACCAGGGGTTGCGTGTCAGCCACCTTGAGCGGGTGGGCGCGATGACCGCCCGCCTGCACAACTATAGCGAGAGCGGCCAGTTTGTGCCATCACCCGCCTTCGAGCGCGACCGCGCCGAAGGTCTGGACGGCCCTAAGCGTCAGTTTGAGTTCCATCCGATGCAAACTGATGTGCGCGAACCAGCCACATACTGGGGCGAGCTAGTCGCTCAGTATGATGCAGCGGCGAGTAAGATGGTTGCTGCAGCAGTCGAACAGGTCTGGGCCGACCTGGGTGAGTTTGGCCCCGGCAATGACCGCTTTGGCCTGATTCATGCAGACATCCACCAGGGGAATTACTTGTTCTGGCATGGCGAGATAAAGCTGCTCGACTTCAACAACGTCGGCTACGCTCATTACCTGTTCGACCTGGCGGTGACGCTGGATAACCTGCTCGACCGCGCCGACTATTCGACGCTTAAAGCCGCCTTGCTGCAGGGCTACCAGCGGGAGCGCGATTTGCCCGCCAAATATCAACGTTACCTGCGTAGCCTGATCGCCCTCCGCAACCTGACGTGCCTTTGGCCGCTCACCCTATCGCCATCTTCGGCAGAGGTCAAGCGGTACTGGCCGGAACTGCAGAAGGGGCAGGCCCGGCTGCGCTCCTATGTGGCAATCGAGGATAAATGGTAATACTCCGTGCGAGCGCAACTCGCCCCTACAATTCGTTGGCGCAACAACGACCAGCTTTATTCTACCTTCTACCTTCTACCTTCATTATGCGTATCCTCTGTGTAGACATTGGCACTGGCACGCAAGACATTCTGCTGTTCGATAGCGAACGGGAGATGGAGAACTGTGTGCAACTGGTGCTGCCCTCACCCACTGCGATAATCGCAGATCGGATCAAGCAGGAGACGGCGCAGGGCAACCCCATCCTGCTGGATGGTGTAACCATGGGCGGCGGGCCGGGCGCATGGGCGGCGGAAGCGCACCTACGGGCGGGCTACCCACTATACGCTACCGCAGGAGCGGCACGTACCTTCGACGACGATCTGGAGGCAGTTGCGGCAATGGGGGTGAGGCTGGTCAGCGCCGATGAAGCCAAACGCCTCCAGCGTGTCACCCGCCTGGTTTGCCGCGATTTCTACTATGAGGAGATTATCGCTACCCTGGCCGCCTTCGGCGCACCGACTACCTTCGACGGCCTGGCGATCGCGGTGTTCGACCACGGCAACGCCCCTGTCGGTTATAGTGACCGCCGCTTCCGCTTCGACTATCTACGCCGCGCCCTGGCTGCCGACAACAACCTAGCCAGCTTTGCCTATCGTGGCGGCAATATCCCGCCCGACCTTACCCGCATGAGGGCGGTGGCCGATAGTCTGCCTCGTGCGGTGCGCGGTTTGCCCCTGCTGATGATGGATACCGGCGCGGCGGCAGTGCTGGGCGCAATGGATGACCCGCTCGTGCGCGAGGCGGCCACCTCAGCCCAGGGCGTGATATTGCTCAACGTCGGCAACTTCCACACGCTGGCCTTTATGCTGGCGGGCGGCCAGATTATCGCTATGTTCGAGCATCATACCGGCGAGATAGACGGGTTGAAGCTGGCGGTTTATCTGAGCAAGCTGGCGGCGGGCAGCCTGAGCGATGCCGAAATCTACAACAGCAGCGGCCACGGCGCGATTGTGCTACAGCGTCCAGCATATAGTGAGCAGCCGCCGCTCTGTGTGGCGACTGGCCCCCGCCGCGCCATGATAGAAGGCAACTGGTCGAACCAATACTTTGCCGCGCCGCATGGCAGTATGATGATGGCTGGTTGCTACGGCCTGCGGCGCGGCTTTCAATATCGCTACCCCTCTTGACAGCGTATGGTATAATATTCCTTGAGTAGCACAGAGATGTGCGCTACCGGCAGTTTGGCTGCCCCGGCGAACATCTTTGATATTTTGCGCCCCGCAACCTTGACAGTCCGCAAGTTGTATGGTATAATACCCATCTAACGCAGTAAAGTTAAGAGTCGGTGTCAGTATCAGACACAGGAAAGGCCATTAGTGATTTTCGCTTCATCTGCAAGCAAGTCGCTCGATGTTCTATTCTTGTGTCTAAGCGCGTCTATAATGTACTATATTACATTTTAGGCCGCTTGTCCCTTGCCGCTCTCCTGATGCAACGTCGCGCAGGAGGGTTATTTCAGACCCAGCGCAATGGGGTCAGCGCCACGGACAGGCTGATGCTCGTCTTCTCTTTACCTCGGCTCGGTCGCCACCAGCGTACTGCGACCCCGACCGCAGCGTATTTTCCGCTGCCCCACCTCAAGGAGGCTCGCCTAAATGACCACCTCGACCATCGGAGACCCCACCCGCCCCACCGATGTGCAAGCTCAGAATCGTACCTATACCGTAATTAATGGACTACAGGGACTTACCTACGCCGAACGAACCCGCCTCGCCGAAGGTGCATCGGCAGACACTGGCCGCCGCAGCTACGCCCGCATCCCTACCGTGTTGCCCATGCCCAAGCTAATTGATATTCAAACCAAATCGTTCCAGGAGTTTTTGGATCATGGCCTGCGCGCCCTGCTCGATGAGATCTCGCCAATTCAGGATTTCACCGGCAAGAGCATGGAGCTTTACTTCCAGGATTATAAGTTTGGCGACCCCCGCTACGACGAGTTCGAATGCCGCCAGCGCGATATGACCTATGCCGCCCCGCTCCGCGTCCGCGTCAGCCTCCGCATCAAGGAGACCGGCGAGATCAAGGATCAGGAGATCTTCATGGGCGACTTCCCGCTGATGACTGAGAACGGCACATTCGTGATCAACGGAGCCGAACGCGTCGTCGTCAGCCAGTTGGTGCGTAGCCCAGGTGTCTACTTCACCATGTCGGAAGACCCCGCCAGTGGCCGCCGCCTGTTCTCCGCCAAGCTGATCCCCAATCGTGGCGCATGGCTGGAGTTTGAGAGTTCCAATAAGGACATCCTCAGCGTCAAGGTTGACCGCAAGCGCAAGATCCCCGTGACCGTGCTGCTGCGGGCAATTGGCTATGGCACCGATGAGGAATTGATGGCCCTGTTTGCCGATGTAGATACCAACCCCGACCACCACTTCCTGCAGACAACTATTGACAAGGATCCGGTGAAGACCACCGATGCAGTCACCTTCCGCCAGCAGCGCGAACAAATCGAGAAGGAAGTGCTGCGTTTCGAGAATGATACCCGCAAGGCAATGGAAACAGCGGGCGAGACCGATGCCGAAGAGCTAAAGCGGCGTGTGGACGAGAAGCGCACCGAGCTAAATGGCCGCATCCGCAAACGCGCTCAGGAAGAGGCAGTGATTGAATTGTACCGCCGCCTT
Source organism: Chloroflexia bacterium (assembly GCA_038230695.1). Lineage (GTDB taxonomy): Bacteria > Chloroflexota > Chloroflexia > QHBQ01 > QHBQ01 > QHBQ01. The sequence continues at coordinate 11,247 of JBBRMT010000054.1, forward strand.
CGCCCCGGCGACCCACCCACGCTGGACAATGCCCAGGGCTTGCTGACCGCGATGCTGTTCAACCCCCGCCGCTACGATCTGGCGAAGGTGGGTCGCTACAAGCTGAACAAGCGGCTCGGTCTGCGCGAGGATCAGGTTGACCTCGAAACCCGCACCCTGACCCAGCTGGATCTGGTCGAGATCGTCAAGACCATGATCCGGTTGAACAACGGCATCGGCCACAAGGACGATATTGACCACCTGGGCAACCGCCGCGTCCGCACCGTAGGTGAGCTAATCCAGGGCCAATTCCGCATCGGCCTGCTGCGAATGGAGCGGGTAATCAAGGAGCGGATGTCAATCCAGGATCCCGAGTCGGTTGCCCCCAACACCCTGATCAACATCCGCCCAGTAGTTGCGGCAATGCGCGAATTCTTCGGCGGCAGCCAGCTATCGCAGTTCATGGACCAGCAGAACCCGCTAGCCGAACTGACCCATAAGCGCCGCCTCTCCGCGCTCGGCCCCGGCGGTCTCAGCCGCGACCGTGCCGGCTTCGATGTGCGCGACGTACACCACAGCCACTATGGCCGCATCTGCCCGATCGAAACGCCGGAAGGCCCCAACATCGGCCTGATCGGCAACCTTGCCACCTATGGGCGGGTCAACGAGTATGGCTTCATCGAGACTCCATACCGCAAGGTGGCCCACGAGATTGAGAACCACGCCGATGCGCTGGTCAATCATACCCTGCGCGAAAACGTGGTGAACTCCAAGACAGGCGCAGTTATCGCCGCCGACCGCACCATGATCACCCCCGAACTGGCCGCCAGCATCGCCCGCCAGAACCTTAGCAGCATCAAGGTGCGCCCCTACGTTACCAGCGAAGTCGAGTATATGAGCGCCGACCGTGAGGACGACTTCTACATCGCCCAGGCCAACACCCGCCTCAACGAGTACGGCGAGTTCATCAATGACCGCGTCGAGGTGCGCTACGGCGAAGACCCACTCTACGAGTCGGTTGACCGTGTAGATTACATGGACGTTTCGCCCAAGCAGGTAGTCAGCGTCGCAAGCTCGCTGATTCCCTTCCTGGAGCATGACGATGCCAACCGCGCCTTGATGGGCGCAAATATGCAACGCCAGGCCGTCCCCCTGCTCAAGCCGGAAGCGCCAATTATCGGCACCGGCATGGAGGCGCAAGCCGCCCGCGATAGCGGCCAGGTGGTGGTGGCTAAGGAAGATGGCACGGTGATGAAGGTGGATGCCACCGGCGTGACCATCCGGGTCAAGGCTACTGGCGAGGAGCGCGTCTACCCCATGCACAAGTTTGTGCGCTCTAATCAGGACACCTGCATCAACCAGAGTCCGATTGTCACCCGTGGGCAGGAGATCGAAGCTGGGCAGGTTATCGCCGATAGCAGCAGCACCGAAAACGGCGAACTGGCGCTCGGTCGCAACATCCTGGTTGCCTTCATGCCCTGGGAGGGCGGCAACTTCGAGGATGCCATCCTGCTCAGTGAGCGGCTGGTGCGCGAGGACGTGTTCACCAACATCCATATCGAGAAGCACGAGGTCGAGGCCCGCGACACCAAGCTCGGCCCCGAAGAGATTACCCGCGACATCCCCAACGTGGGCGAGGACAGCCTGAAGGATCTGGATGAGCGTGGCATCATCTACGTGGGCGCGGAAGTCGTTCCTAACGACATCCTGGTGGGCAAGATCACACCGAAGGGCGAGACCGAACTGACCGCCGAGGAGCGGCTGCTGCGGGCCATCTTTGGCGAGAAAGCCCGCGAGGTGAAGGACACCAGCCTGCGCGTGCCGCACGGCGTTTACGGCAAGGTTATCGAGGTGGCGGTGTTTGGCCGCGATAGCGGCGACGAACTGCCCGCCGGGGTCAACCAGATGGTGCGTATCACCATCGCCAAGAAGCGTAAGATTTCGGTCGGCGTCAAGATGGCTGGTCGCCACGGCAACAAGGGTGTGGTCAGCCGCATCATGAAGGAAGAGGATATGCCCTATCTGCCGGATGGTACGCCGGTGGACATCATCCTCAACCCGCTAGGCGTGCCGCACCGCATGAACATCGGCCAGATCCTGGAGACCCACCTGGGCTGGGCGGCCAAGAAGCTAGGATTCCGCGTTGCCACACCAGTGTTCGACGGCGCATCCGAGGAGCAAATCCAGGAGGCGCTGCACGATGCAGAACTGCCCGCCGATGGTCAGGTCATCCTCTACGATGGGCGCACCGGCGAATCGTTCGATAATCCGGTAACGGTGGGGCAGGTCTATATGTTGAAGCTGGCTCACCTGGTTGAAGACAAGATCCATGCGCGAAGCACTGGCCCCTACAGCCTGGTGACGCAGCAGCCGCTAGGCGGCAAGGCCCAGTTTGGCGGGCAGCGTTTCGGCGAGATGGAAGTGTGGGCGCTGGAGGCTTATGGCGCATCGCACACCTTGCAGGAGATGCTCACCGTCAAGTCCGACGACGTGATGGGTCGGGTCAAGACTTATGAGGCGATCGTCAAGGGCGAGAGCATCATGGAGGCAGGCGTGCCGGAGTCGTTCAAGGTGCTGGTCAAGGAGCTACAGAGCCTCGGCCTGAACGTCGAGGTGCTGAACGAGGACGAGAGCGTTGTGCAATTCTCCGAGGATACCTCGTCCGATGTATTGAGCGAACTGGAAGGCATCAATCTGGCCGGTTTCGAGGCCGACGAGCGCTAAGGAGAGCTAAACTAATGCTAGAAGTTAACGATTTCAACGCCATTCGCATCAGCCTGGCTTCGCCTGAGCAGATCCGCCAGTGGAGCTACGGCGAAGTGACCAAGCCGGAGACAATCAACTATCGTACGCTCAAGCCGGAGCGCGATGGCCTGTTCGACGAGCGCATCTTCGGCCCGACCAAGGACTGGGAGTGCTACTGCGGCAAGTACAAGCGGGTGCGCTACAAGGGCATCATCTGCGACAAGTGCGGGGTGGAAGTTGCCCGCGCCAAGGTGCGCCGCGAACGCATGGGCCACATCGAGCTTGCCAGCCCGGTGTCGCACATCTGGTACGTCAAGGGTACGCCCAGCCGCCTGGGGTTGCTGCTCGACATCAGCCCGCGCCAGCTTGAGGCGGTGCTATACTTCGCCAAGTATGTGATCATTGACGTGGACGAGACCGCCCGCGCTGCGATGGTCAAGCAGCTTGATGAGGATGCCGAGCGGCAGAAGGGTGCTGTAGAGCAAAGCGCCCGTGAGCATGTCAGCGGCCTGGATGTTGACCTTGAGGCGTTCATGGCCGAGCTTGAGGACAACGATAAGCGCACCCGCCACACCATCGAGGATGAGTTCAACGAGCGGGCCGCCAGCATCAACGCCGAGGCTAAGGCGCTACGCAGCCAGATCAACGCGCAGATCGGCGAGAACGCCGAGGACGACATCGTATTCGAGGCGCTGGGCGAGACACTGGTCAAGGCGGGTGAGCCAATCACCAACGAAGTAATCAGCCGCCTCAGTGAACTGACCGCCACCCGCACCAATCTGTTGGAGGCCGACATCCGTCGCCGCCAGGCCGACAGCCAGACGCTGGCCGCCGCCGAGCGCGATCAGCGCAGCTACAGCCGTAATCAGGATGCTGAGGCGATTATGGCCGATGCCAATCGCCAGATCGAGGCAATCAACATTGAACTGAAGCGCAAGCATGAGGAGCTTGAAGACGACATCAAGCCCCACGACTTGCTCAGTGAGCAGAAGTACCGCGAACTGCACGATGCCTACCCCACCATCTTCCGGGCGGGGATGGGCGCAGAGGCAGTGCGCGAGATCATGATGACCCTCGACGTTGACAAGCTGACCGAGGAGCTGCGTCTGGAGACGCTAACCGCTAGCGGTCAACGGCGCAAGAAGGCGATCAAGCGGCTGAAGGTGGCCGAAGCCTTCCGCAAGAGCGGCAACAAGCCGCAGTGGATGTTCTTCACTGCCCTGCCGGTTATCCCACCAGAGTTGCGCCCCATGGTGCAGCTCGACGGTGGTCGCTTCGCCACCTCCGACCTCAACGACCTCTACCGCCGCGTCATCAACCGCAACAACCGCCTCAAGCGGCTACTCGAACTGGGCGCACCGGAGATCATCATCCGCAACGAAAAGCGGATGCTGCAGGAGGCAGTGGATGCGCTGATTGACAACGGGCGGCGCGGTCGGGTGGTTAGCGGCAGCGGCAAGCATCGGCTCAAGAGCCTCAGCGATATGCTCAAGGGCAAGCAGGGCCGCTTCCGCCAGAACCTGCTCGGCAAGCGCGTAGACTACAGTGGCCGCTCGGTCATCGTGGTTGGCCCTGAACTGAAGCTGCACCAGTGTGGCCTGCCCAAGAAGATGGCGCTGGAACTGTTCAAGCCGTTTGTGATGCGCCGCCTGGTGGAGAAGGGCTTTGCCCACAACATCAAGAGCGCCAAACGCATCGTGGAGCGGGTGCGCCCCGAAGTGTGGGACGTGCTGGAAGAGGTGATCAAGGATTACCTGGTGCTGCTCAACCGCGCCCCATCGCTGCACCGTCTCTCGATCCAGGCGTTCGAAGCTGTGCTAATCGAAGGCAGCGCCATCCAGATCCATCCGATGGTCTGCTCCGCCTTCAACGCCGACTTTGACGGCGACCAGATGGCGGTCCATGTGCCGCTCTCGGCCAACGCCCAGCTAGAGGCTCGCACTCAGATGCTGGCAGTTCACAATATGCTCTCGCCCTCCAATGGTGAGCCGATGGTCACGCCCTCGCAGGAGATCGTCCTCGGTTGCTACTACATGACCGTCGAGCGCGGCGGAGTGAAGGGTGAAGGCAAGATCTTCTCCTCGAAGGAAGAGGCGATAATGGCCTATACCGTCGGGGTGATTGGCTTGCAGGCAGGCATCACCGTGCGTATGCCCGCCAAGGGTACGTTCGATGACGGCTTTGAGCCGAAGCCGACGCGGGTGCAGACCACGGTTGGCCGCATTATCTTCAACGATGCGCTGCCGCAGCAGATCGCCTATCGCAACGAGGCGATGGACAAGGGTGCGCTCCGCAAAGTAATGGCCGAGTGCCACCATATGCTGGGCGCAATCAAGAGCGCGGCGGTGGCCGACAACATCAAGCGGGTGGGCTTCACCTACGCCACGCGCTCCGGCATGACCTTCTCGGTCGCCGATGTGGTAGTGCCAGCGGAGAAGCCGGAGTTGCTGCGCCAGGCCGATGTGGACATCGAGGATCTCGACAAACAGTATCGGCGCGGCTTGCTCACCGAGGAGGAGCGTTACCAGACGGTTATTGACATCTGGACGCGCACCACCGACCAGCTTACCGACGAACTACAGAACACGCTCGACCGCTACGGCCTGATCTATACCCTGGCGAACAGCGGCGCGACTAAGGCCCGCTTCAAGCAGATCCGCCAGCTTGCTGGTATGCGCGGCCTGATGGCCGACCCCAGCGGGCGCATCATCCCGCTGCCAATTCGCTCCAACTTCCGTGAGGGGCTGACCGTGCTGGAATACTTCGTCTCCACCCACGGTGGGCGCAAGGGTCTGGCCGACACCGCGCTGCGTACAGCAGATGCGGGCTACCTCACCCGCCGCCTGGTGGATGTGGCCCAGGATGTGGTCATCAACATCGAGGACTGCGGCACCGAGAACGGGGTCTGGTTCGATGAGCGCCAGCTACGCGACAATGCCGACAGCGTTGCCATCCGCATCATCGGGCGTTACCCGGTCGAGGCTATCGTTAACCCCACAACTGGCGAAATCATAGTGGATAAGGGCGAGGAGATTGACGACGACAAGGCCAAGGCGATGAAGGATGCGGGCATCACCCGCGTGCAGGTACGCACCCCGCTGCTCTGCGACGCGCATCACGGCATCTGCCAGATGTGCTTCGGTCGGTCGCTGGCCGACGGCAAGATGGTCAAGCTCGGCGAAGCGGTTGGCATCATCGCCGCCCAATCCATCGGCGAACCTGGCACCCAGCTAACCCTCCGCACCTTCCACACCGGCGGCGTGGCCTCCGGTGAGGACATCACCCAGGGCTTGCCCCGTGTCGAGGAACTGTTTGAGGCCCGCGTTCCGAAGGGCTTTGCCATCCTCAGCGAAATAGAGGGGGCAGTGGAAATCACCGAGGAAGACGGCATCCGCAGGCTGACAGTGGTCAACAGCGAGGTCTACTCCGAGGAACACGCGCTGCCGCAGTACCACGAGTTGGCAATCAAGGATGGCGACAACGTAACCAGCGGCCAGGTATTGGCCCGCAATCGCGCCACCGATGGCGAACACCCCGACCTGGTAGCGGGCATAGATGGTAAGGTCTTCGTTGACGACGAGCGCAAGATGCTAACCGTGCGTAACGAGTCGCGTGACACCCGCGAGTACCAGATACCGCACAGCGCCCAGATAGAGGTGCAGAATGGCGACCGCGTAACCCCCGGCCAGCCGCTAACCAAGGGGCCGAAGAACCCCCAGGAGATCCTGCACATTCAGGGCCGCGAGGCGGTGCAGCGCTACCTGGTGGACGAAGCCCAGCGCGTCTATCGCGCCCAGGGCGTGAACGTTCACGACAAGCACATCGAAATCATCATCCGCCAGATGCTCCGCAAGATCAGTGTGGACACCTCTGGCGACACCGAACTGCTGCCCGGCGAGATGACCGACCGCTTCAGCTTCGAGGAGATCAACGCCCGCATCCTGGCCGAGGGCGGCGAACCGGCCACTGCACATCCAGTGTTGCTGGGCATCACCAAGGCCAGCCTGAACACCGAGAGCTTCCTCAGCGCGGCCTCGTTCCAGGAAACCACCCGCGTACTGACCGAAGCGGCAATCAACGGCAGCGTTGACCGGCTGCGCGGCCTGAAGGAAAACGTGATCATCGGCAAGCTAATCCCCGCAGGCAGCGGCCTGGCCGCCCGCCTGGAGAAGCAGCAGCAGTTGATCGCCACCGGCACCGATATTGACAAGTACCTTGGCGATGGCAACGCCGCCCGCGCCGAGGCCGCTAGCGAACTGGAGATGAAGCTGGCGCTCGACGATGCTGGTGGCGACCTCAGCCTCGGCGACGGCGAAGGCAACCTGGACGACGAAGGCCTCGCCGCACTGATGGCGGCAATCAGCAACTCGCCGCACGGCCTGTTTGGTGGCGACGAGCCAGAGAACGCTGGCCCTGAGCCGCTCGAAGCTGACGGCAACCTGGCCGCCGAAGAGGAGCTAGCGGCGCAGCCAGTGGACATCGTATAAGCCTTTAGCTCAACAAGTAATCAGCGGAGGGTCGGGGTAACAGCCCCGGCCCTCCGCTTTGCTATGTCCATCATCTATCCGGATAAACCGCCTGGAAAGCGCCTGAAATGCGCCGCCTTATCGTCCGACTTGGGCAAGGAAAGTCTCCTATAATTACACGTATTAGAGCTTCACTCTTGGTTACCAACTTTCACACACTTAGGAGCCGTCTTCATGTTCAAACGTCCACGCTTGATAGATAGCGGCGTGCTGCTTGTTTATGTCGTAATTGCTGTGATAATGACATGGCCGCTGGCAATCCACATTCAAGGTTACACTATATTCGGTGTCGGCGATGAGTTTGGAAATATATGGAACCTCTGGTGGATGCAATATTCATTGCATGATCTACATACGTGGCCGTTTTACTCAAACATAATTTATTACCCTTTTGGCACCAACCTCGCTTTTCACACTCTCACCCCACTGCTGGGTGTTTTGTTCATCCCCATCACCAGTCAATGGGGTGCCGATTGTCTTACAATCTTTCCATTCTTACGGGACTGGTTTTCTCTGCCTTCAGTATGTACCTGTTGGTCAACTATCTGGTCAATGATAAGCGGGCTAGCTTTATTGGTGGGATTGTATTCGGCTTTTCCACGTTCAAATCATGGCAGATAGTTCATCCCAACATCGCTAGCACCCAATTCTTTCCTATCTATGTCCTCTTTTTCATCAAGATGCTGCGTGAACCCACTCACCAGCGTCGCTATGCGGCGCTTGCTGGGTTGAGCCTTGCCTTCACCTTCTTGATTGATTACTACCAGGCAATCTTTGCCCTCTTCTTCACCATCTGCTATCTCGGCTATTATTTGCTGGGTAGGATGAACCCGGGAGCCGCTGAGTCAGGTTTCTTGGCAGGTCGTCGCTTTAGCAGCAGGCGTGAACTAGCTTCTCTACTTTTGTTGCTGATAATCATGGGAACGGTTTTCGCTGCGGTCGGTTCACCGCTATTGTATGCCGACGCTACCGCAATCAACACTGGTTATTATCAAACGGCTGGTGGTCAGGATATCTTTTACGCCGATATTGCCGGGTTTTTCGTTCCTTCGAGTCCGCTCTTCAGTTTCCACTGGGTGCAACAGGCTAACCGGCCGATCATTCACCAGGGCGGATCCGAGTCGTTCGTTTATGCTGGCTGGGTGGTTATCCTTTTGGTGGCGTTCGGCACAATGCGCCTGACTCGGCGGTTGAGCGACTTTCGCTTCTGGCTCTCCTTTATCCTGCTCAGTTTCCTGCTTTGTCTCGGCCTTCAACCTCATTTTCTAGGGTATACAATGCCGATACCTGGACCGTATGCACTCTGGGCGAAGATACCACTCATCAATAATATCCGCGTTCCTGCTCGTTTTGACTTGCTGGTGACTTTCGCCGCCGCAGTATTGGTTGGCTACAGCCTACACCATCTACTCGAATGGCTGACTCAGCGCCTGCCTAACATTCGTCCGATTCTGCTCACCAGTGTTCTCCTCGTTCTTCTGGTACCTGTAATGATTATTGAGAACTTTAACCTGCCGCTTGTCACTCAGGATATCCCACTAAGTAATCCTGCTATCTTTAATCAAATTGCCGCCGAACCGGGGGATTTCACCATTCTTAGCCTGCCTACCAATAGCTACCTTGCTCATTATGGCACGTATCGCACTATGTATGACCAGACCATGCACCACAAAAACATCCTTGAGGCATTCATCTCCCGCGCCATTCCCTACCTTGCTGCCTATTATAGTAGCGAAGAATACATTAGCGTCCTGAGTTCTGACCCCGCCGGTCTCCATTCCCCAAATGGGGATGTACATAAGGTACTAGCCAATCCGAAAGCAATGGCCTTCTACCGCCGCGACGCTGCCCGCCTAGTATACTATCTTAACATACGCTACATTGTCGCTTACACTGATGCTATGCCCCTTGACTCCCTGCGCTTTCTCACCGAGACCTTGCCACTTGTACAAGTTAGCGCCTCTGGCGGCGGTGCGGATGGAGGTATGGTAGTTTATCAGGTACGCGCTGATCTGATCAAACCCATTGCCGAAACCAGCACGCTTGAGATTGGTAGTATGGATGCAGCGTTGTTCCGACTGTTGGGTTGGTACCCGCCAGAAACAGATCAGGCCGGGGGATTCAACTTTGCCTGGATGGAGACAGCTAGCGGTCAACTGCTTACCACTGTGCGCGAACCTGCCGATTACACCGTCACCATGCAGATGCAGCCGATGATCGTGGGCAACCGACCACAAACCCTCGCCATCTACGCCAATGACGAGACCAGCCCGGTCGCTACATTTGTGTTGCCCAAATATGAATGGCAGCAGCGTAGCTTCACGGTTACTCGTGAACACTGGCTTCCTGGCATAAACAAGCTACGTCTGGAGGCGACATACGCAACAACACCCGGCAACGGCGATGGCCGTACCTACTCAATCGCGCTTAGGAGCATTACCTTCACTCTCAAGAAATAACCGTTCAAATCCAAATTGTCACCGTTACGTCTATGGCGCGGCGTGCTGCTCCGAGGTATTTGCTGTCACCGGCGACTCAACATCGGGCGGCGGTGGCGCGGTGCGTTGTCGCCACTGCGAGTATCTGCGCCCCCAACCGATAGTGGGCTTCTCAAAGGCACGGTAGAAGAAATAGGCAAGCACAATTATCACCGAAGCCATACCGATAGTATAAGTGAAGAAGGCCGCCCAGCCCTGCCGCCCGCCAAACCAGGTCAGCATCTCCACCATAACTGGCTCGTGGATAAGATACAGACTATAGCTAAACGCTCCCAGCCACAGCAATGGTCGCCAGGTGAACAAGCGGTGCATTAGTCCGCTATGCGAGGCCGATAGTATCAGGAAGAAGAATCCTGTACCAAGCATGATGTCGCTCAATGGCGAGAATGGTCCCTCTCGCACGTACAT
>JBBRMT010000055.1:0-21042 GCA_038230695.1 Chloroflexia bacterium
ATGGCATACGCCCTGGTGAAGCGCACCAATGCCTATCGCAATCGTTACTGCCGCCTTGCCACTTCCGCGTTTTCCGCGTCCGTTCCGCGTTTCCCGCGATTCAAACCCCGTTGCGTGCTTGCGATAGGCGTTGGTGCGCTGCGAGATTCTCCCTCACCCAACCTACCCACAGGGAACCCCACGAGGGGGTTTCCCGCTGGGAGAGGGGTATTGCTCTTGCGCTGGCGATAGGCTTTCGTTGCGCTTCACCAGGGCGGGCCACCGCCCGCCCCTACGCCGACATCTTGATGGGAGAGGGTTTTTTGCTGTCTTCAACTTGCTACTTTCACTTCGCTTTTGCATCCGTCCAGGTTTGACAAGCGTACTGCTATGGGGTATTATAATAGTGGTATGAGTTTGATGTTAGATAGCGATCTTACATACACGGAGGCGGTTAGGATGACGAGCAGGCAGGAGCAGTTGGAGTATGTGCTAGACCTGGCGAACAACCCCACTCGGCTAGGGACGATCGATAACCCTTCGATCACCCTCACTGGCGGCAACCCCGGCTGCGGCGATGTGGCGACCATGTTTCTCAAGATTAACCCCGAAACGCGGGTCATCGAAGATATACGCTACGAGATGGCCCCCGAAAGCTGCACTATCAGCAAAGCAGGCGCGAGTTATATCAGCGAGGAGGCGGTTGGCCTCACCCTCAACCAGCTACGCGACATTCATTTCGAGAAGCTAATGGATGAACTGGGCCGCGATGTGGTTAGTAGCCGCCCGCGCTGCGCCACCCTCGGCCTCGGCACGCTGCACGCCGCCGCCGACGAGTACGAGCGCAACATCATCCGTGGCGATATTGCTCGCGATCGCGCTGAACGAGAAGCAGTTAGTTAGTTGCCCCGCCAGGGGAGAAGGTTGGGATTGGGATCGGTATGGAAGACGAGGCGAAGGGTATCGCCCTCAATCAGCTTGGCTATGGCCTGTATGTAATCGGCTCCCGCGCCGGAGTCGAGCATAATGGCATGACCGCCAACTGGGTGACGCAGATTAGCTTTGATCCCCCGCTGGTGGCAATCGCCATCCAGAACGACTCGAAAACCAAAGAGCTAATCCAGCGGGGCAAGGTGTTCAGTATCAACACCATTGCCGCTGGCGACAAGGCGTTGCTCACCCGCTTCATCAAGCATCAAAGGCGGACCGGCAACAAGCTGGGCGAAGACGAAATCGAGGAAGGCGAAACTGGCGCACCCATTCTGAAGGCGGCGCTCAGTTTCGTCGAGTGCCGCGTAGTATCGCATACAACGCAGGGCGACCATACCCTGTTCATCGGCGAGGTTGTCAATGCTGGTGTCCACCGCGAGGGCAACCCCATCCACCTGGATGATACTGGTTGGAGCTACGGCGGGTAATACGGATTGCAGATTTTGGATTTTGGATTTTAGATTGTGGCTGTGGGCCAAATGCAAAAAGCCCCCAGCGGGGGTTGGGGGAGAATCTTGCCCAATATCAATGCTATGTGTCTATACAACCACCATTTCCAGTATCTAGCAGACAAAGGCAACCTGCCACCATCGAGCATTAACAGTGTTCGAGATTCTCCCCCAAACCCCCGCTGGGGGCTTAGATTAGAGGCTAACACTTATGGTTGCTCCGGCTGCTACCCCTCGTCCCGATATTACCCCTCGCGCTTTGCGAAGCGTCGGCTTTCGCGCTGGCGTAATCGCGGGAGTGGGTTTTACCCTGGTGATGTTTGGCCTGCGCGTATTCCTCTTCCTGCCCAGCCTGCCGGAACTGGTGCAGAACGCCATCCTACCGCTTATACCCGGCAACGTATTCGAGTCGCTAATCCAAACCTTTGGCTTCGCGGCCAAGCGCATACTTTTCCTCATCATGGCGCTGTTCCAGGTGGTTGTCGTGGGTGGATTGCTCGGTATGCTCTACGCCCGCCTGTTTGCCGCGCTCAGCCTGGCAACCCCACAGCAGGATGATTATCCCGCGCAAATGTTTGGCAAGGGCAAGCTCTGGCTCAACGCGCTAATCTATGCCGCTGTTATCTGGTTGGTAATGAGCGTGATATTCGCCCCGCTGGTTGGCCTCGGCTTCTTCGGCAGCGGCAGCTTTCAGGGCATTGTCGGTTTCAGCCTGCTATCTTTCATCCTTTACCTAAGCTACACCCTGTTCCTTGCTTTCTTCTTCCACGCGATGATGCAAGGCGCGTTGCGCCGGATGCTTGGCATGGACGTAATCGTACCTGATGCGGGGCGGCGACAACTGCTGCGTGGCGGCGTGATCGCTCTCGCCGCGCTCGGTCTCGGATACTGGGCTTGGAATTATATTACCCAGGGTGGCGGCAGCGACGGCATGGGTGGCGCGGCGGCGCAGAACGGCGACCAGATGTCGGCAGCGGGACTGCCTGCGGTAATTACCCCCACCGACACTTTTTACAAGGTTAGCAAGAACACCTTCGACCCCTCGCCCAGTTCGACCGACTGGGTACTGAGCGTCAGTGGGCTAGTTGACCATGCCTTCAGCATCAGTTACACCGATCTCAAGGCCATGCCTGCGGTAGAGCAGGAGGTGACGCTACAGTGCATCAGCAACGAGGTGGGCGGCAACCTGATCAGCAATGGCAAGTGGAAGGGCGTGCGCCTCGCCGATTTGCTGAAGCGTGCGAGTGTGCAGGCGGGGGCGCAGGATGTAGTCTTCCGCGCCAGCGATGGCTACTCCGACAGCGTAACATTGGAAGTGGCAATGCACGATTACAACCTGCTGGCATATGAAATGAACGACGCGCCGCTGCGCTCCGACCATGGTGCGCCCGCCCGCCTGCTCATCCCCGGCATCTTTGGGATGAAAAACGTAAAGTGGCTCACCTCGATAGAGGTGGTCAACAGCGAGTACCTCGGCTTCTGGCAATCGCAGGGTTGGGACAATATGGCGACGGTGCGAACCGCCACCCGCATCACCGTGCCGGAGAGCGGCGCGACGCTAAAGGCGGGCAGCGTGCTGATTGGCGGCACGGCTGCGGCAGGCGATCGCGGCATCCGTCAGGTGCAGGTCAGCCTCGATGGCGGGCAGACCTGGCAGGCGGCCCAGCTAGTCGCCACCCCCAGTCAGTATAGCTGGGTAGTCTGGCAATACGTCTGGCAGGCCACCCCTGGCCGCTACACCGTTGTCGCCCGCAGCATTGACGGGTTCGGCGATCTGCAGGCATCCGACTCCCGCCCGCCCTACCCCTCCGGCGCAACCGGCTATCACAAGGTCGAAGTGGTAGTTACCTAAATGTAGAAGATAGAAGATAGAAGGTAGAAGGTAGAATAGCTATTGCAGAGAAGTGTCAGGGGCGAATCAGGGTTCGCCCTTTGTTTTGCGAAACAATATCAGCCGTTTGTCTGTTATATAAGCGGCACGAATTGTGCTGTTATAGTGTTGGGCGAACAAGGGTTGCCACTTAGTAGATACACTGCCCGACAGCGCGATTCCAGTGACGACCACGCCACATCGAGGTATTTTGAACTCTAAACAACCAAGCATTTGAGAGGAGAAGCACAATAATGTCTAGCGATAGCCACAATGGGCATAGCGCCCAGGGCGAAGATTTGAACACCACCCATATGAGCGGCGATGCGCCGAAGGCTGAGGCAAAGGCTAGCGCCGAGGGTAGCGCCGAGGTGAACTACGCCGAGACCGACATCATCGCCGAACTGCGCGAACTGGGCAGCCAGCTTGTCGCCGCCGTGCAAGCCATCGGCCAGAGCGATCAGGTACGCACCTTGCAGCGCGACCTTACCAACGGCCTACGCAATGCCGCCGAGCAGGTGGGCGGCGCAGCGCAGAACGTTGGCGAGTCGGATGCGCTGAAGGGGGTAAAGGAGCAGGCCAGCAAGGTTGCCGAGCATCCTATGGTGCGCGACATCCAGACCAATATTGCCCAGGCGTTGCGTGACCTGAACAAGAAACTGGCCTCTTTCGCCGACAGTACCCGCAGCAGCGGCACCAGTGCGAGCCAGGCCGAGTCGCCCCAGCTTGCTCTGCCGGGCGAGGTTGGCAACATCGTCGAGCCAGACAACACCGACAAGCCGACCACCAAGCTCAACGATTAGAGTGAACTCCCCTCCCATCGGGAGGGGTTAGGGTGGGTTCTTTCCACCTCGCATCTCTACTATTTTACCAGCGGTTACGTACGCGAACGCCGCACTTCCACACCGATGCGCCCACTCCCCAATCCAGGGATGGGCGCGTTGGGCTTGGTCACGCGCACGGTAATCGCGTTTACCTGGGGATGCTGCTTCAGCAGGCTGGCGGCCATGTTCTCAGCCAGAGCCTCTAGCAGATTATAGCGTTCACCCTCGACGATGCGGCGCACCTGGGCGTAAACTTCGCCATAATGGATGGTATGCTGCAAGTCGTCACTCTGGCCCGCTGGTCGCAGATCGGTTTCCAGAGTCAGGTCAATAACGAACTCCTGCCCCAGCCTGGCCTCCTCCGGTATCACTCCGTGGTAGCCATAGAAGCGCAGGTTGCCCAGCAGAATGAGGTCGCTGTTACTCATGGCGTGATGTTCACTGTCTGGCTAAGGCTAAGATCTTTGGCGATAGTCTGGTTGTCGCGCTGCACCCGGCTGATGAACATATTCATCACGTATGCGCCGGGGGTGAGGTTGGCAGGCATGGTGATCTGCTGATCTATGGTGGTTGGTTCAGTGGGATACAACAACAAGTTGCCGCTCGTGCCGTAGGCGTACTCGCGGGGCTGGTTCTGATCCTGGTTCATCAGCCTAACCTGGTAATCCACCACCAGAATGCCGCCGCCATTGTCGCGGAAGATGATGCTGAACTTTGCCACATCACCCGCCCGATAGCTGCTCTTCAACCCGGCGATGGTCGCGGTACTGACGCTGGTAGAGTCGATGGTGATTGCGCTTGCCGTCACGCTGTTATCCGTACCTACCATTACCGTAGGGGTGCCGCTGCCCTCGCTGCCCTTCATAATAATCATGCTCGTATCGCAGCTACTAATGAGCAGCGCAAAGCCCACCAGTACCAACCCCAGGCTAATCCTCTTTATCATACTGATTCACTATCCTCCTCATCAAGTTGCATCGTTGCCGCGCATCTCCCATCTCACCTGCACAGCAGGAAATGCGCCAGCAGGCGCTTGGCCGCGCCAATTCGTTCTCGCTGCTGGATTGTAGCAGACTGGGGCATCAGGGTCAAGCCAATAGCCGAAATATTGTGCGTCATGGCGGCAACATCAGCTAGTCGAATCGTTGTTCGCCCCTACGAAGATACGGGTCTGAAGGGGCGAACCGTTGTTTGCCCTAATTTTGATGAAATCGGCGCGAATTTGCTTGACATTGGCAGATCGCATATGCTATAATCTGCCTAACTTAATACGCAACCATGCGAACTTATCCAGAGGGTGGAGGGACAACGGCCCGATGAAACCCGACAACCAGATGGCAGCAAAGCTGCCGCCATCCAGGTGCCAACTCCGACAGAGCGATCTGTGAGATAAGGGAGCGGTTATGACTGCTATGGCGCTGTATCTGCGCCATTATCCTATCTACCGCCTTCCCTATTTGGAAGCGCGGTATTTTTTATTTGGCGCGTATGTACATATAAAACCCAATAGCTTAACCGCGTTGATGAGGAAGAGTACGCGGCGATGATGGTGACAGCGAGTCGAACAAAGGTGAGAGTTCGATACCGGATGCGTCGCGGAAAATGCGCCTCGGAGCGGCCCGGTGAAAGGCAATTGCGCCAAGTAGCTGTGGTCGGCCTGCCCCCGTTATCAGGGCTAGGATGATTTTAGATTTACGATTTTGGATTTTGGGCCTTATACCCATTTTCAACTACTCCAAAATCCAAAATCACCCGATAAGGTCATCATCTGTGAGGGTGATGGCGAACTGGGGTGGTACCACGAGCGATAATTCTCCTCGTCCCTTGCATGGGGCGAGGATTTTTTGCACCCAAAAATAGACGGTTGTTTAATATGGAGGTTATAGATATGGCTCTTATTGTGCAGAAGTTTGGCGGCAGTTCGGTGGCCGATACTGGCCGCATCCGCAAAGTTGCAGCGCGGGTGGCGGAGACGGTACGCAGTGGCGATCGCGTTGTGGTGGTGGTCAGCGCCATGGGCGATACCACCGACGATTTGCTGGCGCTAGCTTCTGCCCTACTTCCCCCCCTATCCGCTGAGGCAGGTTTCCCACCTTCCTCCTCAGCTGCGTGGCCGGAGGGTGTCATAACTACCCCCCCACCGGGGATGATTGAGAGGGGGTATAGCCGTGACCTGGATTTGCTGCTTGCCAGCGGCGAAATCGTCACCTGTTCGCTGCTGGCGATCGCCCTCAGCGGCATGGGCATTGCCGCGCACGCCTTCACCGGCCCGCAGGCGGGTATCCGTACCAACGGCGTGTTTGGCAGTGCGGAGATAACCGGGTTCGACCTGGGCAGCCTTGAGGCCACTTTGCAGAGCGGCATCGTGCCGGTGGTGGCTGGTTTCCAGGGTCTCAGCGCCGACGGCGAGTTCAACACTCTAGGGCGGGGCGGCAGCGACACCTCCGCCGCGGCGCTGGCTACCGCACTGCACGCCGACTGGTGCGAGATCTACACCGATGTGGACGGCGTTTATACTGCCGACCCGCGCATCGTTCCCCACGCCCGCAAGCTCGATCGCATCAGCTATGCAGAGATGCTGGAACTGGCTGCTTTCGGCGCAAACGTGCTGCACCCACGTGCGGTGGGCTGGGCGCAGCGCGGCAACGTGCCAGTGGTGGTGCGCTCCAGCTTCAGCCCGCGCTCCGGCAGTCTGGTTGCCCATCGCCACGGCCACCCTCCGATTGCCGAAGCCAGTAGCATAGAGTGGCCTACCCGCGTGCGTGGCCTGGCCCTGCAGGAGGTTACGCATAGCCGCAGCCGCGTTTCGCTGGTTGGCGAAGGTGTGGGCGAAAACGTACGGCTCGATGAGCAGATGCGGGTTGCGCTCCGCAAGGCGGGGTTTGACTTCCGCCCTGAAGCCAGCGTCCACCTGCGCCTCAGCTACATCCTGAACCACAACGATGCGCCCGCCGCGATGCGCCTGCTGCACGCCGCCTGCAACCTCGATGCTGCGCCAGTGGTGGGCAAGAGTCAGCGGCCCACCGTGCTTTCGCAGAATGTCCCTTATATCGGAGTAGGAGCGGTATCATGGTAAGCATCAACGTAGGCGTGCTGGGCGCGACCGGGTTGGTCGGCAGCCGCATTGTCAGCCTGCTGGCGCAACACCCCTGGTTCCGCGTCGCGGCGGTCAGCGGCGGCCAGCGCAACCAGGGCAGGCGCTACGCGGAGGCGCGCCGCGACGGCGGCGTGAGCTTGCCCGATTACATCGCCAACCTCAAGGTGGCCGCCAGCGAATCGGCCGCCTTCGCCGACTGCCCGCTCATTCTCAGCGCATTGCCTGCCGAGGTCGCCAGCGATGTCGAACCCGCCTTCGCGGCTGCTGGTCATGCGCTGGTTAGCAACGCTAAGAGCTACCGCCTGGCTTCCGATGTGCCGCTAATCGTGCCGGAGATCAACGCCGACCACCTGGCCTTGATTGGCGTGCAGCAGCAGCGGCGCAATTGGAGCGGCTACATCGTCACCAACCCCAACTGCTCCACTATCGTCCTAAGCCTGGCAATCGCGCCTCTGTATGTCGCCTTTGGCCTCCGCCAACTGCAAGTCACCACCTTGCAGGCAATCAGCGGGGCGGGCTACGGCGGGGTGGATGCCCTCAGCCTGATTGACAACGTTGTTCCCTTCATCTCCGGTGAAGAGGACAAGGTGGAGAGCGAACCGCGCAAGCTACTGGGCGCAATCCGCAACGATGAAGTTGCCTTCGCCGACATTGCCATCAGCGCAACCTGTATCCGCGTGCCGGTACTGGACGGCCATCTGGAGGCGCTCTCGCTCCAGCTTGACCAACCGGCGCAGGCTGACGAAATCCTCACCGCCTGGCGCGAGTGGCAACCGCTGCAGCAACGCGAACTGCCCAGCGCCCCCGCCCATCCGGTGATCTATCTCGACACGCCAGACCGACCCCAGCCCCGCCTCGACCGCGACATAGCGGGCGGAATGGCAACCGTTATTGGCCGTCTACGCCCCTGCCCGGCGCTGGACTATAAGTTTGTCGCACTCGGCCACAACCTCGTGCGCGGCGCAGCAGGTGGGGTGATTCTGATTGCCGAACTGCTCAAGAGCGAGGGGCAACTGTAAGCCAGTGCTGAGTGCTGAGTGCTGAGTGCTGAGTGCTAAGTGGCTGCTAACCTACTCCTCTCCCAGCGGGAGAGGTAGGGTGAGGGAGAAACTAGCAGCCCCTATCCTGCTCATCGTAACTACTACCGCTTCGCTACGCCGACGGTGTAAATTGCGCCTGGGCGGGCAGCCACCCGCCCCTACGAAATACACCAACTCTACGACGAACTGGTACAACTTTCAACTTTCAACTTTCAACATAAAGAGGAGCATATACCATGCCTGCTGATAATCATGACAACCTACCGACCGAACCGACCCATGCGTTTGACAATACTGCTGCGCTAAATCAGGCGCTGACCGAACCGACTAGCGAACTGGCAGAGCTACACGCCAGCACGAAAGGACACAGCAACGGCCACTCGACCAACGGCCACAGTAACGGCCATGAGCCGCTAGCCGACCGCGCCACTCGCCGCGCCGCTGCCCGCGCTAAGTGGAGCTTCGACACCCTGCAACTGCACGCCGGGCAAGAGCCTGACCCTGCTACCAACGCCCGCGCCGTACCTATCTATCAGACTACCTCGTATGTGTTCGACAACGCTGACCATGCCGCCCGCCTGTTTGCGTTGGAAGAGTTCGGCAATATCTACACCCGCCTCGGCAACCCCACCCATGCGGTGCTGGAAGCGCGGCTGGCTGCGCTCGAAGGTGGCGTGGCCGGGCTGGTGACTGGCTCAGGCATGGGCGCAATCTCCACCGCTATCTTCAGCTTTATCGAGGCGGGCGATGAAATCGTCTCCGCTGCCAGCCTCTACGGTGGCACCTACAACCTGTTCGCGGTCACGCTGCCCAAGCATGGCATCAACGTCAAGTTCGTAGACCCCGCCAATCTGGACAACTTCAAGACCGCGATTAACGATAAGACCAAAGCGATCTTCATCGAGACGGTCGGCAACCCCAAGCTGGATGTGATTGACGTGGCCGCCGTCGCCAAAATCGCCCACGATGCGGGCATTCCGCTGATTATTGACAACACCTTTGCTACCCCCTACCTGTTCCGCCCCATCGAACACGGCGCGGACATTGTGGTTCACTCCACCACCAAGTGGATTGGCGGCCACGGCAACTCCATCGGTGGGGTCATCGTGGATAGCGGCAAGTTCCCCTGGGATAATGGCAAGTTCCCCAAGACTGAGCTATACGTGGAGAAATTCGGCCCCCTTGCCTATCATGTGCGAACCCGCGTCGAACCCTACCGCGACCTCGGCCCTGCCGCCAGCCCATTCAACTCGTTCCTGTTCCTCACTGGCGTGGAAACCCTGTCGCTGCGCGTCGCTCGCCATAACGAGAACGCTCAGAAGGTGGCCGAGTGGCTGGCGCAACACCCGGCCGTCGAGTGGGTCAGCTACCCCGGCCTGCCCAGCCACCCCAGCCACGAGGTTGCCAAGCGCCAGTTTGCGGGCAAGGGCTTCGGCTCGATCATCACCTTCGGCATACGCGGCGGGCGCGACGCGGGTCGGGCGTTGATTGATAACGTCAACCTGTTCAGTCTGCTGGCGAATGTGGGCGATGCCAAGTCGCTAATCATCCATCCCGCCTCCACCACCCACCAGCAACTCAGCGACGAGCAGCAGATCGAAGCCGGGGTCACGCCTGAGCTAATCCGCCTCTCCATCGGCCTCGAAGACATTACCGACATCCTCGACGACCTGGAGCAGGCCATCACCGCTGCTACCGCCGCAGTCGCGGTAAATGTTTAATGGTAAATGGTAAATGGTAAATGTGATGGTGTATGCGGGTCAAACACTCACCTCCAACACGCACAATCTGCCAACGTGCCTTTTCGCTGGAGCGTATCATCCTCATTAACCATTTACCATTCACCATTCAGACAAGCTGGGAGGGGGTTGAACGGCGTGGCGGTCGGAGGGTTAACTCCCCAGGGCAGGACTTGCCCGCCGTTCAGCCTTTCCCTCTCGGCCAATTTTGGATTTCCGATTTTGGATTTTGGAAAATGACTGTGTTCGGTTTGGTATATAATCTAGTTGGGCGCTTGCGCTCTAATACTTGACCCGTCAGGAGATACACCGATTTATGGACATCCTCGACCGGCTGCTGGGCCACGATGCGTGGACTACGCGGCAGTTGCTACTAATCAGCTGCGACCTGAGCGATGAGCAACTCGACCGCGAGTTCGGCATTGGACACCGTACCCTGCGCGAGACGCTGTGGCACATTGTCGGCAACGTAATCGTATGGACCGACCTGCTTTATCAACGCCCCGCCATGCTCTCGGACCAGCCGCCGGAGCTAAAGCGTTCGGTTGACTATCTGCTTGCCCGCTACGAGGCCGCCTACTCCGACTTCGCCGCCATTGCCCGCCGTATTGCCAATGAACATCGTGAGGATGAGACCTACACCGATTATCTGGATGAGCCACCCACGCAGAAGACCTATGGTGGCACCATTGCCCATCTAATCACCCATAGCATGAACCACCGTAGCGAGGTTTTGCACATTCTGGCGCGGCTGGGTGTGTCAGACCTACTGGAAGGCGACACAATTAGCTGGGAGTGGTGCGACCAGCGCAAGCTGAACTGGTACGACCAGCGCAAGGTTAGATCGTAACTGCAGTTATGACTATAACTCAAAACTCAAAACTAAAAACTCAAAACTTGGACGATGACCCTTCGGTAGTCGCCCCTACCGAGGCTGCCGATCTGTTGTCGGTCAAACGCTACTGGGATTGCCCTGAACCACTGGCGTTGGAGTGCGGCGCGACGCTCAATAGCGTGCAGGTTGCATATGAGATGTGGGGGACGTTGAACGCAGCGGGCGACAATGCCATCTACATTTGCCACGCGCTAACTGGTGACGCGCACGCTGCTGGCCGCTACCAGCCCAGCGACAAGAAGGGCGGATGGTGGAATCCCATGATTGGCCCAGGCCGCGCCTTCGACACCGATCGCTACTTCGTGGTTTGCGCCAATATTCTGGGTGGCTGCCAGGGGACGACCGGCCCGGCCTCGTTTGACCCCGCCACCGGCAAGCCCTACGGGTCACGCTTCCCCACCGTTACGGTGCGCGACATGGTGCGGCTGGAATACCGACTGCTCCGCGCTCTGGGGATCAATCGCCTCGCCTGCGTCACAGGCGGCTCACTGGGAGGGATGCAGACACTGGAATGGTTGGTTTGCTATCCCGATTTTGTTGCCACTGCTATTCCCATCGCTGCATCGCTAGCTCACAGCTCGCAAGGTATCGCCTTCAACCTGATTGGCCGTCAGGCGATTATGCTCGACCCTAACTGGCAAGGTGGCGACTACTACGCTTCGCCCACCCACCCCGATGCGGGTTTGGCGCTGGCCCGCATGGTGGGCATGATCAGCTACCAGAGCGACGCTTCAATGCAGCGCAAGTTTGGCCGCGACCGCATAGACGAGTCGGAGGCCACCTACTACGATCCCACCTCCCGCTTTCAGGTGGAGAATTACCTGCACTATCAGGGCGAGTCGCTGGTGCAACGCTTCGACGCGAACAGCTATCTGATCCTATCGCGGGCGATGGACCTGCATGACATCGGCTACCAGCGTAGCGGCATCGTAGCAGCCATCAGCCGTATCCCACCCGCCACCCGCACCCTGGTAATCGGCATCAGCAGCGACCTGCTCTTCCCCCCCCGCCTGCAACGCGAAACCGTGGCTGCCTTGCACGTCGCTGGCCGACACGCCCGCTACTACGAACTGGAATCGCCCTGGGGCCACGACGCTTTTCTGATCGAATATGAGCGGCTTACGCCAGTAATAAACGAGTTTCTGGCCGCACCCGCTTTGTAAGTATGATCCCGCCGCTTGATTGACTAAGCCATCAGCGGGGTTAGGGGGAATCCTACCAGACGTAATCATGATTATTTTCAGCACGCACAAGGGAAACTATGTCAGATACACAAAACATCATCCAGCTAGGTATAGGCAAGGTGGGGCAGGAGCTACTCAGTCAAGTATTGACCTTGCAGAAGCAGAAGCAAGCGACGCATCTGCGTTACATTGGGCTGGCCGACAGCAGTGGCCTGCTGCTCGCTGTTAATGGGTTCAATCTTGATGACCTGCAAAATGCCCTGACAATCAAGGCAGCGAATGGCAGGCTGGATGAGTCCGGCATTGGCGATGTAGATGGGCCAATCATGACTAATCAGCTAGTATCCCTGTTGCGCGAAGCACGCATCAAGGCCACTATCATTGACCTGACCGCCGACACCACCAATCTGCCGCTGTTGGCTGCTGCCCGCGCCGCCGGTCATAACCTGGTGTTCGCCAACAAAGCGCCGTTGGCGGTTGATTATGCCCGCTACAAAACAATTGCTCCATATCTACCAACGGAGGATGCGCCCAAAGGCTGGGGGCGGGTCAAGCACGAGGCCACCGTTGGTGCGGGCCTGCCAGTGATCAGCACACTAGAGTCGTTGCTTGCCAGCGGCGACCAGATTAAGCGCATTGCCGCCAGCGTCAGCGGCACACTGGGATACATCTGCGCCGCGCTGGATGAGGGTCTCAGCTTCAGCGCCGCATTGCGGAGCGCCCACGACCTCGGCTACACCGAACCCGACCCCCGCGACGACCTAAATGGCCGTGATGCCGCCCGCAAGGCGCTGATCCTGGCGCGACGGCTGGGCTTGCCGCTAGAGTTTGCCGATGTACAGGTCGAGAGCCTTATACCTGCCGGGCTAGAAGATACCAGACTGGATGAGTTCTGGGCAAGATTGCCGCAGATGGACGGTACATATCGCGCAAGGTTGCATCAAGCGCAGGGGCGCGGCAACCTGTTGCGTCATGTCGCGCTGATCGAGGATGGGCAGGCCAGCGTGGGGTTGCGCGAAATTGCTGCCAACTCGCCGTTGGGCAGGCTGCGCGATAGCGACAGCATCTTCATCTGGCATACCGACCGCTACAGCAATACCCCCCTGGTGGTGCAAGGGCCGGGCGCAGGGCCGCAGGTTACAGCCGCTGGCGTGCTGGCTGATATACTGAGTCTGGGATAGCTTATGGTACGAAAGTACCACACCCTCTTACCCTCATTCCCTATGCCTTACAACAGATAGTTTATTGACACTGCCTCATTCACGGTGCTATACTCGTCTTAGCCCATTGGAGATGAGGATAAGACGATGTCCGTTTACGATGTTGATGTGCTGGTAGTAGGAAGTGGGCCAGCGGGGGCGACAACCGCCCGCTATGCCGCTCAGGGTGGCCTGCGCGTGCTGCTGGTGGATAAGAAGAGCGAACTCGGCACGCCGGTGGAGTGCAGCGGGGCGCTGAGTGAACACGCGCTTGAGGATGGCGGCGTGCCGATTGACGAGGAGTATATCCTCGCGCCCGCCTATGGCTTCCTGACCTATGCGGCGGGCGGCGAACAGATTCGCCACGATTATCGCAGCTATGGGCGGGCGAAGCCGCTCGGCTACGTGGTTGACCGCAAGCGTTTCGACCGCTACCTTAGTTCACTCGCCAGCCTGGCGGGGGTGGAAGTCTGGCTACGTTCGCGGATGCGCGGCTACATCATCGAGGATGGGCATATCTACGCCCGCATCGAGCGGCTGGGAAGCGAACAGACAGTCCGCGCCCGCGTAATCGTTGGCGCAGATGGGGTGATGTCGCATGTGGCGCTGTGGGCGGGGCTTTCGCCAGCAATTCGCTTGCAGGATATGGCTAGCTGCTTGCAATATATCGTCAACAATGTGGAGACTGAGGGGCTGCTGGAGATCATCGTAGGTCAGGCGCACGCGCCAGGCGGCTATGCCTGGGTCTTCCCCAAAGGGGGCGGCTACGCCGAGGTAGGACTGGGCGTTATTCGCACCATGACCGAATACGATGCCCGCTGCCACCTGGAGCGCTTCATGAGCCAGTCGTTCATGCGTGACCGCTTTGCCCACGCCAACATCCTTGAGGTGCAGGGAGGCGGAGTGCCGCTGGCCGCGCCGCTGAAGAAACTGGTTGCCGATCACATTATGTTGGTAGGCGATGCGGGCCGCCACGTCAACCCGCTCACTGGCGGCGGGCTGCATACCTCGCTTCGTGGCGGGCGCATCGCGGGCGAATATCTGGCTTCGTTGGGCGGTGACCTGGTTGGCGAAATGGGTCAACTGCAAGGCTATCAGGAGCAGTGGTTCGCCCAGATGGGTGACGACCTGACCAGCCTCTACCGCCAGCGGGTCGCCATCTTCAAGGAGCGCGACATCGAGCGCCAGGACGCGCTGCTGTTTGAAACGCTGGGTCAGTATTTCAACCCCCACTCCAAGTATCGAAAGGTCTAGCCGATGAAACCCAACCGCGCCGTTTCCTTCAACATCGTCTGGCAGGCGTGCATCGGCTGTAGCGCGTGCGTGGCAGTATGCCCCCAGCCTGAGCCGTTCGTCTCGCCTCACGACACTATTGCCCTGAACACCCCCTGCAGCATCGCCTGTATGCGCTGCGTCGAAGTCTGCCCCACTAGCGCGATCACCTTTGAGCGACTTGCCGGTGTTGATATTGACACCATGGCCGCAAAAAGCCCTCTCGGAGTAGGTGAGAGGGCTGGGTAAGGACAATTTGTTTTTATACTAATCAGCTATTGCGCTGCGGCAATTTGTAGGGGCGAACCGTTGTTCGCCCTGGGTATGGTAATTGGCGCTAGAACCGTCCGCCACCTATTCGCTGGTTGCCGCCGCTGTATCCCGCCACCAATAGGAGGGCCAGCGCACCCAGCGCAGGACCAAGCAGGCCGCCGCACGCGCCCAGTCCGAGGCCGGAGCCGAGGCCGGGGATGAAGCCAATCACGAAGCCGCCAATCAAACCCCCTACCCCACCTATAATGGTGTTGACCAGGCAGCCGAGGGCGCGGCCATGCTGCAATTCGCCGAACAGATAGCCGACCACCGCGCCGATGAAGATCCAAATCAGGAAATCGGCGCGAAAGCCAAAGCCAAAGTAGAACATCGCTACGCTCCTTATACCAATTAGCGAGGCGACGGTGTATTTCTGTAGGGGCGAACCGTTGTTCGCCCTGGCCCGACTTACACCCTCACCAAAGCTATGTGGTGTTACCATCAGTCGTCGCGGGCAGATTTGCCCGATTTGCCTTGCTTATCGGGGCGGGGCTGCTGCATCCGCGCCTTGCCGCACGCAGGGCAACGCCACTTGCGCTGCTTGTGGAAGCTGCGTTTCTGCTCGACCATCGGCACGCGGCAGCGGGGACAGGTCATAGGCGCTTCCTCAAGTTAAATCTTCGAGGGGTCGCGCAACTCGGCCAACGCCCCCAGCAGCATCTGGAAGGCCGCCGCGCCGTTGCCCGTAAGGTTCTCGCTGGCATCGAGCAACGCGCCCGGACCCAGGCGGTCGGCCATCGCGCCAAAGCTGGTCAGGATCTGGTTCGCCAGTTCGCTATCTTGCAGGCTGGCGGCGTTGCTGAATGCCTCGGCGTAGAGGCCCAGCGCCTTGCTGGTATCGTCGGCCTGCTCCGCCGCTTGCGCCTGCGCCAACGTGTTGAGCGCCGCCTCGCGGATCTCCGGCCCATGCTCGGCAATGGTTCGTTGCTGCAATAGGCCCATGATGCCGATCATCCACTGCTGATGCTGCTGGTCAATCTGGCTGGCAAGCTGGTTTAGCTCGTCGGGCTGGAAGCTCTGCAATAGGCTCACGAAGGCGGCCAACGCCTCCTCTTTGTGTTCATCATCCAGCGCCACATATATCGCCGCAGCCTCCACTATCGAGTTTAGCGCGGCGGCGTTCTCGCCATTGTGGGCCGCCTCGCGCCCCTCGACCAACTGCTGCTGGGCGCGGGCCAATAGCTCGGCCTTCACTTCGGGGCTGAGTTCGGCGGCGCTATCCTCGCCTTCCTCGCTATCGCTTTCACTCTGCTCCATCTGCTGCAAGAGGCCGACCAGCTGATCCAGCATCCCACGATGCTGCTCATCCATCTGCTGGCTGGCGGTGTCGAACGGCTCCTCGCCCATGCCCTGGATGTAGCTAACCAGGCTGTTGAGCGCCTCACCCGCCGCCTCATCGCGCAGGCCAATGAACAGGTAGGCTGCCTCGGTCAACGCCGCCAACGCCGCGCTGGCATCGCCACCATTCATCAGCGATTGCCCAATTTGCAACTGCTGCGCCGCCCGTTGCCTGACTTGCTCCTGCTGCGCGGCATCGAGTTCCTGTCCGCCCGCTTCGTTGTTCTCATCAATCATATGGCTTGCCCCTTCCTTAATCATGTTGGCAACTGCGGGGGCAAGACCGTAATCAAGCCGCACAGTGCGGCCTAATCATAACCTATGGTTGAGCTATCGTCAAGAAATACATGGCCTGTTTCATGCTTGAATGAGCGGCAACACTGCTGTTTCGCGGGCAAAACAAAAGGCCAGCCGCTGGGCAGGCGGACCGGCCTCCGAAAGAAAGGAGCAGAGATATGCAGGCGCATAGCATAATCTCCGTAACTGCATGGTAATGATAGCACGATTCGACTTATAATGTCAATAGTCACAACCTTACCATTACCTTACCAAATTGGGGGTATACACCTTACCGCAACCTTACCAAATTGTGGTATACCTACGTAGTAGCCGAATGGGGAGAACATTACCATGACCGAAGGCCCCGAAGCGCACCGCATTGCCCATAACATGAACGATGCCCTGGCGGGCGCAAACCTGCTGACGGTGGAGACACGGCTGAAGAAGGCGCAGGCGTGGCTGGCTGCCCATCCCGGTGCGTTGGACAACCGCCAGATCTTCAACGTCTTCGCCCTGGGCAAGAACATTATCTTCCAGCTAAACGACGACCTCTGGTTCCGCAGCCACCCACTGATGTGGGGCAAGTGGCAGCTATTCCCTGCCGAGGCGACCCTGCCCTACGACCCCAACGAGCGGGTGCATATCTACACCGACCGCGCCCAGGCGGTGTTCCTGCGCGGGCAGGTGTTCGACATCGTGCAGGGCGACCCCTACGAGCAGGTGGAGGCTTTGCGGATTATCGGCCCCGACATCTGCGATGCGCCCTTCGACGAGGCGCTGTTTCGCGCCCGCCTGTTGGATCCGCGCTTCGCCAATCAGGAGATTGCGCCGGTGCTACTGATGCAGGAGGTGGCCGCTGGGCTGGGCAACTACTTCAAGAGCGATGTGCTGAACGCCTGCCAGATCAGTCCCTGGCGGCTGGTGCGTACCCTCAGCGCGGCGGAGATTGATTGCCTTGCCATGACAGTGCCGAAGCAGGCGCAGCGTAGCATCGAGTTGCGTGGCTTCACCATTCCCGCCGAACTGCACGAGCGTTTGCAGCGCGAGGCCGAGGCGGAGGGGCGTAGCTTCCGCCACCGCGATCGCCACTGGGCCTTCCGACGCACCGGCCAGCCCTGCTTCCACTGCGGCACCCCCATCAAGCAGACCCGCACCGGCCCGCTGGGTGGGCGGCTTACTTATTATTGTCCACGATGCCAGAAACCGGATTTATCGTGTTGGGGTGTCTGTTGGCACCGGCGTGGCTGGTATTGAGGTGCCGGAGGTGGTGATGAACTGGCGGGTGGCAAGGTCGAAGATGATGGTTTGACCGTTAGGGGTAGGGTCACCATAAAAGCCAGTCTGAGCAAGAGTGAATCTAATGCCATCCACTGCGGTAATCCTTGCAGAGCCAAAGTTGTTGGGTATAATATATATGTCAGGATTGTCATCGGAGATCACATCATATGGTCCATTGTACACAATGAATACTCCGATCTGCTGCAAAGTAGCGTTGGGAACTGTCGTGTCTCTGCCGACTCCGACACTGAGATAGTTCCCGTTAACTATTCCCACCCAACAACTGAAGAAGCGATATCGGTAGTAGCCAGCAATCTGGCACCCTGGCTGCATTCCTAGCAACGGGGTGGGGGTTCCTATTGGTGTCATCGCTGGAGTGAGTTCCGCTGTCGGTGAATAAGCCGGTGTTGGTGAAATACTCGCGGCAGCAGTGCTATTAGGTCGGTTTTGTGTATCACAAGCTACCGCTACGCACATCGTAGCGAGGATTAGCAGGACGGACATTACGTATCCTGAGTTCATACGTATCCTGAGTTCAAGCGTCGCCGCCGCAGCGTTCTCCTTTTCTTAGCTTTGCTCTTCATATCATGCCCTGCTATTTATGTGGTGGTATCGTAGGGGGAACAGAGGTGGGCAGAGGAGTGCCGGATACGGTCTGAAACTGGCGAGTGGCAAGGTCGAAGATGATGGTTTGACCGTTAGGGGTGGGATCGCCATAATAGCCAGCCTGAGCAAGAGTTATTTGTGTACCACTTACCGACACAATGTTCACGTTGCCGAAGCCATCAGGCACGTAGTATATTGCAGGATTGTGGTCATAGTAAAGATAAGGTGACTGTGAGATAATCAGCACCCCAAGCTGAGTCTGGTTGGGGTCACTAACGCTTCTATCCCTACCAGCTCCAACACTAATTAGCTCGCCATTGAACGTGCCGCGCCAGCAGCTCCTAAGTAGATATGGGTAGTATCCAGCAACCTGGCAAGATGCCTGCATCCCTAGCAAGAGCGTAGGGCTAGGGTATGGGATATCAGTAGGAGGCGGGCCAGGGGTGCGGGTTGATAGCTGCACATGAGTAACAGTGGCTGGCAGGATGGTAGAGACAGATGTGGATTCTACAACAGCGGCTCCAGTAGTAGAGCTTGCAGTGGTAGTCTGAGCTGCGTTGTCGCAGCTTACCACCATGCTAGCGATGAGCATGACAGCTACCAAGCTAGCTACACATAGCCAAGGCTTATGCACAACTGGATATATCTTCATCTCTCCACTCTCACCTTTCTACCATTCGAGATATTATGAGTACGTTGTTAAATGAACGGAGCAATCGCTGGTCATACATACAATGGTGGTAGACCAGGGTGGGTTCTGACTGGTTGCAGAGTCGGAGTTAAGCTCTAGCCAGAGTGTTTGCCAGCCATCTGTAGGATTGTACTGAGGGTCGCATGAAGCATATGGGCAGCCAGTCATATCTCCAGCGAAGCTCATCTGCTTGCTATAGGTCTGAACTCCCCAACGGTCTACCTGATACCAGTCCATCGGATAAGTGTCAGCGTAAATTTCTGGCAACGCTTTGGTTCCAGTTATACCTGAGGATAGCTGGTATACTTGGTCCACCGTCCAACCCGCACAGCTTAGACCATGTGGTAGGTGTTCACTGGCTGTGGTGCATGGAAATGCGCCAACTGTGCCATAGTTGTAGAGGGTAGCTGTTGATGAGAGCGTGAAGGTCTTCACCCAAGCCTGGGCAGAACTATAATTGCTGTAGTCAGGCTCTGCATCAAATCCTGCTGCTACAGTTACCTCGCTATAGGGGGTGGCGAAGGCACGAACATCGTTTACCATATTTGCCCAGGCTCTAGCATGAGCAGGGCTTACTGCTCCAACACCGCCTTGGATAAGATTACTTGTGCCAATTGCGATCGTCGCAGACCCAGGGTTTATTGTACAGGTTACATTAGGATTAGGAACGCGATCGTAGGCATCATTGTATCCATAAATAAAGCTTTCCACCGCATTCGATATTGCATAGGTTGTGGTTGAAGTGGTATGTGCATCAAATAGCACTGTGCCATAAGGGTTTCCGATAGGCTGCTGGGTTGCAGTTACCGGCTGTCCATAATCTAGAACCACTATGCTACTGGAAGGGTTATTAGCTGCACAGTAACCATCATTGTAGTGAGTGTTGAGGCTAGTGTTGGTCACAAAATAGCTAGTGGAGGAAAGAGGAGCGGTCGGTGCCGCGATGTTCTCAGCCAAAGTATCATAGGCTTCGCTATTATCCTGATAATCTCCCACTGACAATGTATCTGTTATCGGTCGCTTGCCACCTGTTGTCTTGCCGGTTCGCGCTGCTACGCCTAGAAGTTCGCTGGCAATGCCAGGGTTGGTGCTGGGAACAATGTCCCAGTTGCTGCCATCTATACACTCAAGCTACTACCATGCCAATGTAGTATGTAGGTATGGGAACCGCTCAGTACGGGATCAGGAGCCGCCTTCCCTACAGGCTGAAGTTCCAGGGTTGTTAGTTTAGGGCTATGCACGGTTAGATCGTTATACCTACCAACCACCCACACCTCTCTTTCGCCAGTAACAAATACACTGCGTAGCTCATTACCAAAGGTGCCAGGGCTGGGGATCTTATTGGCGACCGTCCACGAGGTTCCATCGTAATGCTCAACGAGAGCGCGAAAGCGGTTTTCCGCAGTTATATACTGAGTACCTACTGCCCAAACGTCGTTATCACTAAAGAAATCAACGCTATTAAGCCAGGAGTCCGAGGTAAGCACTGGGCTAGTGGTAATTGTCCATACGCCTGTATAATGCAAGATAAGCGGGCGCGGTGCGCCCACGCTACGGGGTATGCCATCCGAAGAATATGAGCCAACCGCCCAGACATTGGTCGTGCTAATCGCAGCTATGCCGTTGACAGCGTTATACCCTACTCCGGCATATGGCGGTAGCGTGAGGGTACAAGTTACAACTGGCTGAAGGGAGCAGTGTTGGGCATAAGGGTGGTTCACCTTCACACTGGTAGCTGGTAGGTTTGGCGGCGGAAAACACATACCCGTATCGCCAACATTATACGCCCCTATGGCCCAAACATCGTTATCTGACAGAGCGGCTACCGCCGCCAGGGCCGACCCCCCGCACATTGCATCTGGCGAGATCGTACCAGAAATATCCTGCCACGAGCCATTACTATAGTGCTGGATAAGCGGATATTGGAAGTAGTTGTTGGGATAAGTTGCTGTGTAGTAGGAGCCGACTGCCCACACGCTGTTGGACGATACTGCCGTTAC
>JBBRMT010000056.1:0-21040 GCA_038230695.1 Chloroflexia bacterium
CAATGACGATGCTGGCCGACTATGGCGCGGCCCGCTGGTTTCGCCTCGGCGACGGCGACCTTGCCACTCAGATTGTGCGTACCCAGCGGCTACGCGACGGCCTGACCCTAACCGATGTCACCGCCGAGCTAGCGGCGGCGATCGGGGTGGCCCACCGCCTGCTGCCGATGTGCAATCAGCCGGTGGCTAGCCTGGCGCACACCGCAACCGAGCAGTTGCGCCGTGCTGCCTACTGGTGGACCAACCAGCCGCGACCCGATATTAGCGGGGTTAGCTATGTGGGCATCGAGGCGGCGCAGATGAGCGACGAGGTGGCCCAGGCGTTGCGTGAGGCAGACGCGGTGATGATCAGCGCGGCCAATCCCATCTTTAGCATCGGCCCGATGCTTGCCCTGCCAGGGATGCGCGAGTTGCTGTCCAAGCTGGGCCAGCCGCGCATCGCCATCAGCGCAGTGGTAGATGGGCAGCTTATCGAGGGTGGGGCGGAGCGCGTGCTGGCCCAGCTTGGCGAAGAGGTGTCCGCTTACGGGGTGGCTCAGGTTTACGCCGGGCTGATTGATGGGCTAGTTATAGACGAACGCGATAGTGAGCAAGAAGCGGCCATCCGCGCCCTGGGCATTCGCGTGCTGGTCACTAATCTTACCATGAGCGATGAGCGCGATCGGGCGGGGCTTGCGGGCAAAGCGCTGGCTTTCGCCGAGGAGCTGGCAAGGAGCAAATAACGTGGGAAATCTCAAAAGGTGGCAGCAGGCGGTATTCTACCAGATCTACCCGCGCAGCTTTGCCGATGACAACGGTGATAACGATCTGCACCTGGTGTTCAATTTCCCCTTGATGCGGGCGGGGCGGCTGACCCCGGGTATTCGCGCCAACCAGACGATGCGTTTGGCGGAACTGCCGCCTGGCGCATGGCCCTGTAACACGCCTGGCAACCACGACGAGTCACGCGCCTGGAGCCGATACGGTGATGGCAGCCACGATTGACCGGCTCGACTTCGCGCCATTCGAGATTTTCGTGGCTGAGTGGGGGTTAAAACGTTCAGCTTTGACAGCCGCTTGGGGCATATGTTAGACTCTGGTGGTAATCTTACATCAATGCACAAATATCCGGATATGTTGGTGGTTAGTTGTCCAAAAGGAGCGGAAATGGCAAGGATGGGCAAGGTGGTAAAGGGTGCGCTGGGTATAGCTGCGGGCATTGGCGCATTGACGGCGACCAATGCGATGATTGACGCGCAGGTGGGCGAGGTAGAGAGCGTGCTGCGCGGCGAGATACGTTACTTTGCCGGGGATGAGGGCGACATCTTCTACAAGTTGCGCGGGCCGAAAGCGGCGAACGGGCAGATTAGCGACACGGCCACGCCGGTGATGCTGCTGCATGGTATCAACGCCGCCGCTAGCAGCTACGAGATGCGCCGCGTCTTCGAGCCACTATCCACAGATTATGCCGTTTATGCCCTGGATCTGCTCGGCTTCGGGCAGAGTGATCGCCCGCCGCTGGATTATGATGCGGAGCTATACGTGCGGCTGATTACTGAGTTCGCCCGCGAGGTGATCGGAGCGGGGCGCGGCATCGTGCTGGTTGCCAGTTCGCTGACCGGCGCGTTCGCTATCGAAGCGGCAGCGCGACAACCCGAATTGTTCGGCAAGCTGGTATTGATCGGGCCAACCGGCATCCGCACTCTGCACGAGCCGCCATCCCCACCGCAGTATGCGCTCTACAGCCTGCTGAGTAGCCCCATAGTAGGTGATAGTATCTTCAACGCGCTGACCTCGAAAGCGGGCCTGAGCAGCTTCCTAAAGCGCCAGACCTACGCCAACCCTGCCGCAGTGACCGCCGATATGGTAGCCGACTACCACACCGCCGCGCACCAGGAGGGCGGCAAGTATGCGCCAGCGGCGTTCATTGGCGGGCGACTCAACCTCGATATCGCCGACTCGTTCGCCAGCCTGAAGCTGCCCATCCTGATCACCTGGGGGCGCGAGGCGGCAATCACCCCGGTCTGGCAACTGGAAGACTTCCTCGATGCCAATCCCAAAGCCGAGGGCCGCATCATCGCGGGCAGCGGGCTACTGCCCCACGACGAGCAGGCCGAGCAGTGGCTGGCAATTGTGCGCGAGTTCTTGCAGCGGGCGGGATAAATCCTGCCTCTACATAGCGGAAAATTGCGGCGAAATTGCCAGCAAAATTGTGGATAACCCTCTTGACAGAATGGTGGAACAGTGATAAGATAATATCACTTCAGGCAGCAATGCTTGTAAGCGCGACAAGACCCCGGATGCTCCGCAAGGACTGTTCGGGGCTTTCGCTTTTTGCCGTCTTGCACAATCACTTCAGCCGCCCTCTGGCATCCCCGGCAAGGTGTCACCCTCTTCGCGCACGAATACAGCATTGCGGTCAGCGCCAACGTGGAACAGCCAACTATGTGTCATGACTATAACTACCTCTGACAATGACCGGGATCCTGGTTCCCATGCAGATTTGAAGGTGACATCGTAGCCCCCACCCACTATGTCAACCGCCGTGGTAAGTGTCATTGGACGGCTACATGAGGTAGGGCAAAGGTCATAGGTACTCGGCTTAACAACAGGCGCGTCGGGCCAATCAAAGATTTCTCCGCCATCGCCGATGTGATTAGTGCCACGGTAGTATATACTAGGTGGTGAAGGTATCTGATGTGCAGCATCTTTCGCTAGCTCAATTGCTTCGTCAGCACAAAGGGCGGTTGGCTATCGCAGCCCGCCACCATGAATACAATCCCCAGCGCCACAGCTACTATGATTACTTTCATCCACTTCGCCTCCGTAGTCTTTGACTACGAGTAATAACGCCCCAGCCTCCGCATTTGTTCCAGCCAGGCAAAAAGCGCACTCACGTGCGCCCGATACCTCCCTGCTTTCTTGGTGTATAAACTCGTTGTACCTAGCACCCCTTCCACCACCGCGATCGCCCGCTCGTCGCGCAGACTGGCGGGGTCGGCGGCGGCGAGAGTGGCGAGGCTGTCGCGCAGGGGTTCGGCCTGCGTGACTACACGGGCAGGGTTTAGCGACTGGCTGGCGGAGGTGTCGGGATCGGCGCGGAGGGTGATGGTGCAGGTGGCAACGCTCTGGCGGCTGCGGCCAAACAGCCCGCTGCGCTGGGTCTCGGCGCTGAAGGTAAGCTCAAGCTGGGGGCAGAGCAGCGGCTTGCCAGGGGGCAACGTTGGTACGTCGGTTAGGCCAGTAAGCGACAGGTTGGATTGGGCCAGGCAGGCGGTGGCAAACTGTTGCGCGGTGGCAATGTCGGTGAAGAAGAAGTGGAAGTCGCGCTGCTGGGCGGCAAACTCGTTCCAGCGGGCCTCATGCTGGTGGCGCAACTCCTCAGCCTGGCGATCCCTGGCCTCGTTGTAGAGCGCGGCGTAGCGGCGGGTATACTCATCGTCCAGCGGTTGCCACTGCGCGTGCAGCGCGGCAGGTAGCACGTGCAGGATGCTGAGGCGCAGCCAGCCGTGCGGCGGGTCGCCAGGGTCTTGCGGCAATTCCCACCACAGGCTGGTCGGGCCGTTCAGGTGCAGCAGCGGCACGCTGGGCAGGCGGGCTTGCATTTGTAACACGCCTCCGCTCAGTTCGAGATCAGTGCCAGTCAAGAGTTCCCCCCAAACCCCCGCTGGGGGCTTTTTGCTTCGCTCCCCACTGGGGCTTTTTGCTTCGCTCCCCGCTGGGGGCTTTTTGCTTTCCCGCGCTGGGAGGCTTTTTGCTCTACGCTGGGGCTTTGCTTATCTATACCTCGACGATAAGCGGCAGCAGCATGGGGCGACGCTTGGTCTGGGTGAAGAGCAGTTGGCTGACTGCCTCCTTGATGCGGCGGTTGAGTTGCGGCCAGTCGCCCGCAATCGCCGCCTCGCGCTCCAGCCTGACCGTGTTACGGACCACCTCGCGCACGCGGCTGAACAGTTCGTCGCTGGTTTCCGGCTCCACGAAGCCGCGACTGACAATATCCGGTTCGCCCGCCATCTCTCCCGTCTCGCTGTCAATGCTCACCGCTATGGTCAACACCCCGTCGCGGGAGAGGCTCTGGCGGTCGCGCAGCACTACGTCGCCAATGTCGCTAATCGAACCGCCATCTACGAATAGCGCCCCGGCGTGAACCGGCGCGGCAGAGGCGGCGGAGTTGGCGGTGAACTCCAGCACGCTGCCGTTGCCGCAGATAAAGATATTCTCTGCCGCGATGCCCATCTCCCCGGCCAGCTTGGCATAGGCCACCATATGGCGGCGCTCACCGTGGATCGGCACTACGTATTTGGGCCGGGTCAAGCCGATCATCATCTTCAATTCTTCCTGGCTAGCGTGGCCGGAGACGTGGACGCGAGCCACCTGCGAGTAGTACACATCCGCACCTTGCATCAGCAGGCTGTTGATCACGCGAATGATCGCCACCTCGTTGCCGGGGATGGGGGTGGACGAGACGATGATGGTGTCGCCGGGGATGACGTTGATGAAGCGGTTCTCCTGATTGGCGACGCGAGTCAGCACCGAACTTGGTTCGCCCTGGCTGCCAGTGATGACCACCACTACTTTATCCAGAGTCAGTTCGCGGGCCTCGCTGATCTTGATCAGCGTCCCCTCCGGCA
Source organism: Chloroflexia bacterium (assembly GCA_038230695.1). Taxonomy (GTDB): domain Bacteria; phylum Chloroflexota; class Chloroflexia; order QHBQ01; family QHBQ01; genus QHBQ01. The sequence goes on from JBBRMT010000056.1 coordinate 4,611, forward strand.
CCTTCAGATAGCCCATCTCCACCGCCATCGCCACATTGTTCTCCATGCTGCGCCCCAGCACTGCCACCTTGCGCCCGTGTTTGTAGGCCAGGTCGAGCGCGATTTGCACGCGGGCAATCAGGCTGCCGAAGGTAGCAATGATGATGCGCCCTACCGCCTTGTTGAAGAGGCGGTCGAAAGTGGCCCGCACCACCTGCTCCGACGGGGTCGCGCCCTCGGTTTCGGCATGAACACACTCACTAAGCAGCGCCAGCACCCCATCGTTGCCCAGGCGGGCAATCTGGCCGAAGTTGGCCTGCCAGCCATCGGTGGGAGTCAGGTCGAACTTGAAGTCACCCGTATGCACCACTGTGCCAACCGGCGTATGGATACCCAGACCGCAGCTATCGGGAATGCTGTGGACGATGTGGAAGAACTCCACCGCAAACACGCCCGCTTTGATGGGGGGGCTGCCTGCTTCGACCACGTTTAGTTTGGCGTTGTCGAGCAGCTTGTGTTCCTTCAGCTTGGTTGAAATCAGCCCGATTGCCATGCGCGTCGCGTAGATGGGCGCATCCAGTTGGGGCAATAGATAGGGTAGCGACCCGATATGATCCTCGTGGCCGTGGGTGATGAAGATGGCGCGGATCTTATCCTTGCGCTCGGCCAGGTAGGTGATGTCGGGTAGCACCATATCCACGCCCAACATCTCATTGGTGGGGAAGCCGATGCCGCAATCCACCACGATGATGTCGTTGCCATACTCCAGCGCGGTGATGTTCTTGCCCACCTCGCCCAGCCCGCCCAGGAAGATGACGCGCAGCTTGTTGCCGGACGCAGCCGCGCCCGCGCTCCCTGCCGCATTATTCAGTTGGTTCTGAGTCAAACTTAACCTCCCAATATGATTGTAGAATGTAGAATGTAGATTGCAGGCATATGCTGACAGGCTCTACGACAACAGTGTAGGGGGTTGCGTTCGCCCTGCCTAGTTCAGCACCTTCCCTATGCCTGCGGGGAAGGGTTTGGTGTTTCTTCTTTCTCCCCAGCGGTGGGAGACGGCTTTGCATTCAATCGAGTGAACAAATCGCGCATCAGCAGCGGGGTGACGATGGCAATCGCCAGCAGCAACGCGGCTTGCACGATCGCGCCCAGCCAGCCCCAGCCGGCGATATTGCCCCAGCCCAATATCTGGAATACGAGCGTAATCACGGCAAACGCCTCGATGCTAATCGCGGCAGCCAGGAGGATAATCAACTCGCTGCGGCTGGGTGCGGCTTGCTCTGCGCTAATCTCCACCTGGTTATTAGTCTCTTCCATTTGCGTTCCTTAGAACAGGGTTAGCTGTCCGGCATCTTCTTCCTTCTCGCGGCGTGAGGCGGGTTTAGGCTTAGGCGGAGCGGCGGGCGGCTGCTCGTTGGGGGCAACTGGCGTTTCTGGCGCGGCCTTACGCGGGCGGCCTCGCTGCCTCTCTGCATGGTGGCTGGCTTCTACTGCGCCAGTAAGCTCCTCCCAGTCGGCATCGGGGGTTGCCTCAGCGGAGGTGGATGCGGCGCGACCACGCTTCGGCTTGGCGGCAGGTGCGGCGGCGCTAATCGCAAGATCGCTCTCCACCACTGCACGGCGGCGCGGTTTGACCTGGGCGGGCGGATCGGCAACTGCCAATTCGGCGCTGGGAACAAGAGACTGCGCCTCGGCAACCGCAGGTGCAGCTTCCTCTGATTGCGCCGCGGCAAACGCAGGTGCGGCTTCCTCTATTATAGCACGATTACCTTCTTCGGGCGCTTGCGGTTCAGCATTGGATTCATCTGCATTATTGTCAGGTGCAGTAGCCTGCTTGCCCCGCCTCAGCTTTGGCGCAAGGGGCGCTTCGCTGCCTGCGGCGGGCGCGGCTTCGGCCAACGCCTCGACTACCGCCGCTGTGGCCGGGGCATCGGCTGGTAGCGGGGTGGGCGGAGGTGGCGGGTCGGCGATTAGCCCCTCAAGCAGCGCGGGCAGCTTCTTGAAGTCGGTGGTAAGCGAGTCCATCCAGGCGGGCTGGCGCAGCGCGGCGGCGGGGTGGAACATCGGCACCACGGTGAAGCCAGTACGCTGGTCGCGGTAGGGTTGGCCGTGTACCTGAGTGATCTTCGCGTCGGCCAGAAACAGATTCATCGAGTGGCGGCCCAGAGTGATGACCAGACGCGGCTGGATGATGTCAAGCTGGGCGGTCAGGTACGGGTTGCAAGTCTCGACCTCGATGGGCATAGGGTCACGGTTGTTGGGCGGGCGGCACTTGACAACGTTGGTAATGAACACCTGCTCCCGCTTGATGCCGATGCTGCCCAGCAGCTTGTCGAGCAATTGCCCGCTAGGGCCGACGAAGGGCAGCCCCTGCCGATCCTCATGCCAGCCCGGACCCTCGCCGATGATTACGATCTCGGCAGCGGGGTTGCCGCTGCCTGGCACCGCATTGGTGCGCGACTTCCACAGCGGACACAGGGTACAGCCAGAGACCTGCGCGGCGATAGCATCAAGCTGCGCCTGCTTGCCCTTCTTCGATTTTGTGTTAGTCTCTGGCATATCGTTTCAGTGCTGAGTGCTGAGTGCTGAGTGCTGAGTGTCTCAAATCCGCTTTCTCCGTTTATCCGTTGAACCGAATCCGCTGGCTAAACCCTAAGCCCCCTCCGGGCTTATCTTCTGCCCACCTGGTTGATCGCGGTCGTCGTACTTCTCGTCGTCCTCGGCTACAGTTTCCTCGATGTCGGAAGGTGTATCTGCTCCTGGGGGTAGGTTGCCTTTACCGCTCTGTATCTCGCCCCAGGAGATGCCCGCCCGCCACAGGAAGAACAGGCCCACGAAGGTGATGGGGAAGTAGAGCGCGGCGTGTAGCACCAGGGTGTAGCTCAACACCCAGTTAAGCGGCAGGGCGAACAACGGGACGGGTGCGCTCAATACAATCTTGACCGCATAATCGAAGGGGCCAATGTAACCGGGCGTAGATGGGATGATCGTCACCAGGTTGGCAACCGCGCAGGTAAGCAGGAAGGCATACCAGGGCGGCTGGGCAACGCCCTGCTGCTGTAGCACTGAGGAGAAGCCCTGGGCAATCAGGTAGTACATCCCTGCTTCCAGCAACCAGGCCAGCAGCGAGGTGAGCAGCACCGCGATCACGCTGCGGGCATTGCTCAGTACGGACAGGCCGTGCAGGAAGCTGCGGGCGATGCCGTCCACCCGCCCCCGCAGGCGGCCCAGCGGCAACACGTTAAGCGTCACCCCCAGCAGCCGCTCGGCCACTTTGGGCGAAGCGGCGACGTAGACGAATAGGACGAAGGCGGCCACGAAAACCACAGTACCGACGATGAGATAGTTGCGTAGGTCGCCCAGGCTGACGAATAGGGCGCAGATGACGATGAACAGCAGCATAGTCAGCCCATCGAAGATGCGCTCCACCACCACTGTAGCCAACGCCGATGAGGTGCGGATGCGCTCCTGTCTGCTCAGGGCATATGCGCGCACTACATCGCCGGTTCGCAACGGCACCAGGTCGTTGACCGCATAGCCAATCGCCATCGGGCCAAACAGGCGGTTGGCCGAGATGTGGGCGCGTTCGGTGGCGGGCAGAATGGGAGCAAGCAGAAAGTGCCAGCGCAACGCCCGTACCCACACCCCGGCGAAGTACAACACCAGCGCGGGTATGATCCAGTAATAGTTCACCTGGCCGAGCGCCGCGCCGATCTTGTCGAGCGGCTGCTGGCGGAAGGTCAGATAAATCAGCGCCAGGCTGATGAGCAGGCCAATCCAGACGCGGTAGCGGGTGAGGAAACCGACAATGCCACCGCGAGGGGGCTTTTTGCCGTTGTCATCGGGGGTGTTACTCAATGTCGCTCCTTTGGGCCAAGTTGGTCGCTGCGTGTGAACCTCAGCACGCGCCCCGCTATTATAACACCTGGCGGGCAGAGCGACAAATAAGCCGCTAGATAAGGCCAGGCGAAAGGTAGAGGGCAGAAGGTAGAAGGCAGAGGTGGATGAGTGGAGATGGCGAACAACATCCCCATTCAGCGCTCAGCACTCAGCGCTGCTTCATCCCCGCAAGCGCAGCCGATCCACAATCGTGGCGGTGAAGTAGTTGCGCGGCTGGATGCGGGCGAAGCGGGCGGTCGTCTCGCTGCGACGCACGCGGATAATGTCGCCGATGCTCATGCCGATGTCTAGCTGGCCGTCAATCGTGATCAACGCTTCTACGGCGCGGGTGATGATTAGCTCGACCACCGCATCGTCGGGGACTACCAGGCTGCGAATGAGCGCAAGATAGGGGGCGATCGGCACGATCACGATGTTGCGGGCATCGGGAGTGAGGATGGGGCCACCGGCAGCGAGACAATAGGCGGTGCTGCCGGTGGGGGTGCTGATGATCACGCCGTCGGCGACGTAGTTGGCAGCGGGAGCGCCATTGACGCTGAGGGTACACTCGACCACGCGGGAGAGGCCGCCACGATTGGCAACAATGTCATTCAGCGCAGTGAAGACTTGCAGCACGCTGCCATCGCGCAGCAGTTCGCCTAGCAGCATCAATCGCTCTTCCACCCAGTAATCGCCTGCGATGAAGCGGGGCAGCGCGGCCAACGCCTCGCTGGCGGCCACATCGGTGAGGAAACCGACCCGTCCCAGGTTGACCCCTACGATGGGGATGCCCAGCGGCGCGGCCAGGCGGGCGGCTCGCAGGATGGTGCCATCGCCGCCAAAGCTGAACATCAGATCCAGTTCGCTCTGGCCGTCAAAGCAACGCTCAGGGTACTGCTCGTGGCACTCGCGCACCTCGACCCCATGTTCGTCGAGCATACGGTGCATCGCCGCTGCCAGGTCCGCCGCGCCAGACTTGTTCTCGTTGACAACGAATCCAACTTTCTTAGGTGGGTTCAACAGTTGCTCCTCAACGAAAGGTATAAGGTGGAAGGTCGAATGTAAGCGAATAATTCGGCTACTCTAACCCTATCCCCGACTCCCCCATTGGCGGAGGAGTAGTTTCGCCCAGCAATGCGGGCAGGTGGTGTTTGTTCTGTAGCACAGTATAGATTTCGTTACGCGAGATCGGCGCGGCCCAGATTTTCTCCGCTGCGCGGGCGTAGGAACGCCACACGCTTTGCTTGCGGTTTACCAAACCAGCCCGCTGCCACGGCCACACCGCGAGGCCAAGCGGCACGTACCGCTCCATCGAAGGCAGTGGCACCCCTGGTTCGCGCCAGAGCGTGGGGTCATCTACCAGCAGTTCCAGTTCACCGCCCCGCCATGAGCCGATGCAGGCCAACCACATATTGCCCAGCGTCATGCTTATACAGTTGGAATGAGCGCCAAACCATGCCTTGCTGAAGGCTGGCTCCGGTAGCCACTCGAATGCTAGCTGGTAGAAGCGAACTAGCTCATTGGCAAGCTCAGGGTTGTCCCGGATACGCCTGCGCCAGAACACGATCCACTCCGCCCATTGGCCGAATGGCGCAATGCTGCGATAGGGGTTGACTGGTTCACTCAAGTCCATTATAAGCGATCCCCTGTTCTAGATCAACCTGAAGGCGGCGCAACTCCGGCGTGGCGGCGAGATGCTTATCGCGTCGGGCAGATAGCCTGGAGGCTATTATATCATCAAGAGCGGCAACCGGAATGGCAAGGCCGAATGCCTGCTTGATCGCGGCGTGAGGAGCTAGCTGCGGATAATTGAACCCTAGCGGCTCTGGCAGTATGTCAATCTGGCCGAAAGGGGTGGTGAACAGGTGGTGAATGGCAGCGCTGTCGAGTTGCAGCGCAGGCCATTCATCGAAGTTAAGCGCCTGCTCTGGGTGGTGCGCCGACTTTGCGCCCAGTTCCTTCAGCATCGCGGCCATGCGGGGCAGGTTGTCGGATGCCGTGTCAATGCAGATGTCGGCAGCGGCGGTGGTCAGCCGAGCGCCGTGCGCGATTGCCTCTAGCGTGCCGACCAGCACATAGCGAACCTGGTGGTGGGCAAGCGCGGCGAAGATAGTAGCGAAGTTCTTGTTCATCCTACCTTCAGGCCAGCGGCCAGATTTGTTGATACTGCACCTGTGCCAGCAGTTCGCTGATAGGCGTGCCGTCGGGCATCCGCCAGTCGGGGGCGATTTCGGCGAGGGGCTGAAGCACGAAACGGCGCTGGTGCATACTGGGGTGGGGTATAATCGGGCGTTCGTTGCGTACCACCCGTTCGCCATTATCAGCGATGTAGTCGAGGATGTCAATGTCAATCAGGCGTGGCCCCCAGCGCACCGAGGGGGTGCGGCCCAGGCGTTGCTCGATATCTTTCACCGCAGATAGCAACGCTTCGGGGCTTGCGGAAGTCTGGATTTTGATTACCCCATTGACGAAATCGGCCTGGTCGGTATAGCCAACCGGCGTGCTGCCGTACCAGCGGGAGCGGGCCAGCGCCGCGTACCCTTCAATGTGATCGAGGAAGTCAGTCGCTGCATCGAGGTTGGCGGCAGGGTCGCCGATGTTCGAGCCGAGGCCAAGATAAGCGATGCTCATTGCCCACCCGCCGAAGGCCCGCCCCCTGCCCCTCCCGGTGGAAGGGGAGATGATGGTTGGTAGCGCACGATTGCATCGGCCACTTTGACCACCTGGCTGATGGCCGCCACATCGTGGACGCGCACGATGTCCGCGCCGCCCGCGATGCTGAGGGCGACGGTTGCTGACGTGCCGAAGACGCGCTCATCGGCGGGTGCGCCGCCCAGGATGCGGCCAATGAAGCCCTTGCGCGAGGCGCCGATCAGAATGGGCTGGCCCAACGAGCGCAGTTCGCCCAGACGGTGTAGCAGTTCCAGGTTATGATCGAGGCTCTTGCCGAAGCCGATGCCGGGGTCTACGATCACTTTCTCGCGGGCGATACCGGCGGCGGTGGCGATGTTCACTCCCGCCCGCAGCCAGGCGATCACTTCGCCCAGCAAGTCGTCGTAATGGGGGTTCTGCTGCATGGTGGCGGGCGTACCCTGGATGTGCATGATGATGACTGGCGCATCGTATCTGGCAACCGTAGCAGCGTAGGCGGAGTCGGCACGGAGGCCGGAAATATCATTGGCGATGTGTGCGCCAAGTTGCAGGCAGGCATCTATAACGCTGGCCTTCTTCGTATCAATCGAGATGGGCAGGCGCACTCCGCGCACCGGGTCAAGCAGGGCTTGTAGCACGGGGGCGAGGCGGGCAAGCTCATCAGCGGCGCTTATTTCCAGGCTACCGGGGCGGGTACTCTCCGCGCCGAGGTCGAGGATGTCCGCGCCGCCAGCGGCGAACTTGCGGGCCTGCTCCAGTGCGGCCTCTACGTCGCTGCCCAAGCCATCGCCGCTGAAGCTATCAGAAGTTAGATTGAGGATGCCCATCACCAACGTGCGTTCGCCGAGCGGCAGGGTATAGGGGCCGCAGGTGAGCGGCGCAGGCGCACGGTGCAGGTTGTCGAGCAACGCGGCTAGCTGCACACCGAGCGCGGTCAGACCGTAGGGCTGATCCTTCAGGTTGCGAATCAGCGAACGCAACTGGCCGAGGTTGGCAAAGATAAGCACATCAGTGGTGGGCGCGGTCACGGCGGGGGTATGGCGCGACACTGCGCCCGCCGCGCCTCTCGCCAGCAACTCTTGCTTGAGGATGTTGGCCGCAGGCGTGCGAACTCCTTCCAACCTGATGATGTACTGTTCGCCTTTCGGGATAATTTTCGGCACGCCCGCCTCATCGGGGCCGACGTGGGCAACCTCGGCGGGTAGCAGGCGCGGGTCGGGGGTGATGATGCGGACATTGTAATCTTTAGGCATGGGGGAATTATAGCAGATCGAACCGACACTTTCAGAGCAGCGAAACTTACTGCACTGCTTCCTCGTAGTAATTTGCGGGGAGAACACTATGGAAACGAAATGCTACAATCATCCCGCCGTATCAGCTACCGCAACCTGCGCCGATTGCGGCGCACCGATCTGCACCACCTGCACCCGGATGCTGCGTGGCCGCCCGTTCTGCCCTTCTGATTATGCCATGGCAGCAGGCGAGGCAGCGGATGTGCTGCTGCCAGTCAGCATCCCACTCTACCAGCGTGAGCCACAGACCCGGCAAATGTCACCTACGCCAGCTATCAAGGCAATCGAGCAGCCGTCAGCGGTGCAGATCGAGCAGTACAGGCTAACTCCCAACTTTGTCTACCAGCACGCCGCCAACACCAGCGTCGAAGTACAGGATACCGCCAGTATGCTGTTGCAGACCGAAGAGCCGCCGCTGCCCAAGACTGAGGGCAAGCCACGCAAGGCGTGGGAAGATACTATGATCTGGGCAGGCATTGGGCTGGTTTGTGCGCTGACGGCGGTATTTGCCTTTAACACGGGAATGGATGTTTATAACGACTCAAGCAGCTTCACTGGCACGCTGGGGCTGAATGCACTGCTCTCGGTTATATCGCTAATAGCTACCTTCTGGACCGTCCTCAGCCGTCAGGATAGCAGCCGCCCGCGCTACATCATCTGGATTGGTCTTACTAGCATAATTGTGCTGGCGATCCTCTGGATCAGCACTCCCTTCCTAATTCATGAGAAGGAACAATATCTCCTTTACCTGGAAAATCTACGTAATTCCCACCCTTAAGTCGTTTCGGATTACAACTCGTCGCCACGTTTTGGGCCACGCATCTCCAGCACCTTGAACTTGCCATCGCCCGCGACCTCGCGCAACTCGCGGAAGTATTCGCCCAGCTTCGGCTCATATTTGAGGAAGCGATTGGCAACCAGGTAGAAGATACCATCGGAGCGCAGCACGGTGGCAGCGTGGTCAATAAACCGCTCGGCGATGCTGCTAGTCTGCTCACCACCCTGGTGAAACGGCGGGTTTGTTACAACCACATCGAACTGGCGGTAGCGCACCGGAAACGCGCCGTCGCCCGCCAGCACGGTGGCGTTGCGGATACCATTGCGCTCGATGTTCAGGCGGGCCAGTTCCACCGCCTCGATGTCCGCCTCGGTGATGAACACATCGCCCACCTCGGACAACCGCGCCGCGACCATACCCAGGATGCCGCTGCCACCGCCCATGTCCAGCACACTGTCGGCATCGCGTACCAGCATCGCCTCGGCCAGCATCACGGTGGCGGGGTCGAGCAAGCCTCGCGCAAACACGCCGGGGCGTTCGCGCAGAATGAAGCGTTGCCCTCGGATGTCCACCTCTTGCTCAAGCTCCGGCGGAAGCTCTGGTGGTATGTAGTCTTCGCGGCGGGTGGCGGCGTAAAGGCGTTGCCCTTTTTTGTACTCTACCAGTTGGGCCGCGCCAAAGATGCGTTCAAGCTCCTTGCCCACCGAGTCAATGCCCCTGTTCTTCGCCCCCACCACGTAGATTGTGCCACCGGGGCGCAGCAGCGTGCCGATACGGGCCAGGTCGGCGGCCAGCGCGTCGGCGCTAGTCACGTTGCTGATATTGACCAGCGCGAGGCTGAAGAAGGCGGGCGGCACTTTGTCGCGTAGCTCGAAGGCGCTAAGAAAGATGGGGCGGGTAAAGGCAATCGCGGTGCTATGCCGCGCCGCTTCGCTGAGGGTGACAACGTTGCGGTCAACCGCCATGGTGCGGGCAGGATTGCCACGCTTGGCGATGAGCGCAGGCAACGCGCCGTTGCCTACCCCCCAGATCAGCACGCTGTCGCTGTAGGTGGGGTTGGCGTGCTTAAGCAGCAGCACATCGGCTGGCGTAGGGTTAAGAGGAAGTTCGGGGGTGTCCATAAAGGCGAGACTGGCTTATCTGACCGCACCAGCGGTAGGCATGACGACTTCTTCGCGTACCTTTATACCCAGCGCCTGGATCACCTCTTGCACGCGCTGGATTGACGCTGAGGCATAGTCGGTGCTTTCGTACTGCTGAATCTGCCCTTCCTTTAGACCGAGTCGCTCCGCCAGTTGGCGCTGGCTCAATCCAGCGGCAATTCGAGCCTGAATCAGCGCCTGTGGCAACTCGCCAAAGGAATCGAACTCAAGCACGGTTAGCTTACCCTCGCGCAAAGCGTCGTACTCCTCAAGCTCTTGACGCAATTCCCTTATCTGGTAGCGCATTGCTTCCTGCTGTGCCTTACGTAGCACCGGATGCACATCATCATTCACTCTTACACGAGACTCATGCTGGGCAAGCGCCTGTTCAAATTTGCCCAACTGTGTCTGCGTGTTCAGATACTGCTGTTCATTCTTAATCATCAGGCAGCCCTCGCATGAGCATTTGACGATGCTCGTTAGTGCTAAAGCGATCGGTAAGTTCTTCCCAAGTGGCCCAGTGAATGCCTGGCGGTAGATTGCCTGTATCGTCAAATAGCGGTATCACGATGCCCTATTATATTCTATTCGCCCGCCAGGCGCAAGGCTGCAGGCTGGTGTAGGTCGGGGGGTAGCACACCGATGTAAGGGAGGTTGCGGTAGAGGCCGTGCGCGTCCATGCCGTAGCCAACTACAAAGTGGTCGGGGATGGTGAAGCCGATATAGTGCATGGCGATGTCGAGCAAGCGCACCGACTGACGGTCGAGCAGCACGCAGAGGCGCAGGCTGCGCGGGCGGCGGGCGAGTAGCACGCGCATCACGTAGTTGACGCTCAGGCCGGTGTCCACGATGTCCTTGACCAGCAGCACGTCTTGATCCGTAACCGATGTTTCCAGATCCTTGATGATGCGCACGCTGCCCCCTTGCGGGCTGAAGCGGGTGATAGACATGAAGTCGAAGTTGACCGGAATAGTGGGAGGAATAGTGCGAACCAGATCGGCGAGGAAAAAGGCGGAGCCGGTGAGCAGCCCCACCATCAACAACGAGTCGCTGGCGACATAATCGCTGGCAATTTGCTGGCCCAGTTCGTTTACTCGCGCACGAAGCCGTGTCTCGCCAATCAGGGTTTCGGCGAATGGGTGGCTAGGCGCAAGTATCAAGCAGCAGCCTCCTCAATTGCGGGTGCGAATGGGGTGACGTTCTCTGTAGGGACGAACCGTGGTTCGCTCTCGTGCGCCTCCTCGATGAAAGGGGTGCCGAATAGCCCGAACAGGCGTTGGAAGTCGCGGCGATATAGCAGCTTGATGTTTACGTGGGGATATACTTCGTGGAGCAGGCGCATCTTGCGGTTCTTGCGGGTGACTAGCTTCTGCTTCATAGTGGTGAGTTCGATGTAGAGGTCATGTTCTGGGAGGTAAAAATCGGGGGTGAACATCTCGACCACGCGGCCATCCTGCCAGCGTAGGGGAAAGGAGTAGGGTTCGTACTGCCACTCAATATTGTAGAAGCTGAGTAGCCTGGCGAACTCGACCTCCGCCAGATTGACGAAGGGGTGATGTTTACGCTTCTGCTCGTTGTCCATAATTGAGGTTTGCCCGTGCCTCCTACCGCTATTATAACACATTATGTTTAGTTGTGCAATATCTTCCGGCACAAATCACCACATTTTGTGGTCTAAAATAGAGATTGGCACAACGCGACATCTTGTGGTCTGAGGAGTGGCATGGCACAAGCGCCATTTTACCCCAGCGGTTGCGCCAGTCTGCTTAATCGGCTAAAATAGGCTATGCCAAAATGGTAGAAGGGCATTAGTGAGGGTGCGTTATGGCGCAGAGCAATCGCACAATTGAGGTCGAGGAGCCAGTTGCACCTATGTTGATCCAGGTTGAGGATAGCGCAAAGGCTGATGCGATAAACAAGGCAGCCAGCAGGCAAAGAGTCTGGCTGTCGCGGCTACTGATTAGCCTGGTGGTTTTGCCGCTGCCGCTGTTCACCGCCGTTGCCGCCATCCTCCGTCCGCAGTTCGAGGCCAACCTGAGCCGCCACGATCTCGGGTCCAAGCCCAGCCCGATAATCAGTTCGGCCTTCGCCTTGTTCCTCATCTTCATTGCCCTGTTTGCCTATCACGCCTTCATGTTCTGGTACGACCCGTTCGTGGACGACAACACCGACCTGGCCGCCCGCAAGGAGAAGGTGGTCAATACCATCTCGCTGGCCCTCTCCATCCCTGGGCTGGGTGGATTGGCCTTTGCGCTATTCACCGGCAGTTCGACCAATGGTGAAGTATCGCTCATCCAGCAGGCGGCGCAAGGCTTCCCGCTGCAAACCTGGGCGGTGGCGCTGCTGCTGGTGGTGGCAGTGGGCTGGTTGGCGTGGTGGCTGTATAGCTACAACGGTTGGCTGAAGCGCCTGCGCCACTCGCGCAAAGCGGGCGACGGCAACAGCGCCTGGGGGTGGTTGGTGCGGCAATTCAGGGTAGTACAAGGCTGGGTCAACAACATCCGCCGTCGCGCCATCGTGTTGATCAGCAGCTTCCTATCGGCGGGCTTGTTGATGTTCTTCCTAATCGTCTATCTGCTAGAGGGTCTCGGCAATGCCTGGGCGGTGGTTGGGCTGTTGAGTGCGCTGGCCCTGATCCAAGTGGCCGGGTTGATCGCGGTACTCCTGGGCAGCCGCGCCGCCCTTTCCTGGTCTAATGGCGCAATGTTCGTGATGCTGTTCGGCATCGAGCGACTGACCCACGCTGTAGCGATCACCGACCACCCCGCGCTCAATCGCCTGCCCGCCGGGTTCCTGGTGCTGGAGGTGTTCGCCATCTACTTCCTGCTGTTGTGGCGGATGCACCGGGTCGCGCCCCGGCCTACGCCCGCTCAACCCCACTCCCAAACCCCCGGAGGAGCATAAAGTGCCAGATACATCTGCAATTACCTCCCGCCAATACAACAGCGAGGCTGATTACGCGCTGATGCGTTCGTTGCTAGTCGAGATCTACGCCTTGAGTGGAGGCAAGACCTATTGTAGTGTGGGTGAACTCGACTGGTGGCGCGGCACTGATAGTGATTCAAACGCGGTGGCCCACGCCCGCCTCTGGATGGATGGCGATCAGGTAGTCGGCATTACCTGGCCGCGCCGCGATGAGGTTGACCTGATGGTTCACCCCGATTACAAACCGATCGAGGATGAGATGCTGGCCTGGGCCGAGCAGAGGCTTGCCGCCGAGGGAGGCGAACCGCTCACCCTTACCGCCTGGCCGTTCGATAGCGATACAACGCGAATTGCCACCATGCAACGGCGCGGCTACCAACGGGGTAACCAATTTTTCTTTTATCACATCCGCGACCTTGAGAACATTCCTAACGAGGTGCGCTTGCCGGAAGGCTATGCTATCCGCAACGTGCAGGGCGAGGCGGATATCGAGGCGCGGGTCGCGGTGCATCGCGCCGCCTTTGCCCCTTCGCGGATGAGCCTCGAGAAGCACCGGCGGGTGATGGCCTTGCCCACTTATCGGCCCGATTTGGATCTGGTGGTGGTTGCGCCGGACGGCAGCTTCGCCGCCTTCTGCATCGTCTGGTATGACGCAGCCAACCGCGCTGGCACCTTCGAGCCGGTTGGTTGCCATCCCGACCACCAGCGGCGGGGTCTCAGCCGAACGCTGATGTACGAAGGACTGCGCCGTCTCAAGCAACTGGGGGCGCAAGCCGCCCACGTCAACTCTTTCGACGAACCAGCAGCGGTGGGGCTGTATCAAGCGGTTGGCTTCAGGGTGATTGACAGGAATTATTCATGGCAAAAACCCCCAACCTACTATTGACATCGGTTGTATAATGATTACATTGACGCAAGAGAGTAGTATCGGCTCAAGAAAAATCCAAAGAGGTATGACAATGAAGGCATCCAACCGGAGAGAACTGGTATATGCTTGTGCTACACTTGGCATCGGTATCCTCTTGCTCATTATGATCGTAAGCAGCCAATCCAAAATAAAGATTGCTAACGCCAGTCCTACAACAACTTGCGCTAGCAACTCTTACTGGTGTACCAGCAACAGCGGAAGCTATGGGGTAGCTGACTACTTCAAGGGTGTAGCAGTCATCTCCTCCACCAATGTTTATGCAGTTGGCTCATACGAGCCGCAAGACAACCAACCATTCATAGCATTCGGTGAGTACTGGACGGGGCAATCGTGGTATGCCATTAGCTCACAGCCAGTCTCTACCCACGGCAGTGAATTCAATGCGGTTGCTGCATCCTTCGCTACAAATGTCGTCACTAATATCTTCGCGGTCGGAGATTACTACGATGCCAGTGGCTAGCAGCACGCCCTAGCGGAACGCTACGATGTGCGTTACGGCTTCCAGAACACCTTTGCTACTGAACCCAGCGTTGCCTTGGAGAGTAGCCTGACCAGCGTTACCGCCGTACCCAACAGCAACGAGTTCTGGGCCGCTGGCTACTACAACGATAGGAACGATGGCTACTACAAAGCATTCGTTGAACACTGGGATGGACTGCATTGGAGCCAGCCAACAACCTTCAACATTCCGCGAGCAAGCTACCTATATGGGATAACCGCAATCACCTCTGGCAATGTTTGGGCGGTGGGCGACTACACCGACCCCAACAGCGGCAATAGCAGAACCCTGGCCGAGGCGCTGCTGCCGCCATCGGCTCCGGCACATACGACTAGCTACTATGAAGAAACAACCAGCACCATGAACCACTATTATCAAGGCTGCCATGCTGCATATACCTAGCAGCAAGGCGTTGTTGTACTTGACTATGGTGAGCCTGAGAATTGGGGAAATGTAGGACTTCGTCGCGGCACTAGACTCATAGGTAGCGGAAGGACGGCATACATCACAAGTACTGTCGGCGACTCGTATCCTAGCATCGAAGCTGCTGTAGAAAGCTATACGATGGGTTACCACGACGCAATCCATAACCCGAATCAGATGTGTCCCGCCGCATCTGCAGTTACTACCGCAAGCCTTACTGTTGCTATAGGCGTGAATAACTGTACAGGCGATCAAAACTCGGCAATTGGGGATCCCGATCATGCGCTGGCTTGGTCAACCATGGTTAGTGATGTTGTAAGATACACCATGAGTTACACGGAGATAAAAATGGCTGCTGCTATTGACGCAGAACCACCCAATCCGAATGATTGTTGGAGTACATTTCCACCAGTAGCAACTTGGGCGACTAGCTACAGTAACCAGAACGTGTCATACTATTACTATTATGGTAGTACAGGAGCCTATCCCTACTCTCCTCCTCCTGGACCTGGCACGCCAACCCCAATCGTGCCACCACCTCCTGGTTTGGGTCAATCGAGCTGGGATGCGTCACAATTCTATACCCTGGCGTGGGGGCTACAAAATGCTTATCCTTTGCCGGAAACTTACCATCCATGGCTGAACAGAGAGTGGTATATAGTAGATCGCTGGGGGTACGATAATCATAATGGTGCGCGTATGGCCTTTAAGGGTAGTACAACTGATTGCCCTACCGGACAAATCTGCTATATAAATAAAAACGCGAATCCAAGCGAACCACCGGAGCTAACTACTGATCAGGGCTGGCAATCCCTATGGCTAGAGCTAAATGCCGATCCTGTCACGGGAACGGATGTGACTTTGCCATGGTCAACCCTCATTGTGTATGGCAACCCTTAGAAAGTGGGGTAGGCAAATGAAATCGTGTAGATCAACATCAGCGTTGTATTCACTTAGGGAGATAGCTGTACTCCTCTTCATAGGTATGACACTTATAGCTTGTACCCAACAGCCTCAGCAGGCTTCGACCAGCGACTCTGCTACTAATGCGCCTTCTACCACTACGCTTGACTCCTTTGATGCAACGAAGCAAGCATCCGATGCGCGTTACAATGAGTACGCCGCTGGAATCAGAACCGCTGCCGCTAATAACCCGACCAATATCCCCGGGCCGCCACCGACCGATACGCCCGGTACACCTCCTACGTCTACACCTGTGCTTGGCATTCAGCCTTGCCCCGCTCCTGCACATCCACAGTTCTACTCCTTCAAAGATTGTTGGGGGGGAATAGCGGGAGGGCAAGTTGTCTACGCAGCTGCTGGCGGAGAGACCAGTCAGATCAGTGGGGGTGGAAAAAGCGGTAATGCCGCCGGACGGCTAGGCGACCCTACACAAGGTGTAATCGAGCTTTACCTATCTAATGATCAGACCATCCTCTACAATACACCGATTAAGATCGGTAAAGTCGGCATCCTTGCGGCCAACGGCACCCAACTTACCCTTGCGCCGGTGAACCCTAATGACCGTCGCTATCTTCTAAACAGCCCAACCATCGTCTTCGACATCTCCACCCGCCAGTTCATCAGCGCATCCGGTACGCCGATATCAACCACACCAGTGCCAACCTCTGCGCCGTAACTGCTGTATTAATGAGAAGATGAAAGCACTCACCCCGACAGCTAGAAAGGCTCTGCCCCTGCTCTGCATCGCAGCGGTTGCCGCTACACTCTGTTCGCTCATCTCTTGTGAGCAACCCAGCCATTCTAGCGACGGGGCCAACCCAGCTGTCGGAGCAGCCTCTACTGCAACCCAGGTTCAAGATCCTCTAGCGGTCACCAAACAAGCACTAGACAATCTGTACCAAACAAGGCTCGACCAAATGCGAACTGCTGCTATCTTGTCACACGTTCCAACTCATAGCTCAGGACCACC
>JBBRMT010000057.1:0-20972 GCA_038230695.1 Chloroflexia bacterium
GATTGCGGCAATAAACAATCTGGTGGTGGGGCTGTGCCGGGGTGTGGGTCAGAACCTGGCGGGTGTACGCCGCCGCTTTGCCGCTCACCCTGCTGAGGCGCTTGCCCTGCTCACATTAGGACTTTTCAATCGCCCTGTTGACTCTGTCTGTGCATCGGTGTACAATGCGTTTAGCTACTACCACTTTAGCTGAGGAGTCCTGCCATGTCTGATAATCAGCCAGCCGATACTCAAGTAACCATTGGAGATATTATCCACAATCGGGGTGTCGTCGCCATCGGCAACAATATTACCATCACCGTCAATGGGCATCTATACCAGCGCCTCTATGTAGGTGTGCCACCCGCACCAGAGATACTCGTGGGGCGTGGTGAATTGGTGCGAAACCTGAAGCAGAAGCTACTTGCGGGCGATACCGTACCTATCTCCGCGTTTAAGGGCTTGCCCGGTGTCGGTAAGACTGCGCTAGCCGCCACCCTTGCCCACGATGCCGACCTACTGGAACACTTTACCGATGGTGTGCTTTGGGTTGGTCTGGGTCAGAACCCCGACCAGATGGTTCTTCTCGGCAAATGGGGCGGAGCGCTGGGGATTTCATCTGAAGACTTGGGACAAATGAGCAGCATTAGGGAACTGGCTGAAGCAATACACGATGCGATTGGTCAGAGAAGTATGCTGCTGGTAATTGACGATGCCTGGGATACGCAAGCCGGGCTCAACTTCAAGCTAGGCGGCCCCAACTGCGCTCATTTGCTCACCACCCGCAAGCCAGAAATTGCGCTTCACTTTACAGTTAAGGGTGTTATCGAAATACCAGAATTGAGCGCGGAGGATGGGCTGCTTCTGCTGACGGAGCTTGCCCCGATCGCAGTAGATGCCGAGCAGGGGGAGGCAAGAAAACTTGTCGATGCGGTTGGCTCATTGCCATTGGCTCTGGTGCTGATGGGCGGCTACCTGCGGCAGGAGAGTTACAGCGGCCAATCGCGCCGTATCCATGCCGCCATCGAAGAGCTTAACCGCACAATCGAACGGATGAAGCTAACCCAGCCGGAATCACCTTTGGAGCGTCACCCCAGCCTCGGCGATACGCCTCTATCTCTACTTGCAGCTATCAACCTCACTGATGGCACTTTAGAACAGAGAGAACGCCAGGCAATCCGCGTCCTGGCTGTATTTGCCGCCAAGCCAAACGACTTCTCCGAGGAAGCCGCAGTTGCTCTGTCCCTTACAAATGCGACAGTCCTGGACCAGCTCACCGACTCGGGGCTGTTGGAGAGCGTAGGGCCGCAGCGCTATACTCTGCACCAGACTATCGCCGATTACATGAGGGCCAACCTTGCTGGCGAAATTGGCGAACCTGTGTCGAAGTTTCCCCTGCCATCCCTGCAAAAACGATGCGTTATTTACTACTTCAATTACATGAACCGTGACCGCGCCAAGTGGCAGGGTATCGAGCAAGAGTGGGCGCAGGTTCGTTCCGGCTGGGGCTTCGTTAGCGAGTTGGTAGGGGAAGAAGACCTGGCTCTCAGATACCTTGCCGCCAGCCAACTGTTCCAAACCAGACGCGGTCTACGTCGTGAGCGTCTGGCCTGGCTTGAGCGTGGTCTAGTCCTGGCCCAGAAGTTGGATAACCAACAGCAGCAAGCAATTCTCCTCAGCAATATCGGGAGCATTTATGCTGAGTTGGGTGACAAGCAGAAGGCAATGTTGTGTTACGAGCAAGCGTTGCTGATAGTTCGCCAGTTGGGTGATGCAGAAGGTGAGTCATCATTGCTCAACAGCATCGCCAGCGTACATCTCGATCTGGGCGAACCACAGCGGGCCATCGAGTACAGCCAGCAAGCCCTGCCGCTAGCCAAACAAGCCAGCGATCGGATGGGTGAGGCAGGCATCCTCAGCTTGCTGGGCCAAGTGTATAGCACGAGAGGCGAAAAGCAGCAAGCGTTGGAGCAGTGGCAGCAATCACTGCTGCTCCAACAGCAGATCGGCAATTCTGCCGGTGAAGCCATCGCCTTGAACAACATCGGTGGCCTATATTATGAGCTGGGCGAGTATAATCGTACCCTGGAATATTGCCAGCAGGCTCTTGCTCTGCTCAAAGAAGCAGGCGACCTGCCGAATCAGGCTGACGCGCTTAATACGATTGGCCTGGTCTATACCACGCAAAACAAATACAACGAGGCAGCAGAATACTTCGAGCAGGCCCTATCAATCGAACGTCAGGTCGAAGACCGCAATGGCGAAGCAACTACCCTCAACAACATCGGGGCGATGCACGGCCAACTGGGTGACTGGCAGCAGGCAATCAGTTACCATCAACAATCGCTGCTGCTTCGTAGGCAAGTACAAGATCGTCAGGGTGAGGCGCGAACACTCGGCAATATGGCCACATCCTACGCTGCGCTTGAACAATATGAATCGGCCTTGACGTACTTCAGCGAGGCGCTTTCACTAGCCCGGGCAGTTGGCGATGTTGTCGCTGAAGCAAATCTGCTCAACAATTTGGGTGAGACCTACAGCATACTAGGCCAGCAGCAGCAAGCATTGGAACACTACCTTCTGGCCCTACCGCTCATGCGAAAGACTAGTTACCGCAAAGGCGAAGCACGGGTACTTAAGAACCTCGGTACGCTTTATTATGCACGGGATAAGAAGCAGATCGCGCTTGAATACTTCGAACAAGCCATACCCGTACTTCATGAGATGGGCGAAAGCTTGAATGAGAATGATATAATGTTCATGGTCGCTGCTCTTTATCTATCTACTGGCAGAGAGGACAAAGGCTTGAGTACGCTGGAGAGCCTTGTAGCTAAAGCTCAGGCAACCCAAGATGCCAGGCTGGATGCTTATCAGTCTATGCTCTGGCGAATTCGGGCCGCAAGTCAGGGCCGCAAGCAAGATGTTGGCAAGCGTGGCAAGCCTGCATAGAATAGTGGAGAAACATGGAAATCCACCCCACCCTCGAAGTAACCACCCCCGCCGACTTCGCCGCCTGGCTGGCCGAACATGGCGCGACCGCCCACGAAATCTGGCCGATCATCTACAAGAAATCCAGCGGCAAGCAAACCGTCACCTACCCACAACTGGTAGAGGTGGGCATCTGCTACGGCTGGATTGATGTGCTGGAGAAGACGGTGGACAGCGAACGCTATGCCATCCGCTTCATGCCCCGGCGCAAGGGCAGCAACTGGACCGAGGCGAACCGCGCCCTCGCCCGCCGCTTTATCGCTGAGGGCAGGATGACTGAAGCGGGCAAGGCGGCGCTGCCGCCCGATCTATTAGGATGCAAGTCAGAGTCTCAGTCTCAAATTGCCAAAACCCCTGTGTTGCGTGATACTGAGACTCTGAGACTCCCTACGCTAGCTCATCGTCATCGTCATCACGATAGGCCAACACCTGCATTAGCTTCAGCGCCCCCAGTACGGCGGCGATAGCGAAGGCGATAAACACAACCAGCTTCAGCAGAAAAGACATGATTAACCCTCCTAATATTTTGTTCGTAAAGTCGTTCCATTGTCCGTAGGGGCGGGTTGCACTCGCCCCTTTTGGGGATCGCTCTAATGATTTTATGCTTACCAGGGCCACCCCCATCAGGATGATGGCGATGCCCAGCCATTGATTCCAGACCAGCTTCTCGCGCAGGAAGATGGCGGCCAGCAGCACCGTCACCGCGCTGAACAGCGAACCCAGCACGCTTACCACCGCGACCTCTCCCAGCGTCAGGCCGATTGTGGCCGCCACATAGCCAGCGGTATCCAGTACCCCGATACCCAGGATCGGCCACCAGATCTGACGCTGCGGCACGCTGATGTTTTGGCTGAAGGGGCGGGCCACCAGCGTCAGCAGCAGGATAGTGGTGAGGCGCGATAGCCACACCGGCGCAATGCCGCCCAGCGCGGGCGCGACGAAGAACCCCGTCGCCCAGAAGCTGATCCCGAAGCACACCGCCGCCAGCATTGCCAGACCCACCCCTGGCGGCAAGCCGTGACTACGCTTCACCGCCTGCTCAATCTCCGCCTCCAATTTGGGAGTGAGCGTGGTCGAGGCGAGGATTACCCCAACTATTGCCGCCACAATGCCAATGCAGCGTAGCAGGTCCAGCCGTTCGCCGCTGGCAATCGCCAGCACGGTAGTGAGCGCCGCATAACTGGCGCAAATCGGCGAAACCAGGCTGATGATGCCCACCTCAAACGAGCGATAGAGTGCCAGCGACCCGCCAATACCAAACAGGGTTGCCAGCATCCCCCAGGCCCAGGGCTGCCACGACGTTTCATTATACAGCCTGACGAACTCGCCCGACAACGCCATATAAAGGCTCAATCCCACCAGACCAATGACCTGCATATACAGCAGCGTGCGATAGAAACCGATTGCCCTGCTGGAGTAGCGGGCCACAAAATCCGCCGACCCCCAGCCTGCTGCCGCCATCAACCCCAGAAAGATGCCCAATAGCCCTCCGTTATAATCAATCTGTAATCATCGCAGCGCCGCCCGTGCTGGTGCGCCATCCGCGCCCACTAGCTTCAGCGGCAGGCAGAGCAATTCGTAACCGCCCGCCCTCACCTCGCGCAAGTCCAACCCCTCCAGCACGATCACCCTGTTCGCCAGTAGCGCGCGATGTGCGGGCAGGTCATGCGCCCAGTAGGGGTCAACCGAAAGATAGTCAATACCCACCAAAGTCAGCCCTAGGCCCAGAGGCGGCGGCAGGGCTAGCACCCAGGCGGCATCGGGAGCCAGCGCCGAGTAGTTCGGCACGAACTGCGCCGCCGCCCATACGTCGGCTTCGCTGTTGGCGGTACGGAGCAGCAGCCTTTTACAGTCAGCGGGCAGCTTCAGGCCACGCAGGTGCTGGGCGGTAATTGGCTGGCCGAAGTGGAGGTGCGACAGGTCGGCCACCTGGCATGGGCCACACAGCGCGTCAAGCGCCAGCCGCTCGGTGGTCGAGCCGCCCTGCAAGAGGTGCGATGGTGCGTCAATATGCGTCCCCACATGGGCGCTGATGCTCATGCGTGACACCATCGCCACCGCCCCGGCCTCGCTCACCACTTCGAGCAGTGGCGGCGGGTCGCCAGGGTAGACGTGGCTATGAGCATCAATTGGTACGCTGATGTCAATCACTGCTCGGCCTATTCATGCCTCTTGCCTCATACCGCATCACTGTTAATCACTATTCGGTCCGGCGTAAGTACGCGCCTTCCAGATTACGCCCCTGCCACTGAGGATGCGTATCATCGAGTTGATCAGAATTGCCTCCATTACCAGCCCGCCCAGCGGGTGGCTCAGACTCCAAAGCGGTGATAGCTTCAGCATCCCTCCCCATTGCAGCCGCATCAGCATCAGGATGGCGCACTGTGCCGCCCCCGCGCCCAGCAGCCACAGCGCGTTGTGAGTTGGGCCAGCGGTCAGCAGTTCGATTAGCCCGCCCAGTAGCAACAGGGTGGGCAAAACTGATATAATGAACACCAGCACGGCCACGCCGAGAGCCAGCAGCGGACTACCGATGGCGACATAGAAGTTTTTGCTCCAGCCCTCCCATAGCGCTGGCAGTGAGCTATACATCCGCGTGCTGACTATATCGAAACCGCCCAGCAGCCGGATGCGCTTGCCAGCCCCCTTGAATCGAGCGGCCAGCGCGTAATCCTCGATAATCTGTTCTCGCACCGCCATATGCCCGCCTAGCAAATCATATGTGCTGCGCCGCACCATCAAAAACTGACCGTTGGCGGCGGCGGTAGTGCCGGTAGGGTTGTTGACCCGCTGCAAAGGGCGGTCAGCCATTACTGCTACATAGACTACTGGCTGCACCACCTTCTCCCAGAAGCTGCCCAATATCTGGAAGGGGTGCAGCGAGAGCAAATCGAGCCGTTCGCGCTGGATGTAATCTACTGCCGAGGTTAGCGCGTGGGGCTGCACCACCGTGTCGGCATCGGCGAACAGCAGGTAGTCGGCGGAAGGATTGGCCTGCTGCGCCGCCTGGTAGATGGCATAGCACTTGCCGGTCCAGCCGAGCGGCAATGTAGCGCCGCTAACCACCTGCAAGTTATCGTGCTGCCGTGCCAGCGTGGTGATCAGCGAAAGGGTGTGGTCGGTGGAGTTGTCGTCAATCACGATCACCTCGTAGCGGTCAGGCGGGTAACTCTGCCTTAGCAGCGAGTTGAGGCACGCCGCAATCGTCGCCTGCTCGTCCCGCGCAGGCACGATCACGCTGACAAATGGCGCGGGCCGTCCCACCTGCCATTCGCGCAACGTGGGCATCTGCACCCAGCCGCGCAGCAAATATTGCTGGTAGGCCGCCGCCCCCAGCATTATAATAGTCAATAGGATCAGGGTAATCGTGAACACAGTTGTCGCCCGCTCTCCCCTCCCATCGGGAGGGGTTAGGGGTGGGTGTGCGGGGTCGCGCCAATGCCCATCGCAACTACTACGCCCCAACCCACGTTTTAACTCATGCCTCGTGCCTCATGCCTTGAGCGAGGCACAAACGTTGCTTATTGTCTGTCAAAGATTATACCATACCGAAGATAAGCATTTAAGATAATAGGGTGCAGCCAAGCACAATCCGTTTATCCGTTTTTACAATCCGCTGGCTGCAACCTACCCACCACGAAAAGGAGCAGCACCGATGGCGAACCAGACTGGCGGGGCGAACCCGCTAGGTATCCCCAGCAGCCTCAAAGATCTGCGGGCAATGTTGCAGAGCATAGACTGGAACGCGCTACGCCAGTTGGTGAATGAAGAGGCGGGCGCGAGGGTGGCGATTGTCGGGCCGGTCAACTCCGGCAAGTCCACTCTGTTCAATTTGCTGGAAGGGCGCGATATCTCGATGGTCAGCCCGGTGCCAGGCACCACCCTGGGCGCGATAGCCGAACGGGTTGGTCCCTTCACCCTGGTAGACACCCCCGGCTTTGGCGAGGCGGGGCGGGGCGGCGGCGACCGCGCCAACGTGGCGCTACGCTCCGCCGCCGAGGCGGGCGCGATCGTGCTGGTGCTGGATGCCGATGCCGGGCTGCGCCAGGGCGACTTCGAGCTATACAAGGCGCTGAAGCGCACCAACAAGCCAGTGCTGGTCGCCCTGAACAAGATTGACCTGCTCAAGCGCGGACGCTTCGGCAGCGATGATGATACCGGGCGGGTACTCGATGCCTTCAGCCAGCAGCTAGGTGCGCCCGTAATCGGCATATCCGCGAAGAAAGGCACCAACGTCGCCGAGCAGCTTGTTCCCCAACTGATAGAGATGCAGCCAGCACTCGCGGTGGCGCTGGGCCGCGAATTGCCCATCTTCCGCCGCCAGGCCGCCAACCGCGTGATTAAGCAGAGCATGGCAATGAGTATGCTGGTCGGGGCGGAGCCGATCCCCTTCATTGACATCCCCATGCTGCTTACCAAGCAGATTCAGCTGGTGCTGCGCATCGCCGCCATTTATGGCGAACCGTTGGACGCGAAGCACGCCCGCGAGTTGGTCGGCGCGATTATGGGCGGTTTTGGGTTGCGCTTCCTCGCCCAGCAGGGCGCACGCATGGTGGTCGGCGATGCGGCTAAGGCCATCCCCGGCGCGGGCAGCGTAGTTGCCGCCAGCATCGCCGCTGCTGGCACCTGGGCGATGGGTCAAGTGCTGATTCAGTATTTCGAGAGCGGCAAGCGGTTGAGCGCAGCGGAACTGCAGGCCACCTTCAAACGCCTATCCCGCGAAGCCCCACCTCTCACCCTGGAGCGCGACGATGTCGCCCCCCCCGATTATTACGCTGCGCCGCAATATGAACCTGCACCGCAGCCGAAGAAGACTCGGCGGCTACCGCTGATTGGCGGGCGGGAGAAATAGCGAAACCTACCATCAGTGCAAACCGTTATACCTACGAAATCAACCTTTCGGCTTATAGTAAGGAGATAGCGATGCTGAAGGAATATGCAGGTGTGGTAGTTTCGTCGTTGTGTCTCATTTTCCTGCTAGCAGGTTGCGGCAACGTAGCTTCGCCTGCTGTAATCGTCAATTCCACGCCAACGAGCCCTGTACGTACTATGATTGTATCTAGCACACCTCTAGGAGAGCCGAGTCCGCCGCCACTATCCACCACTCGGCCCTTTCCAACGCCAGTGCCTACCGGGGTTACGCCTGGTGCAGCAAATCCGCCGCCAATCAGAACTGATGAAGCTATACCGACTCCGGTAAGTAGTTATACCCCACCCAGCACACCATAAGGCCAAAACTGACCGCTTTCTCAGCGTTAAGGTTTCCTGGCGAACTTGAGTTGTCCTCACTCGTGCCTGTATGGTAAAATACCCCCAACTTACCCTACTCCTAAACCGTAAAGGAGCATTCCCTTTGATCACTCAGCTTTCAGATGGGCGTGTGCCACACGCCCCTACAGACACTCAGCACTCAGCACTCAGCACTCAGCACTCGCGCAGCGGTCTGCCTAAACCACTAATCATCACTGCTGCGCTTGGCGCGGGCGTGACGGCTGCCGCGCTGGCCCGCTGGCAGTTCAACCAGTATGCCCTCGCTCGCCTCACCCAGCCGGGGCGCTCGATGTTTCGCGCCGACCCTGCTGAATTGGGGCTGACTGGCTACCAGCGGGTCAATCTCACCACCAACGATGGCCTGGTGCTACGCGGCCACTTCTTCCCTGCCTACCACCAGCGCGGCCACCAGGCCAGCAGCAACGGGGCCACCGCTGCCGAGCCGAAGGGCAGCGTCATCCTGCTGCACGGCTACGCCAGCAATCATGACACCCTGCTCGAATACGCCGCCTGGCTGGTGAGTGCGGGCTATAACGTGCTAGCCTACGACCAGCGCGGCAGCGGTCAGAGCGACGGCGAACGTGTCACCATGGGCGCACAGGAGGCCCACGACGTGGGCGCGGCTATCGAATGGCTGCTAGCCCACGGCCACGACAAAATCGCAATCTGGGGCTTCTCCATGGGCGGCACCGCCGCAATACTGGCCGCCGCTGAGTACACCGACCTCAAAGCGGTAATTACCGATTGCGCCTTCGCCAGCTTGCAGGAGGAAATCCTTAGCCGCATCCGCTATCAGGGCTATCCTCGTTCAATATCCATCCCCCTCAGCCACCTGACCGCCGCCACCCTGACCGACCATCTCCAGGCTCAACCGGGCGAATACGATGCCGTCAATGCGGTCAACTGGATCTCGCCGCGCCCGCTGCTGCTCATCCACGCTGGCGACGATGAAGTGGTAGATCCATCCGATGCCTACGCTCTCTACGATGCGGCGGGCGAACCACGCGAATTGTGGGTCACTCCCCGCTCGGCGCACACCCATAGCTACCACGATTTCCCCGCTGAGTACAAGCAACGGGCGCTGGCAACTTTGGAGCAGGGTTTCAGTTAATATGGATAATCCCTCCCCATATGGGGGCAAGGAGGGGGAGTTGCGACCCACTACCCCAAGAGGTCGAATGAGATGGCAAAGCAAATCGTAGACCGAGAGGCTGTATATCGCGGCCACCCCGCGCCTGAACCGTTCCGCATGGCGGGCAACGGCACCGGCGTGCTGCTGGTGCATGGCTATAGCGGCAGCCCGCCGGAGATGTTGCCCGTTGCCCGCTACCTACACGAGCGCGGCGGCTACACCGTGGCAGGTCCACTGCTGCCGGGCCACGGCACTCGCCCCGAAGATATGCAGCGCATCCGCTGGCAGCAGTGGGCCAATGCGGTCAACTACGCTTATGCCAACCTGGCCGCCGAGTGTGAGCGCGTCTTCCTCGTCGGCCTGAGCATGGGTGGGTTGCTCTCGCTGTATCAGGCCGAGCGGCTGGCAGGTGACACGGATAGCAAGCTGGTGGGTATCGTCGCGCTATCCACGCCCATCTATATTGATAGCTGGCTGGTTCCCCTCGCCCCGTTTGCCAAACACATCGTGCGCTGGCAGGGCAGCGAGCAACGCACCCTGGAGCAGAAGATCAGCGTGCGCGACAAGACGGCGGTGAAGGAGCTTTGGGCATACCTACGCACCCCCAGCCAGGCCGCCCATCAGTTGCTGGTGCTGATCAAGAATGTGCGCCGCAACCTCGACTTGATTAAAGCGCCCATCCTGATCATGCACAGCCGCCACGACACTACTGCGCCACCGCCCAGCGCCCAGATTATCTTCGATAGCGTCGGCTCTGCTGACAAGCAGCTAATCTGGCTGGACAACTCCAACCATGTCATCACTGTAGACCACGACCGAGCCCGCGTGTTGCAAGCCACTTACGATTTCATCAACCAGCACTGATGAAAATCGAACCCTCCATTGACCGCCCCGCCCTACTCCGACAGATAAATGCCGCATACGGCGTTGCTGCAACCTCACTCACCTTCGTGCCGAAGGGCGAGCTTAACCTCGCATACGTGGTACACTGTTCTGACGGTAGTCGCTACTTCGCCAAGCTGATGCCTAATAGCCAGGTGTCGCAGGCGATGCTGGACAATCTCGATAACTACCTAGCGATTACCGCCGAACTGCGTCACCGCCAGTTGCTTGCCAGTGTGGTTGCGCCGCTCGCCACTGCCGATGGCCGCCTGCACACCGAGTTTGCGGCGATACCCCTCACCCTCTTCCCCTATATCGCGGGCGATCAACCGCAGTTCGGCACTGATACCTGGCCTGATAAGCTACGCAACCAGCTTGCCCGCGATGTGGCCGCGCTGCACCTTGCCACTGATCAGCTGCGCTCGCCTCTGTCTACTACCTCAGCTTTCGATGTCTCTTATGTGTCCGAACTGGAACGCGGGTTGGCGGCTCTCGATGATGTTGGGCCGGATAGTCGCCCCACGCAGCAGCAATTGCGTGATTTGTTGCTGCCTCACCGGCCCACGCTTGCCGCCCACATCGAACACCTGCTTGCCCTATACCGCACCGCGATGAGCAAGCAACCCGAACTGGTACTTTGCCACACCGATATTCACCAACTCAATCTAATTATAGATGAGCAAGGCAATGCTCATATCCTGGACTGGGAGAACGCTACCCTTGCGCCAGCCGAGCATGATTTGCAGGCGTTCACCGATAGCCGCTTTGCTCACTTCCTCCAGGTGTACTGGCAGGCAGGTGGCGTAAGACAGATTGACCCTGACCAATTCGCCTTCTATAACTATTACCGTTGCCTCGGTGATCTGACCCTCTGGGTGGTACGCATCCTCTTCGAGGACAACGACCCCGCCCAGGATGCCCATGACCTTTCCTATATTCAGTCGGAGTGCCTGGATAAACTGGCGACCGCTGAGGAGAAGCTGGCCCAGATTGCCGCAGCGATACACGTGGCAGAGAAGGGATTATCGCTGAAACTGGCACAAATCCTGCTGGTATGGTATAATAAGGTTACTGGCAACACACCAGTCCAAACATGGGGATGCCCGGTTTCGACAGGGGGTGAGGTTAGTAAATTGCAAGCCGAGGCGCTTGATACTCGTTAAACTCAGGCAAAAACACAAACGGCAACTATAATCAAGTCGCCCTCGCTGCCTAATTAGCCGCGACGTTGTGCTGCAATCCTGCCCCGACGGGCTGCAGCCAGCGTAATCAAGTTCGGGGTGCTTCAAGGCCCAGCGCAGCCTAAGCCTTGACTAAGACCAGGTAGCCTGCCTGCAGTAAGTTCGTCAGCGGACGTTCAGCAGGCTAAAGCAAAACGCTGACTAAGCTTGTAGTACATTTGCGACAACGCTCTTTGGACGGGGGTTCGACTCCCCCCATCTCCACCACCCGAAAGCCCGCACCAGCAATGGCGCGGGCTTTTCCTTTTTGCTTGCTGAAACAGGCTGCTTTAGAAGCCCAGTATTCAGCCGTCCTTTAATCAAGCGACCCCGGCTTTATCAAGCTCTTCGGCCTCTCGCATATCGGCAGAGAAACGGGCTACCAACACCTCGCGCTTGCTGGCGAGAACATCACGATGTATCTTGATACCTTCTATCTCATGTAGCGCTTCGGCAGTGAAGTAATTCTCACCGCTGGCACAGCTAATCATCGGAACGTTCTCAATGACTAGCATATTGTCGCCATCGCCGAACACCTGCGTCACACGGACGATCTCGCCGCCTCCCTCACCGCAAATGTCTTCCAACATGACGTTCTCCTTTTCTAGACCTTGTATACCGTAAGGACTTTAAGTCACCTGTTTGGCGTGAACTTGATTACTATCTCGACGTAGAACAAGACATATGGCTGCCCTCTAACAATGTACTTGAGCTCCCCCGTAACATCATCCCTTTGCTCTTTAACTATTCGGCCTCTAGCAATGGTTCGCTCAACGTCCTAGATATCGAGCCTGCGTTCGCGCATTCTCTGAAGCGCGTGTTCTGATAGGATAAGGTGTCCTCGGTGGACACATAGGCGCATCTGCTGGATTTCATCTTCAAACATTAGCATCCCCTAGCCTAATATGGCACTATTATACCACTTTTACGCAAATATGCAGTGCGCTTGGGTAGGACGGCAGGGTCTTTTCATAAAAGCGGCGCAAGGCCAAGTGAACTTATCAGCTTGG
Source organism: Chloroflexia bacterium (assembly GCA_038230695.1). Taxonomy (GTDB): domain Bacteria; phylum Chloroflexota; class Chloroflexia; order QHBQ01; family QHBQ01; genus QHBQ01. The sequence continues at coordinate 12,483 of JBBRMT010000057.1, forward strand.
GGATGTGCATGATGTTGTACTGCAATGCAGCGGCAATCTGCCAGATGCCACTCAAGTGCAGCACACTTATCACTGCGTTTCGCAGGGCCGCCAGCACTTCTGGCCCTGACCCCGCGCTGACCTGACTAGCATCCTCACCCATGCTTACATCGCGCACCCAGTGCAAACGGTTCTCGATGCCCCAGTGTCCCCTCGCCAGTTCGTATAAGCGCTGGGCATTGGCCTCCGCCAGACTGGTCACCAGGTAGCGCTCCTCGATGCACTCAATGCCGCCACCCTTGTGCCAACGCCGCACAATCCTAACCACCTGTGCTAGATGCGGCCAGTTCAGGTACTCATTGAGCGCCCTACTCGCCGCTACTTGGTAGTTGCCGGTGCGACCATGCCGCTTCTCGCTGCGTTGGTACTCACTGAACTCCCCGACAGGCTCAAAAAGGGTCTGTAGCGCATCGAGCAAGTCCGGCTGGTTAGCCTTGACTACTAGCAGGTAGTGTCCACCAGCGTTGTAGATGCTCTCACACAGAGTACGCCGCGTATACATCGCATCGCCAGTCACCACTTTACCGCTCAAGTCGAGACTGGTAAGCAAGTCGGTCTACGAAGCCGAGTTCGGCTTGCTGTTCAGGTTCAAGATAGCGACCGAACCTGGCAATGGCCGCGACTGAGCGGCAGCCACACAGCAGCCCATGCACACCAAGCCCAGCACCGAGGTGAGGCGATGGTGCTTACTGCGATTGTCCCGCCAGTCTGCTACACTGGCGAGTGCTTCCATCAAAGTGGCTAGTTCAAAGGTTTGATTGCTCATGTTCCCATTTTAGCGCACTTCCCTCTTGTATGAAAAGACCCTGGGTAGGACGGATTCAATCCGCCCCTGCTCCATAGTTGGTGGTTGCAACAGGCTCTGGTAACTGGCACGGCAAGATGCCACTCGCTCCTATTTCATTTACTTTCAACTTTCAACCTTCCTCACCACTAGCCGCGATGCCTCCCGCGCTTCAGAGTATGCTGCGATGGTGGCGATGGGCGGACGCTCACTGTCGTGGACGGCTTTCAGTTCCAGCGATAGCTGGTCGTCGGCGAACTTGATTAGCTTCATGCTGCGGTTGATGCCCGCCAGCAGGCTGATCTCGCGGCGTTGCTCGACCCGCTCCAGGATTACCTGCATGATCGCGAATGACATGGTGCTGAGGGCGCGTAGCGACTGGTTACGGTGGATGCGCTGACCGAGGTTGACCTGGCCGATGGCGCTGAGGCCGTATCGCTCCAGCATATCAATCAACAGGCCGGTTTCAACGCCGTAGCCGCTGAAGAAGGGCAGTTGCTCCAACACCTCACGCCGCCCTGCGTATTCGCCACTGAGCGGCTGAATCAGCCCCGATAGCTGGGGGTAGAACAGGTTGAATAGGGGGCGGGCGGTCAGTTCCGTAACTCGCCCACCGCCCTCCTCGGCCAGAATGGTGCCGGATTTGATTGGGCGGCGGTAGTAGCCCTTCACGTACTTGATGCGCGGCTCGGCTAGCAGCGGGCCAACCAGCCCATAGACGAACTGTGGGGTCATGTTGGTAATGTCGGTGTCTACCCATACGATAATGTCACCCTTGAGCAAATGTAGGCTCTTCCACAGCGCCTCGCCTTTACCGTGCAGCGCCGCGCCCGCTTCGGGTAGCGTCTGCTGGTGGATGTAGACGGGGATACCCCACTCGCTGCCGATCTCGCGGGTACGATCCTCCGAGTTGCTGTCAATCAGCACGATCTCGTCGAGCAACGGCACGCGGTCTTGCAGCGCATCCTTCAGCACGCTGATGACCTTGCCTACAGTGGCCGCCTCGTTCAGCGCGGGCAGGCCCAGGCTGATGGTCAGCCCCTGGCTACGCTTCATTGCTACCAAACGGTCGAGGTCGCGGAACTCGTTGGCGTGGAAGGTGTTTTCCGCGAACCACTTGTCCACCAGCAGCGACAGGGTTTCGGGGTCGAGCGCGAAGCTGTTGGTGGTGGCCGCCCGATACTGGCTAATCTCCGGCGCAACCGGGCGACGGGTTTTGACCAGGGCGATGTTGCGCGGCACGTTTACCAATGCAGCGGCAGGGATAGGCCCCAGCGCCTTGCTGAGAGGGCTGTTGCCAGGTAGCGATTTGCTCGGCTCACTTGCGCCCACACCCAGCACAATCCACTCGTGCCGCGCTGCCTCACCAAGTACCGCCTGCTCCACGTTGCGGCTGGCAACCTGCCGTCGCCGCACCCGCCGATTGGCTACCAGCCGGGCGCGGAAGCGGCTGTAGGGCATCTCCTCGTATGCTTGCTGTGCCGCTGGCAGATCCTGGCGCACTACGTGCAAGGTGGTGATCATCCGATCTGAATCAGTGCGACATAGCGCCTCCGATATATCCAGCGCCAGTTCAGCATAGGGACCACCACGCACCGCCAGCAATACGTCGCCTGCCTGCTCCTCATGCGCCACGCCGCGCACCAGCACAACATCGCAGGGCGCGTCAGCTAGCGCCTGCTCAATCGGCGTGCTGCCGATCAGCAGCGGGGAGTTAGTATCAATTTGACCATCAAGCGCAATGACCAGCAGCGCGGCTTTCTCCTCCACCGCCAGGTCGTGTAGCTCGGCCCAGCGTTCGCGCCCCACCCGCACCACGGTGCGAATGTTGGGCTTGCCAGGCAAGGCTATGCCAGCGTTTGCGCCTTCGGTTGCGTCATCGCTATTGACTACTGCCAAGTCGGGCAGGGCGGCGACCAACGCACCCAACTGCTGGCGCAACTCCTGAGCGCGGATCGTACCCTCGCTCAACGACTCCTCTGCGTCTACTTCCACTGTGGCAGCCAATGCCAGCGGTCTGCCCCACGCCTGCGCCACCGCCATTGCCAACTGCAGCGCCGCTCCCTGCTCGGCCTGCTGCAATGCAACGATTATACAGCCCTGCCGCTCACTCCCGCCTGTCCCCAGATTCATGCTCTGCTCCTTTAATCCGCTCATTCAGCAGCATCTACAGTTTCACAGTGCGGCATCGTTGCCTACCTACCCCATCGTTACTGCATTGTACCATGCAAACGAAGGTGCGGGCAAGATGAAGCGTATCACTTTCTTGCATAACCGATCAGGGCGAACAACGATTCGCCCCTACCGATCGCTCCTTCGGCGAGAATGTGACGCACACCCACTATATTAAGCCGAAAAATTGAAAGTTACAACGCAGTCACTGCTTATATGCGCTCCAGTCCAGCCGATACAGCACGATCTCGCCCGCGCCCGCGATGCGGTTGTCGGGGATGCTGAAGCGGGCGGCGGGTTTGAGCCAGGGGGGGATGGTGATACCCTGATCCTTGAACCACTGCGGGTAATAGAGTAGAAAGGCGGCATTGTGGTTGTGCAGATAAGCCCAGGTATAAGTCCAGTCGCGGTAGTGGCCGAGCAGCGTTGGGGTGGTCAGGCCCACCAGGTCCAGGGTGGGCCTTGCGCTGAACAGGCGCAACGCGCCAACCGGCTCGGTGGCGACCACCGTCCCTGGCGCAGTGTTGGCAAGCATCCAGGCGGCGGGGGCGATATGCGCGTCGGCGATATTGCGGGCCTCGATGGCGTAGCCGGTGGCCGCATCGCGGCAGAGCAGCAAGCCAGCGATGATGATGATAGCGAGGGCGACATAGGAGACGCGAGTTTTGAGTTTTGAGTTTTGAGTTTTGAGTGACGAAGACAAGTTAATCTCCGTAGGGGTGGGCGGTGGCCCTCCCTGGTGCCGCGCATCTATGTCGCCGAAGATCAGGTTGAGAACCAGCACTGGCAGGGCAGTGACGAGTAGCAGGGCAAGGGGGAAGACTGGCAGCAGATAGCGTTCCATCTGCCCATACCAGACAGTCGCCGCGCTGGTGGCAGCGGTATGCAGGATAAGCGCAGCGGCAATGATGCCCAGACCGAAGGCGGAGTTTTGAGTTGTCGTAGGGGCGGGTTGCGTCCGCCCTGAGTTCTTGAGGGATAGCAGCAGGGCCAGCAGCCCTGTCAGCGCGGCGACAATGAACAGGGTTAGGAAAGGCCAGCCTCTGTCAACCCACAACTGCTGCATTGCCTGAAAGAAGCGTGGGCTGAAGATGGCAAGCTGGCCGGTTTTGGCGTAGAAGCTGGCTGGCAGAGGGTGGCCGGTGCCGAGCAGGTAAATCAGCGGCAACGCTGCGCCCAACACCGCCACAATTAGCAGATAGCGCATTGCCCGCGTCCACGTGTAGCGTCCCTTTGCTAGCAGCAAGACAACCGCGATCAGCAGCACGCCTACTGCGGCCAGTTCGGGCCGCGCCCACGGCAGCAACCCCGCCAGCAGCGCAGCCACGAGGCCCGGCCCGCGACTTTCGCCCATACCGCGCAGCAGGGTGTAGAGCGCGGCTAGCACGAGCGTCATAGAGAGCGGCAACTCCAGGCCGGAGAGCGCAGCCCAGCTTGCCTGGGGCGTAAGCAACAGCAGCAGGATAGGTGGCAAGGTAAGAACCATCGGACGCAGCCAGTACAGCACGGGTGGTAGCAGTGGGGCGAGCAGCAAGCGAGCCAGCAGGAACATCAGCGTGGCGCTGCTTGCCAGCAGCAACCCGCCCAGCAGGTAGGCGGCCATCTCCACGCCGCCAACTACGCCGAGGCCGCCTGCTATTAGATGTACAAGCAGGTAGACCAGAGTGAGCAGCAGGTACCAGAGCAGGCTGGTCACACCCCCGCTGATTTCGCTGCCGCTGTCCTGGTAGGCAAACCAGCGCCCCTCCGCCAGGTGATGGGCGTAATTGCTGTAGATATAGCCATCGTCAATCGGGAAGGTAGGCAGCGATGAGAGTGGCACATGGTTGAGGTAGGTATTGGCCCGCAGAAAGATAACCAACGGAGCGGCCACCAGCATCACGCCGCCGATCACCCAGGCGAGGCGGAAGAGGGTGGCTCGGGTTGCGCTTGAGCTTGTATTCATCGGCGGTATTATAGCACTGGCTGGCTTAACGCGCCAAACTTCGTCTACACCCTTGTATCTGTTGGCGCGGCCCTTGCTTTGACCGTATTAGAGCTTGGTTAGACCCGATGTTCTGCGCTTGTCACCGTGAACCTGGGTTTGATATAATTGCGTATAACAATGTAGAAACCGACGAAGTTGCAGCAACGATGAATACAAGTGGGCAACAACCGCGTTGCCCTTTTCCAGAAACGGAGGCATCAAGATGTTTTTCTTTAACTATGATTATATTCTGTTCGTGCTTCTCCCCACCCTGGCGTTGGGGGCATGGGCATCAATGCGGGTGCAGAACGCATACCGCAAGTATTATGCAATCCCCAGCGTGCGCGGAGTATCGGGCGGGCAGTTGGCTAACCTGCTGTTGCAGCAAAACGGCCTGGGCCTGAGCAATGCTGACTATACGAACAGCATGGTCAAGACCGGCGATGTGGTTAAGAGTTTTGGCTATGGCGTGCGCGTGTTTGGCGATACGCCGAATGCGCTGGAGAACCACTACGACCCCCGCGACAAGAGCCTGCACCTCAGCCCGCAAGTCTACAACAGCACCAGCATCGCTGCGCTGGCAATCGTCAGCCACGAGGTGGGTCACGCCTTGCAGGATGCCCAGGGCTACCAGCCGATGAAGCTCCGCAGCGTGCTGGTGCCAGCCGCGCAGTGGAGCAGCGGCGGGGCAATCTGGCTGGTTATCATCGGCCTGTTCGCGCATATGACCGGCCTGGCTTTTCTTGGTGTCGGACTGATGGGTATCGGCGTGCTGTTCTACCTCGCCACGCTGCCGGTGGAGCTTAACGCCAGTCAGCGCGGTCTGGCGATGCTCACCAACACCGGCGTGCTGGTTACACCCGACGAGCAGAAGGGCGCGAAGGCGGTCCTCTCCGCTGCTGCCTGGACTTACGTTGCCGCGTTGCTCACCGCTCTGCTCCAGTTCCTCTACTTCGCCTCGTTGCTCGGCGGCAATCGGCGTTAATACTGGGGCGAATGCAACCCGCCCTATAGCAAACGGCGGCCCGTTTCTAAACTGGGCCGCCATTCTTTTTGGCTTTTGTATTTAGCCAATGGGTTTAGCCAACGGATTGTAAAAACGGATATATGGATTAAGGTTACGTAGTATTGATGTAGGGGCGAATGGCATACGCCCAGGTGAAGCGCATCAATGCCCATCGTAGCCACTTCAGCAAAAAGCCTCTCCCCGCGCGGGAGAGGTTAGGTGCGGGGCAATCGTGAAGCGCATCAATGCGCCTCGCCAGCAACAACCCCAATCCGTTTATCCGCTTTTACAATCCGTTGGCTTAATCCGTTGGCTGTCTTTGATAGGAGGCGAACGTGGCAAAGAGCGTGGTAGTGATTGGCAGCGGCTTCGCCGGGCTGGCGACCGCGATTCGTTTGCAGGCAGCGGGTTATGATGTAACCGTGGTGGAGAAGCGCGAGAAAGTGGGCGGGCGGGCTTACCAATTGCAGGAGGCGGGCTTCACCTTCGACATGGGGCCGAGCGTGGTAACGCTGCCGGGGTTGTTCCGCGAACTGTTCGCCGCCGCTGGGCGCAACTTCGACGACTACGTGACGCTGGTGCCGCTCGACCCCTACTACCGCATCTTCTTCCCTGATGATGGCTACAGCGCATATCTCGACTACAGCGGCGACGGCGAGGCGATGAAGCGCGAAGTGGCGAAGTTCGACCCCCGCGACGCGGAGATGTACGAGCCGTTCCTGGCTGCGATTGACCCCATCTTCAAGATCGGCTACCTCAAGTTTGGCCGCACACCGTTCCTGCACCTGGGCGACTTTCTTAAGATCGCGCCACAGATGATCCGGCTGGGGGCGATCCAGAGCATCTACCGCTTCATGGGCAACAAGTTCCACCACGAGTACAATCGGCGGGCGATGGGTTTCCAGGCGCTGTTCCTGGGCGGTAATCCGCTCGGCGTACCGGCGATATACGCGATGCTGCCCGCCATCGAGCGGCACGAGGGCATCTGGTACGCGATGGGTGGGATGTATAGCATCGTCAGCGCAATGGCGAAGCTATATCAGGAGCTAGGCGGCAAGCTGATTACCAACTGCGAGGCACAGGAGATTATCATCGAGAACCGCCGCGCCGTGGGCGTGCGGCTGGTGGGTGGTAATACGCTGCCTGCCGACATTGTGATAAGTAATGGCGACACCAGTTGGACCTACAAGTATCTAATCAAGCCCGAACATCGTCGCTTCTGGTCTGACCGCAAGATTGAGGGAATGAAGCGGGGGATGTCGCTGTTCCTGCTCTACCTCGGCACCGATAAGCAATACCCCAAGATGATGCACCACACGCTAATCTTCAGCCAGCAGTATAAGCAGACGCTGGAGCAGATCTTCAGCAAGCGCCAGATCCCTGAGCAGTATAGTATCTACGCCCACGCACCGACCCGCACCGACCCTAGTATGGCTCCTCCCGGCGGCGAGAGTATGTACTTCCTGCTGCCCGTGCCGACCCTTGATGGCACAATTGATTGGGCGACCACCGGCCCACAACTTACCGAAAGCGTGATTGACTTCCTCGCCAACGACTTCGGCCTCACCGACCTGCGCGAACACATTGTGGTCAAGCGCACCTTCCTGCCCACCGACTTCGTGACTGAGCTAGACTCCTACAAGGGCGCAGCCTTCAGTTTCGAGCCAACCCTGCGCCAGTCTGCCTACTTCCGCGCCCACAATCGCAGCGAGGATTTCGATAATCTCTACATCGTGGGCGGTGGCACCCATCCGGGAGCGGGCGTGCCAGGCGTGCTGCTAACAGCGGAGATCGCGGCGGGGTTGATTATGGGGGAGATAAAGGGGTAGGGTATTCCGCTTGCACAACTACAATAGTGCCGTAAGCAGTTTTGCGATGCAAAAGTATTTGACAATACTAGCGGAAAGGAGATAAAATACCTGATGTTGTAAGCCCAACTCTGCCACTGCGAGGACTTCCTGAATGTACAGTAAAGTGTTGGAGAATATACGGTAATGTGTTCAACAAGGGTCTTACATAGCCAGACCGCACATGTATAAAAGGATGAGGATCAGAGGTCTGGATATTGGGGACGTAGAACGAGCTATACTAACGGGCAGAATCAATGAGAGACAATGGGATGACACTTATCAAGAGATTAAGTACGTAGTACAGGGAAAGGCACTCAGCGGTGATGAAATTGAGGTTGTTGCTAAGATCGACCCATCCGGCGTAGCTAACATAATAACCGTCTACAGTACGTAAAAGAGGAAAAAACATGATCTGCCATAACTGCGGACAAGATACCGCATACATTACCCAAACAACCGAAGCCTACGGTGATGGGGACAAGCTCGTAGTTATCGAGCATATACCAGTTATAAGCTGCCGCAACTGCGGCGACGAGTTTTTTACCGCTGAAACGATGCACGGACTCGACCAGCTCATAGACTACCTTCAGCATAACCCTGCAAGCCGTGCTAATGAACGAACCATGAAAGTCGCCAGCTTCCAGGCTGGCGGCATACCGGCGCTTGAGGCAAC